>REEK01000106.1 GCA_007695115.1 Sphaerobacteraceae bacterium
GCAGCGCCGAGCGCGGCAATTCCTACCGTGTTGTGCGTTCCGGCCTCATAGCGTGCCGGCAACTCCCGCGGCTGAGTATCTTCTTCGGAGTTTCCTCCGGTTCCACCCTCGCGCACGGTATTCAGATCATCAAGATCAACTCGATCGCCGATCAGGAGCGCGCCGGTTCCCGGGGGCCCCATAAGCGCCTTGTGTCCTGGAATGGCCAGGAGATCGATACCCATGTCGGCGATGTCGATCGGAATCGCCCCGGCGGTCTGCGCGGCGTCGACCAGCAGAAGCGCGCCGTTTTCGCGGGCAATCTCTGCGATCTCGGCAATCGGCTGAATGGCGCCGTTGACGTTGGATGCGTGGGTAACTGCGATCAACTGTGTGTTGGGTCTTACCGCAGCGCGAACATCGTCGACGCTGATGAATCCTTCGGAATCGGCCGGAACCTTTGTGGTGGTCACACCTTGCGATTCCATTGCGCGCAGTGGCCGGCGGACAGAGTTGTGTTCCATCACGGTGGAGATGGCGTGATCACCTGCGATAAGCGCACCTTTGATCGCAAAATTGAGCGCATCAGTGGCGTTCAGCGTAAAAATGACCTGCTCCGGACCAGGCGCGTTGAACAGGGCGGCGATTCGGTTCCGGGTACGATCCAGCATCCCTGCGGCGCTGGTCGCCATCCGGTGCCCAGATCGGCCCGGATTGGCCCCGGAATGCTGCAGGAACGAACCAAGTGTTTCGTAAACGCGGTCAGGTTTCGGCCAGCTGGTTGCAGCGTTATCGAGGTAGATCACCCTGGTCCTCACATTCCGACATATCGCGCGTACAACGAGCGTGCCTCACCGGGATCAGTTGTCCCTTTGATGATCGCTCGACCATCCGGGAACACCGTCATTTGATACCCGTTCAGCTGAACCCGCAAGAGATAGGCATTGTAACTGACCTCTCCTGCGTCTCGCAGGCGATTGGCAAGCGACTCAAGGGAGAGGCTCGGTGCGGGATCTATCATGATCTGAATCGAATCGCTGCCGCACAGGTCGGTCGTCTGACGTGGAGCCTGTCTGTCCAGAAATGCGAAATCGTGATTGCCACAGGCCGGGCAGGATGGATCCCGCTCGCCGAGCGACACCTGCCGGAACGACATCTCCCAGAGATCGATCATCGTCAGATGCTGGCTCAGTGAATCGTGGTCGCCGGTCAGATACTTGATCGCCTCGGTCGATTGAATCGACGCAACCATCGCTACTGCGGCGCCAAGAACGCCGGCGGTATCGCACGTCGGTGCGTCACCGGGAGCTGGCGATTCGGGAAAGACGCACCGGAGACACGGCGAGATTCCCGGCCGGATCGTCATCGACATGCCGTGGGTGCTGATCACCCCGCCGTAGACCCAGGGTACGGAATGTTTGATCGCTGCATCATTGAGCAGATAGCGAAGCTCGAAGTTGTCAGAACCATCGATGACCAGATCTACGTCACTGATCATTCGCTCGATGTTGGTCGGGTTGATGTCGGTCACCAGCGGTTCAAACTCAATATTCGGGTTGACTGCGCTGAGCCGTTCTGCCGCGGCGGCCGCCTTCGGGACGCCACGTTCCACATCACTCAGATCGAACAGGATCTGGCGTTGCAGGTTGCTGAGCTCGGGCAGGTCTCGATCAACCAGCCGAATGAATCCGACTCCAGCTCTGGTCAGTGTGTCAGCGACATGCGTCCCGAGCGCACCGACGCCGAGTATGGCAATTCGCGCGTCGAGAAGGCGTTGCTGCCCGGTCTCGCCGATGACGCCGAGAATTCGCTGACGGGCGTAGCGGGCCTGCTGGTTGTCGATCATGTTCTGCTCAGTCATGACATTGCTCGAGTTTCGCTGATGCGTTCATGAGTTATCCTCACTATCAATGTTACGATTAACTTGCAGCGGGTGACGCCCGTTGCATGTGGGACATGAGAACTACTGATTGGTGCCATCAAGGTGAGCGTAATTCGATTTACCGTCGTCGATAGCGAAGGGATCACGAGTTTCGTTGGCCCCTGTCACACGATCAAAATGCTGGTGGCGGCATGTAGCCGCAACCCCTCGACAACCCAGGAGTTGCTGGAGTACACGAAGCCATATGACGAGAGCTTCGTGGAGGATGTTCGGTCTGGCCTTTCTGTGTTCGATGAACACAATACCCGGGACGATATCGACGCCTTCAACGGCTGGGTCGACGAAATGAGCAACCGCCAGTTGCCACCGTTCAGGATCTTCAATGAGCAGATGCGACAGGTCAGCCTGAAACCGGCTGATACCGGATTGGTCTTGCTGAACCTGAAGGAACAGCGCATTGTTCAGGTGCAGAACAGTTACGAGGATGTGCAGCGCAAGGATCGCGGGCGCGTCCGCCGCCAGGGTGAACCGATTCCCATCCTGTATCAGTATTCATTGCCAGATGACTGGCAGATCGTCCCCTGAGATCGGTTGCTCAGCACGATTGCGATGAAGAAACGGACCGGCCACCTGGCCGGTCCGTTTTGATCTATCCCGAATGTGGCTGGAACTTTACTGGTTCTGACCGTTCTTGCGGTCCTGCTCGTTGCCGACTTTCGGCTTGCGACGGAACAGGTTCCCGAAGAGCATCTGCTGCATCTGTTCGCCAACCGAGGTGGACATGACTTCACTCTCGGGTTCATCCATCATGCGGCCGTCCCGAGCGCTGGTGACCCACTGGGCGTGAGCATGCTGCGCGGCGTCCATCTCCTGCAGCAGCTGCTCCATCGCCTCATCGGATCCATCAGCGATCATCTCTCGCATATTGTTGAGGTTATCAACGGCCGAATCGATCCAGCGAATGACGTTGTCCTGGTTGGTGGCGCAGATGTCCCGGTGCATCTTCGGGTCACCGCCCGAGAGACGTGAGACATCGCGAAATCCGCTCGATGTCAGCTGGCAGAGCTCTTTCCATGAGCTATCACTGGCCACTGAGCGCATCAGAGCAATCGAGAGCATGAATGGAAGGTGGCTGACTGCGCCGACAAACCCATCGTGCTCGTGTGGATCGATGAATCGTGGCTCGGCTTCGAGCGCGGATACGATCCCAAGCACGGTCTGCACCGATTCGTCAGTTGCATTGACCGAGGGAGAGACACACCAGGTTGCACCTTTGAACAGGGTCGCCTCGGCGCCTTCGATACTCACCGCTTTGCCGGCCATTGGGTGGCCACCAATGAAGTTCATCGATGTTGGAAGCAGCTCATCGGCCCACTCCATCACCTTCGACTTGGTGCTGCCGGTGTCGGTAACGATTGCGTTCTGCGGCGCACGATCGGAGACGATTTCCATCACATCGCGAATCGATGTCACAGGTGTCGCGATGATGATCACGTCCGCGTCATCGATCGCATCACCGAGGTTCCACTCGGTGCGATCTACCGCTTTGATCTTCTTGGCGTAATTCTGATGTTCGATGGCGACATCGAACCCGCTGATTTCGAGGACGGATTTCCGCTGGCCATCGTCGGTCGCCCATTTCTGGAGGCCCAATCCGATGGACGCACCGATCAATCCGAGCCCGACAATCGAAACTTTCTGCATGGTTTGACCTCGTCATTGAATGGCGATAAGGATCGAAGAGTGACATCTAGACTGTGAGGAAGTATAGCAAAGCGAGGTGGGGTTACTCGTCGTCCGCATCGTCATCGTCGTTTTCGACTTCGACAACATCGACGTCCCGAATCCAGCCCTGGGTCCCGTCTTCGATCTCGAAGGACATCCAGACAGCGCCGCTGGCCGGCTCTTCCTCGCCAAGAAACTCGAGTGGTGTTCCTGGCGGCAGTGACCCGTGTGGCTCGGACATCGTATTTGGCCCAGAGCGGAAATTGACGTTTGGACCATCCCGAAGCTGGTGCGTAGGAGTCCAGACATCCAGGTCCGCGTCGTCGTCCTCATCATCGGTCGCCTCGTCGTCAGCCTCATCATCATCTGGTGACGGTGTCGACAGCGGTTCGGGTGGTATCTCAGCCAGTGAGAAGTCATCGACCGCACTGGGGCCCGGGGTAGGCTGGGAGCCGGCGATCCCGATTGTCTCTGGCTCCTCGGCCGTTTCCTGAGGGATGAAATCACTCAGCAACGGGCCGATCTGGACGTAGAGCCAGATGAATGCGGCGATACAGAGAATCATTGCGGCGGCCATGCTGACGCCGATCATCATGCCGGAGTTTCGCGAGTGGCGCCGTAGGCGTTGTGCGAGTCCTGGTTCTGCCATATATCCGCTAGTGTCTCTGTCGAAGAATGGACCCGTTCACACAGAATCGGGCAGGCGAGAGTATAACACGAGCTCTGGCCGGGCCTGAGCCGGCCATCTGGCTGCACAATCCCTTTTCGGCGTGTCTGGTTATGCTCATTGCCGGTGCAAAATTACGCTCCGAAGAACGGTGCCAGCCAGTCCTCAGGGATCTCTAACCCGAACCCGGGCGCGTCTGATGGGGTAAGCATTCCATTCTCGGGAATTGCCTGCCCGGGCAGCCGCCATCCCTCTTCCAGCGGTACGCCGGGAGGTGTGCCAACAAAACATTCCAGCAATGGAACAGATGGCGTGGCGATGCTGAAGTGCTGCCCGAACGGGTTGTTGCCGCCAGCATGCAGAATCACGCTCAAACCGGCTCCATCGGCGATCGCGCCGATCTTTCGAACGGTACTCAGTCCGCCTACCCAGTTGATGTCTGGCTGGAGAATATCGACCACCCGATGGTTTGCGGCCCACTGAAACGGCACATGGGTGTACCAGTGCTCACCGGTGGTGAGGGTCTGCCACGGCAACCGATTGCGCAGCGCTACGTGGGCATCGAGATCCTCGGGGATCAGCGTCTCTTCCAGCCACTTGATCCGGTAGGGCCGCAGCGTTTCGGCCAGCTGTACGGTGTACTCGACGTCGAACGCCATCCAGCAGTCGAGCATCAGATCGCAGTCGTCGCCGATCTGCTCTCGTGTCTGTGCCACGAACGCTTCGTTCTTCCGGATTCCTTCGGTGCCATCGGCTGGTCCATAGGGACAGGCGAGCTTGAATGCTCGAAACCCGAGCTCCTGATACCAGTCGACATCGTTGCCGGTGGCGTAGCACTGGATTGATGACTTGTGGGCTCCGCCAAGCAAGGCATAGACCGGCTTGTCCTGCAGTTTGCCCAGTGCATCCCAGATCGCCAGATCGATGGCACTGATCGCGTATGACGCGAGGCCGGTTGTTCCATACGGTTTGGATAGCCGGAACATCATGTCGGCCATCTTGTCGGTACTGAAGACGTCTTCACCGATCAGGTGCGGGGCGAGGTGATCTTCAATGACTGCGGCAACTGGGCGTCCGTTGATGGTGTTTCCCAGTCCCTGCGTTCCATCTTCGAGTGTCACCCGGCACCAGACATCTTCCCACTCCGGGCGCCACAGGCTCCGGTGGGCTTTGAACCGTGAAAAGCGGGACATCGGGTTTGCGACCTCGTCCCGCGGTTCCCATGGCTCGCGCCGGGGCGTGGTCGTGTGCTGATGGGGTGGCCGGTTCAGCCTCAGTGCTTCGATGCTGGTGATCTTCATGGTGTCGCTCAATCCAGCCAGATCGGGTTCGACCAGGCACGTTTTCCGCTGGAATCAATGACGGTAACCCGGAAGTAGTCGTTCTGGACCCGATCGAGATCGATCGTGCAGGACGTCATACCGTTGCCGTGGACATCCCGGGTGCGCTGGGCACGACCGCAGACCTGAATCGAGCTAACTGGCGAGGTCTCGAGGGTGACTGTCGAGCGATCATCGCTGATGGCGATGTCGTGAATCAGTGGCCCCTGACTCGAGTAGAAGTGCCCCGCCTTGATGGCATCGAGAAGACTGTCCGGGTCCAGATGTTCTGCTTTGACCATTACCCAGCCAGCAAACATGTCTGGCCGTTCCGGTTTGGCATGAGTGTCGTCAGTAGCAATCGCCAGAATCTTCCGGCCCTCGGCCAGCAGCAGATCGGCCATGTACCAGCCATAGCCGCGATCGTTGGCCATGTGGCAGGTCATGTTGAAGATTTCGACGGCGTGTGCAGCTTCGATCGAACGGGCGTCGTTCATGGTGGCGCTGTACCAGTGGGGGTGGGCGATGGCGACGAAGGCCCCGGCATCTCTGGCGCGCTGTGAGAGGGTCGGACCGTCTTCATCCGGGCTGGCTGCCGGGAAGTTCAGTGGCAGACCGACCGCCAGGATGTGCCAGTCCTCGCCGTTCTCCAGCGCTGCCGGATGGAGCTCTGCCCCGAGGATCGTGGTGAACTCGCTATCCCGATACTCGCGGGTATCAGTGACCGGAAACCCGAAGCGATCCCGGAAGTGATCGGTTACGGCGATGAAGTCGTATCCGTTTCGGCGATAGGCATCGATCAGGCTCGCGGGGTCCAGCGCACCATCGGACTCCGTGGAGTGGGCATGCAGGTTGCCCCGGAAAAAGCGACCCGGTTGCCGAAACGGCAGACTCATCATCGTAGCGCGTCCAATCCACTCAGTTATCTCTGTTTTCTGCGGCCAATACGACCACAGACTGACACAGGTCGACGGATTGGGCAAGCCGTTCTTTCCCTGTTTGATCAGTCAAACCAGATCGGGTTGGACCAGGCGCGTTTGCCAGCCGCATCGACGACCACCACCCGGCAGAAGGGCGATTTGCTGGAGATATGCTCGATGGAGAGTGTGGATTGTGACAGGCCCGCACCGTGTTCATAGGTGTAGAGCGGACCCTTCCCCAGAACCTTGACTGCCGACGCTGGCGAGCAGCTAATCTCGATCGCCGAGTTGTCGCTGTTGAGCGCGATGTGGTGAATCAAGGGCCCCTGGCTGCTGTAGTAGTGACCGGCCTTGAGTGAATCCGTCAACGCCTCGGGTTCGAGATCGGTTGCCTTCACCATAGTCCAGGCTCCGAATTTGTCCGGCAGGTTGTCCCGCAAGTGAGAATCGTCTGTCCCGTAGGTCGAGAGCCGGCGACCTTCGGCGAGGACCTGATCGGTGATCTGCCAGCTGTCCCCGCGTTCGCCACTGACGTGGGATGCCTGGTTGAAGACCTCGATGGCATGGGCGTGCTGGACGCTGCGCATGTCGTTCATCGTCATCGAATACCAGGAAGGATGGGCCATGCCGACGAATGCCCCCGTGTCCCAGGCCCGTTTTGCGATACCGGGACCAGTCTCGCCGTCGGCTGGCGGAGCGAAATCGTCCGGAAGCCCGACACCGACCAGATGCCAGATGGTGCCGTTCTCCAGTGCCGGGGCGTGCAACTCCGCTCCGATCAGTGTGGTGAAGTCTGCCGTCCGGTACTGGCGAGTGTCGGTGATCGGGTAGTCGAACTTTTCCAGAAAGTGATCGGTGAGCGAGATGAAGTCGTAACCGTTGTCGCGGTACATGGCAACCGTATCGTCGACGCTCAACGCACCGTCTGAACGGTTGGAGTGCATGTGGATGTTTCCGCGGAAGAATCGCCCCGGCATGTCGAAGGGTAGTGATTTCATGAGGTTCCCTGACTATCGCGTTTCGAGATCATCGAGCCAGATCGGGTTAGACCAGGCGCGCTTTCCACTGTCATCGATAACGGTAATGCGGAAGTAATTGTCGCTGAATTTCTCCAGCGGAAATTCATGGGTAGTCAGTCCGGCTCCGTGTTTCGCAAGGTATCGGGAGCGTGGCCCGATGGCCATCATCGAACGAACCGGCGATGTCCGGATCTGCACGGCAGAGTAGTCACTGTTCAGGCTGATGTCATGAATCAGTGGCCCCTGGGTGCTGTAGTAGTGGCCGGCTTTGAGTGCATCCTGAAGTGGATCAGGGTCCAGTTCTTCGGATTTGACCATTGTCCAGGCACCGAAGACGTCCGGGTGTGCAGTTCGGAAGTGGGCGTCGTCTGTCCCGAATGCCGTCAGTCGCCGGCCGGTGGTCAGGGCGAGATCAGTGATGTACCAGCTCTCCCCACGATCGCTGTCCGCGGCGCATCCCTGGTTGAAAACCTCGACGGCGTGGGCACACTCGATGCTCAGCACGTCGTTCAGCGACGCGCCGTACCAGGCCGGGTGGGCGATCCCGATGAAGGCGCCGGTGTCCGCGGCTCGCTGGGCCAGTGAGGGACCAGTTTCGCCCTCGGTGGCAGGCGCAAAATCGAGCGGCAGCCCGACTGCCACGATGTGCCAGTATTCGCCGTTCTCCAGCGTCGGAGCATGGAGCTCGGCTCCGATGAGCGTGGTGAAATCGTTGGTTCGATACGAGCGGGTATCGGTGATCGGCCAGTCGAACTGTGGAATGAAATGGTCCGTCATGGCGATGAAGTCGTAGCCGTTCTGCTGATACATCTTGACGGCGTCATCGAGAGAAACCTGACCGTCCGAGGCATCACAGTGCATATGAATGTTGCCCCGGTAGAATCGTCCCGGCTTGTCGAACGGGAGCTGGTGCATTCCAGATTCATCCAATCTTTTCTCGCCTGGTGCGCAAAACACGCCCTGCACAGCGTTCCACTACGCTGCAGGGCGATAATGAATTCCCTGTTGAGGATAGTTCAGGAAGAAGTTAAGACGCCAGTTCGCCCGCTTGTAGGGCTGGCTACGGAGGATCGCTCGGCAAATCGAGCTCTTCGACAGCGTGACCGGGGCAGGCGTGGCGGGACATCAGCTCGCTCCAGGTGTTGCGATTCTGCCAGTCGTCGATCGTCTCGCGCGTGACCGTTTCATGGATCACGTACATTTCGATCTGCATCAGCTCGATGCCCTGCTCGGCATAGTCACGACAGATGTAATTCACAAGGTAGTCTGGCGGCGTTCCTGCCTGGCCAGCCCGACGAATCGTGTTCATGTAGAAGCGCTCTCGATAGTTCCCGTAGATGTTCTGAAGCTCGTCATAGGGACGATCGAAGGAGAACGGTCGGTCGTTGTAGACATCGAGAAACTCGCCATCGGTCGTCGATGCGGCGAAGACATACCAGCGGTCGGTTGTCCGCGGTGTTGGGGCGAACACAGTCCATGGCGACTGTCGGACGCCAATCTTGCGGAAGTTATCTTCAATGCTCTGCTCGAGACTGCTCTGTTCCCAGTTGATCGCATCCTGATCGTCCATGAACCAGATCGCCGGCAAGACGAAAAGCGACAGAATCAGGAACGTCATCCCGACGTCGAATGCGCCGTCGCGCACCACAGATGGAACGCCGAGATTCGGGCGCAGGCTCGGTAGTGCCCGGGCGCATCGATCACCGAACGCATAGAGCCCATCATAAACGGGCACCACCGCACGATCCCACAGGTTGAGCCTCCGGGCGATTGCCGAAACGTCGTCCCAGAATCGGGCTGGGAGAAAGAGCAACACACCGGTCATTCCGACCCAGCCGAAAGCGCCGATCCGGACGGTAACGGTGAAGGAGAAGTGCGCTCCGAAGATCAGCAGCGCCAGGATATAGCGGGGACGTCCGTGAAGAATCAGCAGCAGGACCGAGATCACTAGCAGGTAGTACCACATAGTTCCGAGGATCTCGAGGACAAACGGGAACTGGCGCATAGGCCCGGCAAGGAAGTACGTCATATCGTCGAGGCCGAAGATGAGTGGCGTCGCCTCGCGGGAGTTCCACATCTCGCTGCCGAGTTTGTGGAATCCGTTTACCGTGTACATGTAGACCATCTGGAGCAGCAACGCCGCAGTTCCCAGGCTGGCGATCATCGTCCTGGGTTCTTCCTTACGCTGGAATGAGTCGATCGACCATCGCTCACCCAGTGGGACGAAGATTGCCCAGAAACAGAGCAGCCGGAAGAGCGTGTCGGCATGACTGAGAATCAGCGGGTTGTGATGATCGAGGGAGATCGCGAACAGGAAGGTCAGGATCATCGCAAAGCGTGTCTTGTAGCCAAGTATCAACTGGATCGCGATGAGGAAGTGAACCACGAAGAGCAGCGCGATAACCCAGCTGTCCTGCGTGTAGAAGAAGAATGAAAAGGCACCATCGACCGTGCGGGCCTCGGCCAGTTCCTGCGGAACGACCCCGTCTTCAGTGTAGAAAAAAGTGAAGGTGCTGGCGCGGGCGAGTACATCGCCGATAACGAGCAAGCCGATACCGATCCGGAAGACGGCGAGCGTCCTCGAATCTATTGAGAATGACTGGACGATGTAGCGACCGATCCGGTCAAGCCACTCACTCATGTCGGTTCACCCTGACGAACTCCTGCCCGGAGTCGAATCGTTCGGGCCAATACTGACTGATTCCGAGTCAGACTTCAAGGCTGATCTGGATCAGGTTCTATTCTGGTTCCGCAGTGCTCGCTGCCGAAGGACGAACGTGATTGTCCCGTAGAAGAGTGTCGCGATGAGTGAAGTGTTGACTGCTGTTGCAGGGTCGTCCCGGCCGGTGACCAGATAGAACACCGCTGCGCAGATCAGAAAGAAAATCAACAATTCCAGCGCCATGCGTCGCAGGTAGGACGACCATGTCATCCTGCACCTTCTCTCCCCTGTCATCGGTTGTGCGGCGTACAAGCGTCGCGACACTGTAACACAAGCGCGCGAATTCGGCGTTGAAGGAACCCGGACACACTGGCTGTGCCCGGGTTGACGTTCGTTTCGTGCTGGATGTCTTTGCTGAGAAATCAGTCTTCCGGAAGTCGATCAACTGCCGTCTCGACCAGCTCCAGGGTCTTGTCCGAATCGACCATCATCAGCTCAGCGTGGATGATGAAACTGATGTAGTTCCCCTGACGCACTGCCACCATATCGGCATCAACCGGGATGATGCCGGTATCACCAATGGCGCGGAACGCGAACGATTCATCGCCGAACTCATCGAAATCCACCAGTTCAGTTTCCCACGTCCGAACCTGATCGGTGACTTCTTCCAGAATACCGGCGGCATCGAGCTCGTCCTCAATTGCCTCGAACGCATCCTCAGCGTCGGACTCGTCTTCGGCATAGAGCAGCATGTGAACGAGATACGGTCCGAGATCGCTCCGCTGGAAGAATTCGCTGACCAGAACAACGTCCATATTTTCTACGCCAGGTATCGTCGAGATCGGGTTGTCGATATCGACGGTGCGCCAGCCCTCAGACAGATCGTCGAGATCCAGCAGCAAACCCGAAAGGTCGTCGTCGTTCATGGTCGGCTCTGGCGTCGCGGTCGGTTCTGGCGTGGCTGTTGGTTCCGGCGTTGGCGTAGCTGGAATGCGCGGAGTCGGAGTAGGCCACGGCGTGGCGAACGGGGTGGGGGTGGCCGCGGGCGTTGGAGTTGGTTCGGCGGCATCATCGTCGGAGATCAACGATGAGCCAAAGCGAATGCAGTCTGAAAGCGAAAGCAGCAGTACCAACGTAAGCGGAACCAGAACTGCACGTAACAAATTCGGCATGAAACGCTCCCGAGTGATGGATGTGAAAACGAACGCACCAGCATGGTAGATATCGCTGTGTCCCGAAGTTCGGCACGCGAGAACCATTCCACGACTATCTGGAGGATTGTACATGAGATGACATAGGCGAACTGAACGGGACAGGGTCCGCTTGTTGCTGCGAACTTTGTGGCGTAGACGCTGACCTGACCGGGGTGATGTCTGGCGGAACATTCCTTGCATCCTCTGGCGCCAGTGCACAGAGTGTGCGATCTCACCATCTCACCATTGAAGGGCTCCAACCGTGCGAATAGGCGACGTTGACGTTATCTCCATAGCAAAGGAGACCGGCAAAGAGTTCATGAAGGACAAGGTGACGATCCTCGCGGGAGACGCCGCGTTTCGTCTGATTCTTTCTCTTCCACCTCTGGTCATTTTCTTTGCTTCACTATCCGCGGTGATCAACCGGCACACTGGCTGGGATATTTTCGGCTGGGTGGAAACTCAGATAGAAGACGCTCCTGTTCCTGCAGAAGCTGAAGAGATGCTTTCCATGATCCTCGAGACAGCTGAAGAGCAAGGTGGCGCCGGTCTGTTGTCGATCGGTATCGTCGTTGCCCTCTGGTCCGCGTCGAACGCGATCGGCACGATGATGCAGGCATTCAACATCGCCTACAACACCGAAGAGTCACGAGGTTTCATCTGGCAGAAGGTTATAGCGGTCGGGCTCACCATCGCATTGAGCTTGCTCGTGATCAGTTCGTTTATCCTCTTCGTCTTCGGACAGGCGATCGGATCCGCGATTGCGGAACTAGCCGGCCTGGGTGGAACGTTCGAGCTGATCTGGAACATCGTCCGATGGCCGGTGCTTATCCTGATGTTCATGGTGGCGTTGTCTGTTCTCTACTGGAAGGGTCCGTCGATGAATCAGTCGTTCCGATGGATCAGTCCCGGAGCGATCCTGGCAACGATCGTCTGGCTCATCGCAGTGTGGGGCTTTAGCCTGTATCTCCAGTTCGCGGACCCCGGGAGCGCCTATGGAGCGCTCGGCGGTATGGTCGTCCTCCTGATGTTTCTCTACATGTCGAGCATCGTCGTGATGGCAGGTGCGGAACTGAACGCAGTGCTCGATCGACACTACGATCCGGCGGTCGTCTCCACAAAGGCGTCCGAGCCCGAGCATCAGATGGATCCGCTTTCGAGCCAGGAGCGTGCCCAGGAAATGGCGGAGCGCGAAGGCAAGCCCGCCGAAGACTATGGCGTCACCCCAGACTCTGAGCGAAGGGCTCGAGAGCGAGTAGAAGAGGATTTAGGGTAGGTCTCAGCTCCTCGAGTGGAGATCGTTCCGGACGGAGTTATCTGGGCAATTGTTCTCTTCGCAACGACCCCGACCCTGTGCGGCTTCGGTATGGGCGTGCAGGTCCCGAACGAAATGGGGCTATAGCCAGACGGTAACTTCGCACGAGATGCTCAGACGCATGAACGCGACGGTCAGGTCTGCAAATTGTTCGATGGCCGTGGTTGGCTCGTTATCTGGTGGGGTTCTGGCGGGACGTCTCGGGTATCGAGTAACACTCTTGCCCATCCCCGCAGTGTTTGTTGCTGCGCTCATCATCGCAATCTCGCCGGCTCGAGGCGCGAGAGTACACTGACCCGCTTTGTTTACCGTTCAGTCGCAACGAAGGCGACTGGAAATGACAAAACCGGCCCCGAAGGACCGGCTTTCTGTCTGGCGGGAAGGGAGGGATTCGAACCCTCGGAGGACCTTTTAAGCCCTCAATCGCTTAGCAGGCGACCCCATTCGACCGCTCTGGCACCTTCCCATTTGGTTGTGAAGCGGAGAGGGAGGGATTCGAACCCCCGGACCTTTCGGTCAACTGTTTTCAAGACAGCCGCCTTAAACCACTCGGCCACCTCTCCGCGCTGTGTGCGGCGCTCCGCCAGGGGCGTTACGCTGCGGATGGCCGGGCTGCAGGCACATCGACCTGCTCGGCAACCGCACCGGTAAGTGTACCTGATCGAGACGATCCCTCAAAAGGGATTTGATGCCTGTTCAGGCCTCGTTCCGGTGCGCAGCCAGCGGGCTGTCACCGTCGACAACGCTACCAGATCCCGCCCTGTTTTTCTATCAGCTCCTGTCCGCCCATGTAGTTGCGCAGGACCTCCGGGACGATCACGCTGCCGTCCGGTTGCTGATAGTTCTCCAGGATGGCAATCATCGTTCGTGGAAGCGCCAGTCCAGAACCGTTCAGTGTATGAACGTACTGCGGACGGCCCTTTTCGCCAGCTCGATAGCGAATGTTTGCCCGGCGTGCCTGGAAATCGCGGAAATTGGCGCAGGACGAGACCTCCAGCCAGTCTTCGGAACCGGGGGCCCAGACTTCCAGATCGATCTTCTTGGCGGAGACGAACGAGAGATCTCCGGTACACATCTGGACCACGCGATAGGGCAGTTCGAGCTTCTGCAGGATCTTCTCGGCGTTATCGAGCAGCGCGTAGAGCTCTTCGTCGGATTTCTCCGGCTCGACGAGCTTCACCATCTCGACTTTTTCGAACTGATGCACGCGCTTGATGCCGCGCACATCTCGACCGGCAGAGAACTGCTCCCGGCGGAAACAGAGGGACTGGGCCACGTACTTGATCGGCAGGCTGCCAGCTTCCAGCAGTTCTTCGCGATGATAGTTTGTGACCGAGACTTCCGAGGTCGGGATGAGCCACAGATCGGATTCATCGTCCCGATAGAGGGTGTCGCCGAATTTTGGCAGGTTGCCGGTGCCGATCATCGATTCACTGCGAACCAGAACCGGTGGGGTCAGCTCGATATAGCCATGCTCACGGGTGTGGATATCAATCATCCAGGTGATCAGCGCCCGCTGCAGGCGGGACATATCCGCTCGCAGGAAGTAGAAGCGGGACCCGGAGACCTTCACTCCACGTTCGAAATCGATCAAGCCCTGGTCTGCGGCGAGATCCCAGTGAGGAACGATGTCGTCAGACGGTTCTTTCGGGTCTCCCCAGTGACGCAGGATGACGTTTGCGGACTCGTCTGGTCCGTCAGGAACGTCTGCATCGGGCATGTTCGGTACTTCGAGGAGCAGGGCTCCAAGGCGTTCATCAACCCTGCGTACGTCTTCGTCGATTTCCCCGATCTGGTCGCCCAGCGCTCGCATCTCGGCGATCTTCTGGTTGCGCTCTTCACCGTCGGCTGCTTTGCCGATCTCCTTCGATCCAGCGTTGCGCTGCGCCTTGAGTTCTTCGACCCGGGTCAGGAGTGATCTCCGCTGTTCATCGAGGGAGAGGATGTCGTCGATGGGGGCCTCTATGTTGAGTCGACGGATCCCGTCACGGACCTGATCTGGATTTTCCCGTATGAGTCGGAGATCGAGCATGGATTAGACTCCTTCTGAAACGTTGAGTTAACGCACAGCACGCGAGTTAACGGCACCGATTGTAGGCCGGATTGACCCGGCGTGCCACTGGTCTACTGAGAGAATGGCGTGTCTGAGCGCAGTTCGAGTTCGGGGATGAACTTCAGCCAGTCCTGATTGACCCGTCTTGAAAGTGCTCGCTGGATCGGGTAGTAGCGACTGGCTCGTGGTTCTTTCGGGGTGGATTTGAGTTTTAGCCGGGCTTCTTCGATCGATTTGCCACCTTTACGGTGGTTGCATTGCCTGCAGGCAGAGACCAGATTCTCCCACGTGTGCGGCCCGTTCTTCGACCGTGGGATGATGTGGTCGATCGTCAGCTCCCTCGTCTCGACGCCACAATACTGACAGGTGAAATGATCTCTGATGAAGATCTCCCGTCGGCAGAGTTTCACCCTGGGGTAGGGCCGCTTGATCATGTAGACGAGACGGATGACTGATGGCGCATCGAAGCCGGCCGAGGACGAGTTGATCATCACGTCGTACTCTTCGAGCACCTCGGCCTTGCCGTTGAGGACGAGAACGATTGCCCGCCGGATATTGCAGATATTGAGTGGCTCGTAGTTGGAATTGAGCACAAGCACGGGATGATGGCCATTGAGGCGATGATGGCCATTGCCGTTCTGGTGATATACGGCGCCTGTGTCGTCCACCTTATTCCGGGCCTTTCGATCGGAACTGGTTTGATGTGGCCGCAGTTATGATCCGAATGATAGCAATGATTGCTGGCAGGCTTCAACGGGAAGCGACGGGGACGTGGCGCCTCAATGAAACTTTCACGAACTCGGCGGAGAGCGCCTGGAGAGATTAGCTGGCGGAAGGAAAATGTCCCCAGCCAGCGCTATGCTGACCGGGGACGAATGGGATACCCGAAGCGGTCGAGTTACGGCAGATCGATCCGGAGCACGTGAGCCATCGGCGTCACTGCGAGGTTCGCGACGTAGATTTCGCCGCTGCTGCCCACGGTAATGCCGGTAGCGAACGCCATCCCCTGGAACATGTAGTCGGTCTGTGTTCCGTCCGGGGCGATCTTGATGATTCGGCTGGCGAGCGTCGACGGGTCCTCAGGATCTGCGTTGAGCAGCCCACCAGCGACGATCTCCAGTGCCCAGAGATTGCCGTGGTCATCGAAGGTCAGATCACCCAGGTTCGTGAACCCGGACGCATGGACCGATACGTCTCCGTCGGGAGTGATCTTGTAGATGTTGGCTTCGCCAACCGGGAACGGGAACCCGGTAAGTTCCGCTACGTAGTAGTTGCCATCAGGTCCAACCGCGACGTTGGTCGGAACCGAGTTCATCGGCATCTCGTCGCCGGGGATGAACGGCGGAGATGGAACCATGCGTGACTCGAGTACGGCAACGGTCTCGACGTCACCGTCAAGACTGACGCGGAGCACCGAGTTTCCGCCGGCATCAGCAACGATGAGTGCTTCACCATCCCAGGCGATGCCATACGGGTTGGTATCGAGATCGGTGCCGTCCGGGTTCTCGAGTTCTTCATGCAAGGCGAGATCGGCGATGAAGGTCACTTCACCGTCGAGACCGATGTGAAGGATGGATGCGAGATCTCCACCCGCTTCACCCAGATCATCGAGGAATTCGGGGTTCGCACCCAGACCAACGACTACGTAGATCTCGCCGTCGTCGTCAACGGCGATATCGTGGATGCCGATACCTTCGCCGGACTCTTCAACCAGTGAGGAAATACCGTCGACAAGCCGTCGCTGACCTTCGTCATCCAGAATCGTCAGCGCGCTGGATTCGCCGACACAGCCTTCGGCGCCAGAACCGAGTGTGATGCACGGCCCATCGCCGCCTTCACCAGCTTCAGCGATGAAGAGACCATGATCGGAGTAGAGCAGTCCACGTGGCTGAACGAGATCGCTGGCAACCACGGTCAGTTCTGGTTGCGGTGGTGGTGCCGGGTCAGTCCGTGATTCCCAGACGTCCACGCCGATCAGAACGAACAGAACGTCGTAGCGCTCTGGCCATTCGCCAGGCAGATACTCCATCTTCTGACGTTCGAAGTATTGAACCAGCACGCCATCGTCATCTGTAAAGGCTTCCGATATCGGATAGCCGAAGACTGGCAGTCCGCCGGACATCTGCCAGCGCTTGAGGAAGTTGTCACAGACGTTGTGACCCGTCTGCGGGAAGTATTCACAGCCGTCTTTGGCTGCATCGACCGGAGCGAACGGTCCCTGACCAGCCTGATCGCGGGTCAGTTCAGCGCCGAGACGACCTTGCAGCACGTCATGCCGTTCCGGCCAGACCCCCGGGTGCCATTCGAGGCGAGCCCGTTCGAAGTACTGAACCGTAAGGCCGTCTTCCTGAATTTCGTTGGTAATCGGGTAGCCGAAGATCTCCAGCCCCCCGTACTCATGCCAGTAGCTGCGGAACCCGAAGCAGAGGTATTTGTCCGTCTGCTCGAAATACTCGCAGTAGTCGAGGCTTGTCCACTCTGCATACGCATCTTCGCCGGACTGACTGGCAGCCACCGGAACGATCGACGCGATAAACAGGAGTAGAGCAAGCAGCATGGATCGACGCATGCGCAATCCTTCCCCTAGAAATACGAATAGTCACCTGGATGCGCCCAGGAAACGGTCCGGCCCGAGACCAGACTTCAATAGCCGGAGCTCGTGGGTATCCCAGGGTCCATACTAGGGCGCAGTCCGCACATTGTCAATACATTGCCATGGTGACATAGGTATGACACTTTTGATCGCACTGGTTCGCTGGTGGCGTCCAGCCGCGGAGTGGCAAATCGGGTGGGGTAAACATGCGCATGTAGCAGTGTTTAGCGTGTGAATCTCGTATCATGACTATGATAAGCATAGTAGTGCGGAATCCGTGGTGCGTCAATACGCACAATAATTGTTCGGGGTAAATCTCGGATCGTGGACGTTTGCGAACGCGCTCTGGTCCGGCAAGTCAGGTTGCCGACTACTGGGACCAGACAGACTTGTGTGAGTACGTCGGATACGGAGAAGAAGACGGACGTCGTGAGGATTGTGGGTGGAAGTTGCCAGGTGATCGGGCTAACGCGATCACCTGGCGGGATACGCACAGCTAGTCGGCGGCAAGCGCTTCGACACGTAGCACGGAGCGGAGGGCCTGGCCGGTGTACGAGGCATCGATGGAGGCCAGTTGCTCCGGTGTTCCGGAACCGATAACCTCGCCCCCACCCTGACCACCTTCGGGACCGAGATCGATCAGCCAGTCAGCGCTCTTGATAACGTCGAGATTGTGTTCGATGACCAGAACCGTATTCCCGCTGTCGGTCAATCGCTGAAGAACACTGAGAAGACGCTCGATATCCGCGAAATGCAGACCAGTGGTCGGTTCGTCGAGGATGTAGAGCGTTTTCCCGGTGGCGCGTCGGCTCAACTCGGAGCTGAGCTTGATGCGCTGCGCCTCACCGCCGGACAGGGTTGTTGCTGGCTGCCCGAGCTTGATGTAGCCGAGCCCGACATCGAACAGTGTTTGCATCTTGTTCCGGATTGACGGGATGTTCTCGAAGAACTCCAGCGCCTCTTCCACGGTCATATCCAGTACATCGGCGATGTGACGATCTCGATAAGTGATCTCGAGCGCTTCCTCGTTGTATCGCTTGCCCTTGCACACCTCGCAGGGGACGTGGATGTCCGGCAGGAATTGCATCTCGATGGCGATGATGCCCTCGCCCTGACAGGCTTCGCATCGGCCACCTTTTACGTTGAACGAAAATCGACCCGGTTTATAGCCACGGGTTTTCGCTTCCGGCATGGAGGCGAAGAGGTCCCGGATCGGCGTGAATGCCCCGGTATAGGTGGCCGGGTTGGATCGCGGCGTTCGGCCGATCGGACTCTGATCGATCTCAATGACCTTGTCCAGATGCTCGATACCCTCGATTGCATCGTGGAGGCCTGGTCGCTGCCGCGCCCGGTGGAGCACCTGCGCCAGACGCCGGGTGAGGGTATCGGTGATGAGCGTGCTCTTTCCCGATCCGGAGACCCCGGTAACGCCGATGAAGCTACCCAGCGGGAACTCGACATCGATGTTCTTGAGATTGTTCTCTCTGGCCCCACGAACAACGATGCTGTTTCCGTTGCCTTTGCGGCGATTTTCCGGGATTTCGATCTGCTTCTTGCCGCTCAGGTACTGGCCCGTCAGTGAATCAGGAGCCTTCTCGATGTCGGTGACGTCACCAGTGGCGATGATGTGCCCGCCGTGTTCGCCGGCTCCCGGGCCGATATCGACCACCCAGTCAGCGGCACGAATTGTCTCCTCATCGTGCTCTACAACCACAAGCGTGTTGCCGAGGTCACGCAGAGAGATCAGTGTCTGGATCAGGCGCGCGTTGTCCCGTTGATGAAGGCCGATACTCGGCTCATCCAGAATGTAGAGCACCCCCATGAGCCGGCTACCGATCTGGGTTGCCAGCCGGATTCGTTGCGCTTCACCACCTGACAACGATGCGGCACCGCGATCGAGCGTCAGGTAGTCGAGCCCAACGTCGACAAGAAAACGCAGTCTCTCGCCGGTCTCCTTGAGGATCTGCCGGCCGATCATCCGCTCCCGGTCAGTCAGCGGGGCGTCTTCGTCTTCTCGAATCAGCTCCTGCACGAATGCGGAGGCGTGTTCGATTGAAGCCGCACCGATCTGGTCGATCGAACGGTCGTTGATCGTGACCGCGCGGGCAGCTGGCTTCAGCCGGGATCCGTCACAGGACGGGCATGGGCGGGTCGCCATGTACTGTGCGAGCTCGTTGCGCACGTAGTCAGATGATGTCGAGGAATAGCGGCGCTTCAGATGCGGCAAGACACCCTCGTACGGCACCGGGTAGGTCCGCTTGCGGCCTGACCTGGAGCGATACTGCACCTTGATCTTCTTGCCACGGGTGCCGTTGAGAATCAGCTTCTGCTGCTTGTCGGTCAATTCACTGAAAGGCGTGTCCAGCGGGATGTCGTACTCGGCCGACATCGCTTCCAGTAGTGCCGAGTACCAGTTTGTCCCGTCGCGACCGGGCTTGAACCAGGGGGCGATTGCTCCCTGCTCTAGCGCCAGGCTCTTGTCCGGCACAACCAGTTCCGGATCGAATTCACTGCGAACCCCGATGCCGTCACAGCTTGGACAGGCACCATGCGGGCTGTTGAATGAGAAGCTCCGCGGCTCGAGTTCGCCGAAGTTCAATCCACAATGGACGCAGGCGAAATGCTCGGAGAACATCATCTCTTCACCATCGACGATCGCCGCGGTGGCGATACCGTTGCCCATCTGCAGCGCGGTTTCCAGCGAGTCGATCAGTCGGATTCGCGTTGAGTGAGAGTCGTCGTCATCATCGTGCCGGACGATAATGCGATCGACTACCACCTCGATCGTATGGCGATGATAGCGACCGAGGTTGATGTCATCGTCGATGTCGTGAATCTCACCGTTCACCCGGACCCGGGCAAAGCCAGCTTTCCGGACATCTTCCAGAATGCCCTGATGCTCACCTTTGCGGTCCTTGATCAGCGGAGCCAGAACCATGAGACGGGCGCCTTCTGGCAAGGACTGAATTCGCTCTGACATCTGCTGAACCGACTGGGTGGCGATAGGCCGTCCGCATTCGGGACAGTGTGGCTTACCGATTCGGGCATACAGCAGGCGGAGATGGTCATGAATCTCGGTCACGGTGCCGACGGTGGATCGAGGATTACGGGACGCGCTCTTCTGATCGATGGAGATTGCGGGAGACAGTCCATCGATCTGATCGACGTCTGGCTTTTCCATCAATCCAAGAAACTGCCGGGCATAGGCAGACAACGATTCCACGTATCGTCGCTGGCCCTCGGCGTAGATGGTGTCGAACGCGAGACTCGATTTGCCCGACCCGGAGAGGCCGGTGAACAATACGAGCTTCTCGCGAGGTATTTCGAGGTCGACGTTCTTCAGGTTGTGCTCTCTGGCACCCCGGATCACGATTTTGTCACTGGCCATATTGGAAGTTCCTGCGGTGGTGAAGTGTCGAAAAGTCGAACAAACGATCTAGCAACTGCAATTGTAGCAGCCCGACAACTCGATAGCAGGTTCGCTGCCAGAGTATTGACAGCCTTTCTCAACGAAAATCGGAAGCGAGGGCGATAGACTGCTACAATCTGCCGCGTATTGGCACGTCGGGCCGACGACTGATGGACAGTCGAACTGGGGCGCCGGCTCTGGACTGGATCAGATGGATCTCTCGATAATCATCCCTGCCTACAACGAAGAAGATCGGCTCCCATCCACCGTCAGGGAATCCCGGGCATTCCTTGATTCGCTGGAGATCACGTGGGAGCTATTGATCGCCGATGACGGCAGCACTGACCGCACTGCGGAACTGGCGTCCGAGGCTGAGTCGGAGGATGCGCGAGTTCGCCATCTCCGCCTGCCGCATGGCGGAAAGGCGCAGGCCGTAAGGGCTGGCGTTCGAGCAGCTAACGGCCGCCACATACTGTTCACCGACGCTGATCTGGCGACGCCCATCATCTATGTGTCAGATGCCTTCGACCTTCTTGAGGCGGGCTGGGATGTGGTGATCGGCTCACGAGAGGGAACCGGATCCGAGCGCCAGGGTGAACCGTTACATCGGCACTGGATGGGGCGCCTTTACAATTACGTAGTACAGGGCGTACTGTTGCCGGGCATAAAAGATACCCAGTGCGGCTTCAAAGGCTTCAGACGTCCGGTGGCGGAGGATCTCTTTTCCAGCTCCGTGCTCTATCCAGACGGAGGACGAGAGGTCAAGGGGCCACTGGTTACCGGGTTCGATGTCGAGCTGCTGTTCATCGCCCGTAAGCGAGGGTACTCCATCAGTGAGTTGCCGGTTGTCTGGAAGCACGTCGCGGGAAGCAAAGTCCGACCGGGTATCGACGGTCTGCTGATGCTCAAGGATGTCTTTCAGGTGCGATGGAACGACATCCGTGGACGGTACGCATCCCGATCCTGAGCGGAGCTGGACAATCCGTCGAGTCCATTTACCTGAGTTCTGGAGCCACCATCATGCGAGGTTCGCTCGAAGAGTTTTCACTCGGTGACATTTTGCAGCTCTACCAGATCTCTGGTCGAACCGGAGTCATCCGTGCCTGGCGCAGCGACTCATTCACCCATGTGATCTATGTCGATCGTGGACGGATTAGCGGCGCCGGAGCCGACCAGTGGAGTCTTATCGAGGAGATCCGGCGGATCGAGTGGCTCACTGATGAGGTCAAATCTCAGCTCAGCTTCATCGAGGGCGATGGTGGTGGCGGTGGCACAGGGCTGAGCCTGATCGCCAGGGCGCTTCTCACCACCCACGCCTGGGAGAACTTCACCGAACGACAACTGGAACAGCTGGTCTTCCCGGCATTGATCTGGACTGGTGGCGAATTCGAAGCGATTGTAAGTCAGGTTCCCCGGGTGGCACCGTTGCGTGTCAACCAATCCCCTCAGCAGCTGGTGCTCAGTGCGGCCCGGTGGGAAGAGGAGATGCGTAGCGCCGAGCGAGCTGGATTTTCGGCCGATACACGCTGGACGCGTACCGAGCTTGCCGAGCGGTATGCCGTCGACATGCACGATGAACCACAGCAACTTCTGCCGCTACTGCACCGGGAGCGATCGATCGAAGAACTGGCTGCTGCCGGTGGTCTGAGTACTCTGCGTGTCATCGATCAGATTCGGCAACTCTGTGACGCTGGTCTCGTTCAGTCAGCAGACTGACTGACGCCTGATACCGGGGTTGCCTGACGAAGCGCTGGATCGAGCTCTTCCAGAATTCGCCCCACCAGTCGATTCGCCAGAATCACCGGTACGCTCAGTGGTTCCTGCCACGCGCTCCGCATCTCTTCGCTGAAGCCCATACAGTCAAGAACCACGAGGTCACAGTTTGCCAGCGACTCGATTGCGGCGTGATCCGGCTTGCCGTCCGATGCGTAGGGTGAGACTCCAACCGCGACGATCTGTCGCCCCGGCCGCTCCCATTTCTCGTGCATCATTGCGCGCTGACCCTCGTTCGGCATTACGATTCCCAGATTTCCGGCTGGGAGCAACTGGTCCACGTTGGCTCTCAGCAGGTGATCTGGAAAGATCAGCGGGACCTGTGCGGTGATCTCCGGGAACGAACCGGTACACACAATAACGATCGATCGCGCTCCATCATCGATGGCTCTGTCCACCGCTTTCTGAAGGCGTGGCATCAGTTTCTGTTTGTCGATGAGTACTTCTCGTCCGTCTCTCAGCCGTGACACGAACGGGGTTGCTCCGCCTGTCGGAGCGAGCGCAGCGAGCTCATCCTCATCGATGTTGTCCAGAGCACCGGTTTCGATGCACGAGGCAACCGACGCGTGGGGGACCATCGATCTGAGTATGTCCGGGCGGGGAGCCTGTCCAATCGTGACGAATCCGGTGGCGGTCATTGCAACTTCCGTCCTTATAAACTAGCATACGTACGCAGGTCTATGGTATTCTACGTGTCGAGTGCTATACTCGACTATGTTCGTATTTTCGGCAATGCACGCAAAGACTGGCTATCTGGTATCTCCATCAGGTGGGATCAGGGTGAACCTGTAGGACGAGCTTTAGATTTTCCAGGAGCCAGTGTGCTGGGGTGGAGCGATTAGTGCCGAGCCAGCTTCCTGAACGCCTCTCGACAATTCTAGCGAATGTTGAACAGGCTATTGCCAATGCTGAGGCTGGCGTTGCGGGCAGCGCGCGGGAACTCGGCAAGCTGGTAGATTCGATCCAGCAGGAACGGGAACATACCCAGTCGGAGATAGAGCAACTGACACTCGACCGCCTGGTTCAGGAAACGTCTGGCAAACTAGCCGATCAGTCATCCGAGGCGCAGGAGCGGTCACTTCGAGCGGCGCAGACTGAACTGTCGAACAGCCTTGGCCGGGTGACCAGCCTGCAGCAGCGGGTCGTTGATTTCGAGCATTTGCTTACATCAGCTCGCCAGCAGTTTTCTGTATCGGAAGAACTGCCTGGCATCGAGGATGCCAGGGATCTGACGCAGAGACAGTCGATGATCCGGGCGAAAGAAGAAGAGCGCCGACGCCTCTCCCGAGAGATCCACGATGGACCAGCCCAGGTGCTGGCGAACGCGATCATCGGTCTCGAATTCATTGAACGCTCATTGAGGCAATCAGAGGCGACCGCTGATGCTCCGGCAGTCGAGGAAGTCGAACGTATCAAGGCGTCGATGCGAGATGGCCTGTCAGAGATTCGCCGCTTCATCTTCGATCTTAGACCGACCATGCTGGCGCAGCGTGGGCTGATCGGCACCGTTGAGCACTACATCAGCGCGTACAAGATATTTCTTCCTGACGAGATCAGCCTCAAACTCCCCGAGGCGATGCCAGAACTAACCCCGGAACAGGAACTGACCGCGTTCCGCGTGATTCAGGAATCGTTGCAGAACGTCCACCGACATTCAGATGCGACCCGAGTGTCGATTTCCATCGAATCACAAGAACGTGAAGTTAATGTCGAAGTGCGCGATAATGGACGCGGCTTCGACCCCGCATCGGTGAGAGTACGAGCGCGAGGCGGCGCGGGCATTGTCGGGATGCGTGAGCGTGCCGAAGTGATCGGAGCCAGACTCGATGTCGATAGTAGTTCAGGCAGCGGTTGCCAGGTGAGTTTGATCGTCCCTATCGCGATGCGAACATCCGGAGATCCTGCCCCCGGTATGGTCGATCAGCGCCGGCCCCACTAAATTTGAGGAGCATATCGCCGTGAATCCGATTCAGATTCTGATCGTTGACGACCATCCGTTGTTTCGTCGCGGTATCAGGTGGAGCCTCGAGGCCGAACGGGATATGCGCGTCATAGGTGAAGCCGGTGATGGACATGACGCGATTCAGCAGGCGGATCATCTGGTTCCGGATGTCATGCTGGTCGATATCAATTTGCCGGGAATGAGCGGTCTGGAACTGGCACGGGTTCTCAAGCGTCGCCACCCACGGGCTTCGATCGTGGTTCTGACCATGCACGAAGACGATGAGCAGTTGTTTACGGCCATTCGTGCCGGAGCCGCCGCCTATTGCACCAAGGATGTCGACTCCAGTGACCTGATCGATATCATCCGTCGGGTGGCGCGGGGCGAGTATCTGATCAACGAGAACGTGCTGTCTCATCCCTTCGTTGCGTCTCGGGTTCTCGATCAGTTTCGGGAACTGGCAGAGATGGACTCAGGCAATAGTGCGGTCTTCTCGCCGCTGACTCCACGTGAGGTGGAGATCCTCGACAGTGTGGCGCATGGTCACAGCAATAAGGAGATCGCTCGACTGCTGAGCATCAGCGATCAGACTGTGAAGAACCACATCACCAGTATTCTCCGGAAGCTCTCGGTGAACGATCGCACCCAGGCTGTGATCTATGCATTGCGGCATGGCTGGATCAAGCTGCGAGACGATGATGATCCGCATGGGCCTGGCGGCGGGATCGACCTCTAGAATTCAGCCGGAGACGATAGCGGATTAGCGGCGTTCGAACTGACGGGCAAGTTCGTCCTGGCTCATGAGGAGCATCGTCGGGCGACCGTGTCCGCAGGCTCTGGGCGAACTGCATCGTTCCAGCTGCACGATCAACTCCCGCATCTCAGGGAGGGTCAACGTCTGGCCGGATCGAATCGACGAATGGCACGCCGCACTGATCACCAGAGAATCGAACATTGAATCGCCACGTCCCCCACTGGCAATCTCGTCCAGGATCAGGCGCAGGTTGTCCTCAATGTTGCGTCCACGCATGATTGCCGGGATAGCCCGCACCGCCACGGCTCCGCTTCCGAAATCTTCGACATCGAACCCGAGTCCGAGCAAATCATTCCGGCATGATTCCAGCGTCCCTAGTTGATCAGGCGTGAGATCGACCACAACGGCGTCGAGCAGTCGTTGTTGATCGAGGTTTCCGCTGTGGTACTGGGCAAGCAGTTTTTCATACATTACACGCTCGTGTGCTGCATGCTGGTCGATCAGGTACATGCCCTCGGGTCCTTCGGCGATGATGTAGTTGCCACCTACCTGACCCAGAACGCGAAGTACCGGAAGCACCCGCTCGGGTTCAGGGACCGATTCCCGCTCATGGGGAGGTATCTGGGTTGTCGCGAGCTCAGAGTCGGATGATGGTTGCCGGCCGTCCGGATGATGCTGCAGCTGTGGTGGTTCGTACCGTCCTGCCGTCGTGCCCGCGTCTGGCGGCCGCAGGTTGGCTGAAGGATCGCTCTGGCGAGCGTGAGAGACCCGATCTGGATTGGCCAGCGCCATGCGTCGCTGTGCGGTCTCGTTGCTCATCGGGCTGTAATTGACCTGCGGAATCTGCTGATC
>REEK01000093.1 GCA_007695115.1 Sphaerobacteraceae bacterium
TCGAGGAGTTCGACCTGGCTGAATCCGGCAGCTTGGGCTGCCGTCACCATCAGGTTTCTGCGGACCGAGGCATACGTCGCTGGCACCGTGATCGTGGCTGATGAAACTGGAGCGTGAACGCTTTCTTCGGCTTCGGATCGCAAGGTGCGCAGAATTGCAGATACCAGTTCTTCGGCGAAGAATTCGCGGTTTCCCAGTGGGATTGGTTCACGACGCGCGAGATCGCGCTTGAATTCGCGGCGGTATCGATCAGGGGTCAGATACTTTGCGTTCTCTGCCACCTGTCCTACTGCCAGATCGCCTTCTGACGTCAGCACCACACTGCTGGGCATAGCGAATCCAGAACCGAACGGTTCGCGGACTGGTTCGGGAATGCCACCCTTGAGAAGAGCGGCGCTGGAAAAGCAGGTGCCGAAGTCGATACCGAGGACGTTATCGTTGAAATGCTCCGATCCGTTAGACATCGTTCAAACCCCATTCGTGGTCAGCGATTTCACGTCCTGAAGGTACAGACTTTGCCGGTGATCCGAAATCTGTTGCTCTGCTCATCCGCGAGCTCCATCGAGGGAGTTGACGACGACTTCCTGAGGTCGAAATATCCGGCCATTGACGAGGTAGCCTGACCTCAGTGTTCTGTGAATCGTTTGCTCGTGAGCAGGATCGTCCGTCGAAATCGTTTCGATGACACGGTGTCGTTCGCGGTCGAAGGCTCCAGTGTCCTCGATCGGCACGACACCATCTCTTACCAGAATCTTTCCCAGATGATCGTAGACATTTCTGGCGATTTCGTTGGCCTCGCCCGTTTCGTCGAGCATGTTGAGCATCAAGGAATCACGCAACGCGATCAGCTCCTTCGCGAGATTGCCGGGCAGTTCATCGTCCGCAGCAGATGATGCCTCGCGTCGTTGCTCGGACTCGGGAGTGGTCTGCGCCGTGACGCGCATATTGTTGAGCACGAGGCGGGTATTTCGAAGTGACTCGACCGTTTCGTTCGCCGGCGGAGGTAGCGAGTCCGGTTCCGTGACCAGTGATCGTGCCAGTAGTTCCACTTCCAGTGCGAGTTCCTGCACATCGGGATCCTCGGCAGATTCCTCCTGCGGAGTCAGAGACTTCAGTAGTGATCTGAGTCGACCACGAACACCGCGATGCATGCATACGCCTTTCACGATCTCAATTCGGACTTGTTGACTTGACCGGGGCCCCAGCGTGACGTTGAGGCTCACTCGTAGAGCTGCAAATGTCGTTTCGCTTCTCGCAGGTGATAGAGCAGATGCTCGTAGGACCGCTCCATAACTCTTGCGGCGGCGGCTTCGCGCCTTGGAGTAGCGAAGTCCGAAGCACGATTTCGCCAATGCCCGAGAAGGCGCAACGCTTCGATTTCCATCTCTTCCAGCGTGGCCCGGTTGCCAAGCCCGAGACGGTCGCCGACAGTCGTGCCGGATTCGCCGGTGATTTCGAGCAGATTCTGCGCTTCGTCTGGTCCTAGCGTGAGCTTCCCGTCGTAGAAATCGCTGAGCAGTCTGAGTTCTTCGAAAACGTGTTCCTGAAGTTTGAGTCGTTCCACCTCACCAGCGATCTCTTCCCCCAGTTGCCTGGCATGCTCTGCGCGACTCTGTCTGCCAAGCTGACATGCCGCACTCAGCTCGGCGAGCGATCGTTCGAGTTTGATCAGGAACGAACGATTCCCGAAATGGCTGAGCACCACGCGCTCGAGCCTGGGGAGTCCGCTTCTCTCCAGAAGCCGCTGCTTCAGCTGCTCACGGGTATTGGCTCCCTGGCGGAGTTCCTCGCATGCCGCCCAGATTCCGTAGGCTCCGAGGCGATCGACCAGCGGTGCCCGGCGTTCTGGTGACACCGGTATCTCTGGGAAATCCTGTTCACGAAGGCGCCTGATTGACATCATCATCGTTGTCAACTGATCGCGGCTTGCGGTTGCCAGTTCCCGCAGCGCTTCGAATTCGCTGTCGTCCAGCGTTCGTGCTCCAAATGCGAGTAGCCCACAGACCGGATAGACCCCGTGGAAGATTCGCTTGATATCTGGTTCTCTCGCAATTCGCGTTGCGACACGGATGCCCGTTTCGAGCGGATCGACATCGGGCTCGGTTGCGTTCCAGTAGTTGTCGACTTTCGTCAGAACTCCGATTGCATTGATCGGGCTGGCACCGGCAATGGTTGGACCGTGGAACAACGTCATCGCGTTGCGATCTGATTCATGCACGCCGAGACTGAACAGATAGAGCACAGCATCAGCGCTGGACGCCTCTTCTCGTGTTCGCTCCGAGATTTCATCGCCGTGCAGCTGGAGAAACTCAACCGTGTTCTGCGAGTCATCCTCGTGAGTTGACTCGAGTCCGGGAGTGTCAATCAGGTGGAGCTGCTTGAGGATTTCGCTTGGATAGTGGACGACGATATGACGAATGCGCTTGAGATAGTCGTGGGTGCCATCAGCGCGTCTGGTTAGCTGGTCGAGTTCTTCGAACGATCGCCACTCCGGCTCAGTTCCATCTTTGAATCTGATCTCAAGCGCAGGTCGGTCGCGATATTGTAGCCAGTTCACGTTGAACGTTGTCTCGACCTGGCCAGTCGGCACCATCTCCTCACCCAGTATTGCGTTCATCATTGTCGACTTGCCCGCTTTGATCAGGCCAACGATGGCGACCTGCATCGGGCGATCGAGACGCTCGCGAGATGTGGTCACCAGCCGGGAGATTTGCCCCAGATCAGAGTGCTGACTCGATCGCTCAGCAGTGAAGGAATACAACGCGTCGACGCGTTCTCTGAGTGTCTGATCAGAAGCCATCTTCTTCTGCCCAGTCGCCGTAGTCGAGATCGTTGTCGACTCCGCCAGATGCTATCGGTTTTTTCAACAGTTCGGTGGCTATGCTCGAGTGCGGCATGGTTTGCGTGGTCACGCTTTGACGCTCGATTCGGTCGAGTTCCTGCGAGATTCCCTCGGTGCGGCCGAGAATTTCCCGCAACGCACGCGCGTGTTCCTGGCTTTCGACTTTCGTTCGCTTGCGAGCTTCACGGAATGTCTCGATCGACGCTCCGAGTGACTCGATCTTCGCCTGCACCGCAGATTGCAGATCATCCACGATCTGATCTGACAGAACGCTGATCGTTGTACTGAGCTGCGCCTGAATGTCGACAAACGTCTCTTCGATTAGCGGATCGAGCTGGGTTCTTAGCTCTTGTCGCCGTAGCTGGTCGTCCTCGGTGGAGATGTCGTCGATACCTCGTCTGATTCCAAAGGCACTGCCGAATAACGATCCACCACCACCCCCAATCATGAGGCCCTGTTGAAATCCAGCAAGGGTGCCTAACCCTGGCATGATGAACGATCCCAGTATGGCTCCGACAAGTCCGCCGGCAGCAGCACCAAGACTGGCGCTACCAATGCTGTGGATCGACACCCTGCGGCCATAGTCCAGCTTCCGATAAATCCCATCGGACTTCTGCATGGTCGCGACATGACTGAGATCCGGAGACTCCACACTCACTGAGAGCCGGGTGGTGTAATTGCTCTCGATTTGCGCGTCCAGTGTATCGATCAGACGTTTTTGAATCGCGCGTCCTCTGGAGTCGATCTCATCGTTGATCAACTGAACAGCGAGCCCGAGGTCGCCGACAACGTGAGATCCAATTGTTTGAGGGGTTTTGATCAGGTTGTCGTCATCGAGATACGACTGAAAGTTGCTCTTCACTCGCAGGCGTTGCCGCATGAGTAGCGCGGTTCCTACCTGAGTTCGCAGTTCATTGATCTCGGCAGTTAGCTCCCGTTTCCATTGACCTTCGTTCGCCTGTACTTCTTTCAGCGCTGCCATCGAGTCGTCGAGCTGTTTCTCGATCTCGTTGAGTTCCTGCTGGGTGCTAACTTCATATGCGCTCAGTTCGACTCTGACCGGAGATGCAAGTTCCTCGATTGCCTCTCGCAAGCGCCCCACACCACGTTCGAGCAGAACGGTGCCACGGCGATTTCGCAACTCTCTCCAGAGCCGTTCTTCGAACTCGGGAAAATTGCTTTCTTCAAGATCGATCTGCAGGCCGCTTTTGAGGTGGGCGAGTTTCAGGGACGAGGAGACCGGCAAGATGTCAATGTCGGAAGCAGGTTGGTCCAGCACGATCGAGAGCTTTTGCCGGTTTGATTCCAGCACAGCCTCGAAGTCACTGACCTGATCGATCTTGGTCATCGCAAAGAGAATGTGCTTGCAGTTCTCCTTGATTCGTTCGATGAACAGGATCTCCTGTGAGGACATCGGCTGATTCGCCTGGCACACGAATAACACTACGTCCGCCCCTCCTATATGGGAGTAGGTGATTGCGGAGTGTTCGATGTTGATTCCCCCGACACCGGGCGTATCGACGACCATCAAACCGGGGCTGAGCGAATCGAATGGACCCTTGATTGAGACCTGAAGAGCGCGACGGTGGTTTTTCGGGTTTGCTGATTCGGTTACGAAATCTGGAATCTCCGGTCGGGTTATGAGTAGTGTTTCCGGATTCCCATCACTGGATGAGCGAACCAGGTGAACCTTTTCCTGTTCCGCATAGGAAATCGTGGTCACAACCGATGTCGTGATATCGACGTCAACCGGGAAAAGATTCGGCTGTTCGAGTAGCGCATTGATAAGGCTTGATTTTCCGCGCTTGAATTCGCCACAGACTACCAGACGAAGCTCTTCCCGACTCAGTTGTACCTGAGCAGTGGCAAGCTGTTCGGCCAGGTCAGTGTTGTCGAGTTCGCGTGCGAGATCGATTGTCGTCAGAAGTAGCTTTTCCAGGCGTGATTTACCGGCGGAGTACTCAGTTCTACTGACCATGTGTGGGGCCTTCCTGCCGTTTCGGACATTGTCACCTTGGCGCGATCCTGGATGATTGCTGGCTAGGAAGTCTTCCGCGGAATGAAGCGATCGAAGAATCGAGGAGCAAGATCACGGTAGTAGGGCTCCAGGGATGGCTCGACAACTTTCCCGAGCAAATCCCCAAACCGACTTGCCCATTCACCAGAGATGGGTCCACGTTCCACCAGCGTATCCAGCAACTCGTCATACATTGAAAGCAGTTCGTGCCGCATCGCCAGATACTCTCTGGCAGTGACTTCGACTGCCGGGTGAGGGAAGCGACCGATAGGGGTGCCCGGCTCGGGCTGGTCGAATGTCCACGGTGTGGAGAAAGAGAACGAGACGTATTCCACCGGAATGGCGGTTGCCCAGCGCAGGGTTACCAGCGCGGAGGGCGGATAAATCTCGGCGCCGCCGGCGGGATTATCACGCTTGGTAAAGAATGGAACGCGAACATAGACCTGATCGCCTTTGCGGAGCGGAACAGGCCATCCGATCGCTGCTTCAAGGGGAATTACTTGCTGACCGAGAGGCGATCTCTTGATCTGCTGCATCATCGCTTCGGTTCTACTTACGCGTCCGTCAGTTGCTGTCATTTGCCTGCCTTTTCAGTATTCACGTGCGCTGGCGAGGTGATTAGATAGAGTTCCTCGGGTCGGCTCTATCCACGCACAATTCCTCCTGTAGCAGGATCACGCAGCGTACCGTCGATGACGCAATAGAACATTCCCTCGCTGGTGTAATAGCCACCGGTCGTTGGCCAGGCAGACATAGCCAGCGCTCCTGAATCATCGACTGTTCCATCGGTGTGCCACGTGCT
>REEK01000081.1 GCA_007695115.1 Sphaerobacteraceae bacterium
CATTCGCCCGGTACTGGGAAGTCGCCTGAATCAGTCGTCGCTGAGAAAAGAACTGGGTGGCGGGGTATTTGTCACGCCGAACCAGGTTCGGCTACTGGTGAGGGAATTGACGGTGGAAACACTGGATGCCGCAAAACAGGTCGTTTCAGCGGTCGAGGACTCCGGTGCAACTGTGCTCGATGCGGCAAGCTAAGCGGCCCGCGGATTAGTACTCGATTTCGCCCGTGTGTTCTTCGAGCTCGTTGATGATCTGGCGAGCCTCTTCGGCCCGGGATTCGAGGACGTAAATATCGTGCTGGTTCCCCATCGACGAGAAGTAGGCCATACCGGGGCCGGTCGATTTGACCATTACTTCAATGCCCTCATCGCGCAATACACTGGCCCAGAGACCGGCAATAATCTCATTCGGAGCTTCGGCAGCGACAACAATTGGATCGTTCTTTGGATCGAGTTCAGTCATGATCTAGTCCTTGAAGTACGCGATCGTGACACCGTCGCCACCCTCTTGCATCTCCGCAAGATGATATCGAGATACCGTCGGGTGTGACTTCAGTATATCGTGAACGATTCCTCGAAGCGCGCCGGTCCCTTTGCCGTGGACGATTCGAACCCAGGGCAGCGAGGCCTGTGACGCATCATCGAGATACTCTTCGAGTGCATGCATCACGTCATCAGCCCGCATTCCGCGGAAGTGGACTTCATTCTCGACTCTTGGAGCTACCGGCACCTGGATCGATGTCCGTCCGGACTCTCTGGGGATCGGGCCGCTCTTGCGCTTGAGCATGGCAACCGGCTGGAAGACCTTGAACGAACCGACCAGAAGTTCGGCCTGCTCGCCGGAATCGTCGAACCCGAGCACTTCACCAGTCATGCCGAGCGAAGGCACCTCTACACGATCTCCAATACGGATTGTGTCATCGCGGCGCGGTGGGGCCTTTTGCTGTCGCCGTTTAGTGCGAAGTTGTTCCTCAACCTGCTTGACCTGTTCGCGCGCCGACTCTGGCGTTTCCGGTTTCCCGCCGCGTCGCCGTTTACGGCGACCGTTCTGTTTCGGCGCTTCAGCGTCAGCCTCAGGTTGCGGTTTTGGTTGCGGTTGCGGCCGTGGCGGAGGCGGCGCCGCAGCGGCATTCTCGAGACGTCGAATCAACTTGCGTGCGGCATCCAGCTCAGCCTGTACCTCGGATCGGGCTTCCTGTCGCGCCAGATGTTTCGCCTCTTCAGCCTCTCGCCGGGCTTCTTCCGCCTCTTGACGAGCTTTCCGACTGGCTTCGCGCTCCCGGGAGGCTTCCTCCTCGGCCAGTTCGGCCGCGGACAACCGCTGTCGGATCTCGTCCAGCATCTGGTCAGCCTCCTGGCTTTCCGGCTCGATCAGGCTGCGCGCTTCCCCAATGATCTGGTACGGCATACCGAGGCGTGCGGCGATATCGAGTGCGTTCGATTGCCCTGCAACGCCGACCAGCAACCGATAGGTCGGCTTCAGCGTATCGACATCGAACTCCACGCTGGCGTTGTCGGTCCCCTCGGTGACGTAGGCGTAGCTCTTGAGCTCGGAGTAGTGAGTTGTCACCAGGCCAAGGCAGCCGCGCTCCAGCAAGGCATCGATGATCGCCCGCGCCAGTGCCGATCCTTCTTCCGGATCAGTTCCGGCACCAATCTCATCGAGCAGCACCAGGCTATCGTCATCAGCACGTTCGAGCATCGCGATAATCCGGGTGATATGTGACGAGAAGGTCGACAGGCTCTGCTCGATGCTCTGCTCATCACCGATGTCAGCATAGACGCCGCCGAACACGCTCATCCGGGAGCCGTCCCGCGCGGGGATAAACAACCCTGTCTGGGTCATCAGCGTCAGCAAACCCACCGTTTTGAGTGCGACCGTCTTGCCACCGGTGTTCGGCCCGGTGAGAATAAGCATCCGGGCTCGATGGCCGATATCAACATCGATCGGTACGACCTCTTTGGGGTCGAGCAGAGGATGCCGGGCTTCTCGAAGCCGGATGAGATGTCCGGAATGTCCACCCGGTAGAGGCTCGTCATCGCGGTCCAGAAACGGCTCGACAGCTCGAAGGTCAAACGACAGTCGGGCCTTCGCCAGTGCGATATCGAGAGCCGTGATCGCGTCGATCGATCGACTGATACCCTCGGCTTCTGCACCAATTGCGGTGGACAGTGCCCGGAGGATACGCTCGACCTCGTGTTCTTCTTCCATCTGCAGCTGTCGCCAGGCGTTGTTGAGCTCCACCACGTCCATTGGCTCGACGAACATGGTCTGGCCACTCGAAGACGTTCCCTGAACAACGCCGGGCACCTGAGACTTTCGATCAGCTCGAACCGGGATCACATAACGACCCTGTCGCATGGTGACGATCGGTTCCTGCAGTGCGGGGGTGATTCGTCCGTCTTCGACCATTCGCTGCAATCGCTGCAGCAGCCGGCGGTGAGACGTCTTGATCTGCGATCGAATTCGCGACAGTTCCGGCGATGCGCTATCGAGAATCTCCCCCTGCGAGCCGACCGTCCGACCAAGTCTGGTCTCGAGGTCCGGGAACTCCTGCACCTGCTCGATGAACTCGCCAAGATTCTCGAATGGCTCTTCTCGCTGATTGATCTGGAGAAAACTGCGCCGGCAATTGCGCATTGCCTGCAATGTATCGAGAATGTCCCGGAGATCTTCAGGAATCAGCAGCGAACCTCGATCTGCCGCCTCGATCGCGTCCCGAACGTCGCGTACGCCCCCCACTGAGAAGTCGATGTGTCCAGTCAGCAGCTCCACTGCTTCACGAGTAACGCCCAGCAGGTAGCGAACCTGGTCTTCGTCAGACACAGGCCCAAGACTCAGTGCACGCTCGGCTGACACCGAATAGTGGCATCGGTCGGCGAGCATCTCCAGCACTCGATCGAATTCGAGCAGTTCTGTAATGGAACGTGCCATCAGGGATCAGTCCTCTGGGGCGAGTACAGACGGAGCGCCACCCGGAATCCAGGAACCAGTGGCGTCATAGACATACTCGGATAGTCGCTCGGTTGCCGGTCGCAACGCTGCTTCGTGATACTGTCGGGTCGCAAAATCGGGTGACTCCCCTGCCGGAATGTCGTCCAGAGTCTGGGCAGTCAGTTCAATGAACACGGTGACCGACGCCAGCGAGACAAATCCTGCGAGCAAAACCGTGATGAGCAGGACAGGCATGCCACCGCGAACATCGAACTGGTACCCGGATCTCGCCTGCAATGTCCGAAAGGATCGCAGTGTCAGATACATCACCGCGATGCCAACAATGAGAAACGCAAGGACGAAGCCAATGAAATCGGCCGTCCACCGCTCGATGTTGGGAATGATGGTGTGGAGCAAGCGACCGATCGGATTCCCGAAAATGTCCGCCCCGATGAGACCGACCCATAACGCAATCACCGATGCAATCGCACGCCAGACCCCGGCGAAGAACACCACGGCAAACACTGAAAGCATAGCGACCAGGATCAGAATATCGAGAAGATTCATATTGCACCTGTCGCTGAGTCAATTCGAATCGGGCGTTCGGCGCAGCGAATCAAGCCGTCAGTGACTATAAAAATTGACACGAACATCTGTTCGCAACTATAATCTGCACATACGGTGTATCGATGCGCCGCACTATCGAGATGGAATGAGGTCGCGGATGGCAAAAAAACTCTCGAAACGTCAGGAATCGATGCTCGACTACATTGAGCACTTTATCGACGATCACGCCTACCCGCCAACAATTCGAGACATCCAGCGAGACCTCGACATCTCCTCGACGAGCGTGGTTGATTATAACCTGAACGCTCTCGAACAACGCAATTTCATCAGACGGAACCGGAACATCTCTCGCGGAATCGAACTGGTCGGTCGTCAGGTAGCGGCTCCTTCGAACCTCAGTCGCATCCCGATCGTGGGCCAGATTGCCGCCGGTGAACCGATCCCGGTCCCTGAAGATTCGATGAACTTCGCCGATATGGAGACAATCGAACTGAGCAACGAAATGCTCGGTTCCCGCACTGAAAACCTCTTCGGATTGCGGGTTCGAGGTATGTCGATGATCGACGCCTTGATCAATGACGGTGACATCGTGATCCTCAAACACCAGGAAACATGCGAGAACGGTGAGACTGTCGCCGTCTGGCTTCGAGACGAAAAAGAGACAACTCTCAAGAAGTTCTACTTCGAGGGAGACCGGATTCGCCTTCAGCCAGCCAATGCTCAGATGGAGCCGATCTTCTGTGATCCCGAAAACGTCGAGATCCAGGGCAAACTCGTCACCGTATTCCGCCCGTATGCATGAGTGACGCGAGCACGGGGAGCCATCGACCGGAGCTCCCCCGGCGAGTTCTGATGCTTGGCACCTTCGCCATGCACCCCAAAGGTACGATGAGCGCCCGGGCTGCTGGAATCGCTAGAGCCCTCGCCGATCGCGGTATGGACGTTCGCATTGCCACGGTTCCCTGGGACAATCCGTCCGAGGCGGGAAAGCGCTACGAGTACAACGGCGTTCCCGTCTTCAACACCCGGACGATCGCTCCACAGCTGGCACCACTTGCCGTGCGGGAGCTGTTGACCGAAGCCCAGTCATTCCAGCCAGACCTTGTTCACCTGTTCAAGCCAAAGGGGTTCGGTGATCTCGCCGCGCGAGTTCTTCGCAGGCGTGGAGTACCCGTCATCGTAGATATGGATGATTGGGAAGGCGATGGTGGCTGGAATGACAGGTTGCCGTATTCCTCGATTCAGCGCCGTCTGTTTCAGTGGCAAGAGACATCCTGGCCCTCGATGGCTGACGGGATAACCGCCGCCAGTCGCACCTTGCAGCAGTACGCGCACGACCTCGGGGCCTCACCAGACGACGTCCTTTATCTCCCCAACCAGCTCGGCACCGAGCGAGCCCATCAACTCGCCCATTCCACTCACACTCCCAATTCCCCCTATCCGGAGTTGCTGCGCCCTGGCCGCCAGCGATTGTTGCTCTATACCCGGTTCGTTGAGTTTTCAGCTGATTTCATTGTCGAATTCCTGCGGCTACTTGTAGAACAGCGACCGGACGTAGATCTGGTTATCGCCGGTCGATCAGCAGATGGGACTGCCGAATCTGCAATCAGACAAGTGACAACCTCGATGTCTCTTGATCAGAGACTGATCTGGCTCGACTGGATCGACCCGCAGGATCTCGGCTGGATCGCACGTCAATGTCGGGTTGCCGTTGTTCCATTCGACGACTCCCTGATCAACCGCTCCAAGTGTTCGGTCAAACTGCTTGAACTCCTCGCCACCGGCATACCGGTGGTCGCTTCCAGTGTGGGAGAGAACCGGGAGTACCTGTATCGCCACGGAGGCGGGGAACTGGCGAGACCTGGTGAACCATGGGCGCATGTCGGGCGTGTTATCGAGCTGCTCGATGCTGCAGAACCCATCCTGGAGCGCTCATTCGATGCTACGATGACCTGGGATGAACAGGCAGAAGTGGTTGAGCGTTTCTATCGCAGTCGATCTGGCGCAAGCCTCGCCTGAGTTCACATTTTAGGAACACGGTAGCCAGAAAGCACCATTCCCTGTCACCCGGGGATGCAAAATCAATGGTTCTCAGTCATACTGCCTCTGTACCGTAGCGCGAACGGTTAGCGAC
>REEK01000130.1 GCA_007695115.1 Sphaerobacteraceae bacterium
AGCTTGATCTTTTCAAGGGTAACTGCGCGGGTCATTGCCTCCTCGTGACTCCACCAGGCACCTACCATTGCTCCAAGACCGTCGAGCGAGTTACCTTCCCATCGCGTTTCGATAAGTCCATGGAAGTGCAGGGCGTTGGCAAATTCTTTCAACCCGAACCCCATAGCTCCTTTCACTACTACGGGTTCCGCCGTTACGACCTTCTTCCAGAAGTCGAACCACTTTAGATCAGGCCACGAGTCTGCAGAATGGCGCGAACGAGCTGAGTTGTAAGCCTTTTCAAATGAACTTGGCTCGGCTTGAGACCAGTGGATAACAGGGGTTGACTGCAAACCAGCAATTTCTCTCCCACTCGCCTTGGTCATGTAAGAGAGCCAGTTATCGATGATATTCGCTTCGCTCGACTCGTTGATGGCGTCGGCGACGAAACATTTGAACTTCCATTGACCGTTTTCAATGTGACCACATCCGATCATGAAAATCAGGGGTTGGCCCCCACGCGTCGGAATGTTTGAGAAATCATCTGCCAAGTCACTAACGGTTTCGAAATCAACATAGAATTCCAATGGGGCGATGGTTCGCCAACCTTCATCAACACTTTGAATCCGCTCTGGTCGAACGGGAATGCCTTCTCCCGCCTGGTTGACGTCCAGGATTGCCTGCAATATTGGACCTTGTTTCGAGCCTGTAACCCCCACTGCTTCAGCAGTGCATTTCGGATCACTCCATTTGAGGATGCCGGATTGATGCGCAACGTTTCGTTTCTCAACGCCCACATTCCACAATGCCGTAAGCTCGTTCAGTTCCTCGGCGATGCACTTCTTTGCATGTTGCCATGGACTGTCTTGCTTGTTGCCCATGTTGGGATAGAGTTCTGGCCTTGTCGGTTCTGGAACGACTTCCCAATCATCACCCTCCAGACGTACCTGTCGCATCCAATGCGCAGCATCATCCGCCAATTCTCCAATTGACCGCTTTCGAGTTTCCCCGTTCTGGGAGACTGGAGCTAGGCGCTCCATACAGTTCGATCCGCGGCGACTCTGCTGGGTCCAACCGCGCCCAAGGAGGAATGAATGATCAGGTGTCTTGCCTTGTGTCCAGCCAAGGGCACGATTGTAGATCAACAGTTGTGTCTTGTAGCTGGGATTGGAGCCGGAGTCTCCGAGGTCACCGGACTTCACGAGTTTAAGCGTGGTGAATTTGATGTCCACAGCTAGGTAATACCACTCTTGAGAGCCGAGGTTGGGCGAGGCACCTAGTTCAACTTCACGATCGATTGCGTCTGGAAAGATCTCGTCGAGATAGTCACTGCGAACCAAGAGGTCTGGGGCACCGTATGTCTTACTCGGTGGATCGAATAGAACGCCCTGATGGATGATGGGACTTCCCTCACCCATCAGTTCAAAAGTCTTGGCAGCGGTTTCCACATTCCTGATCTCACTTGGGACGGTCGCTACAGTTACGACCTTCCACATGGAATCAATATATTTGACGACCGCAGTTTCGAACCTTCGACCTTGCTCGAGAATAAACTCGGTAAAGTCGGTTCTCGAATCGTATATGAGGAATTCGTCGTCTCTTTGGAACCCGCGATTGCTACCGTAGAGGTTCAGCCAGTCCAAGAGCGGATCATCCGAAAGGAAGTTCCTGGTCTTGCTTGCGCTGACCCACTCTTCCCATTGAGATTCGGACGAGGGAGGCGTACCCACGCTGTTGAATAGTTTGAGGTATTCGCTAGTTGCCACTAGTGTTTGCCGCCTTTCTGATCTCGGGCTGTAGCCATATCTGGGTCGCAGTGATTGCGCTTACCCCCACTCCCTTGGCCGGTACTGGAGGGCTTCAGCCAGATGCGACGTCTCGATGTGGTCGTTGTCGGCCAGGTCCGCGATGGTGCGGGCGAGTTTCAGGACGCGGTGGTAGGCCCGAGCGGAGAGTTGCAGTTGCTGGACGGCGGCTTTGAGCAGGCGATCGCCGGCTTCGTCGAGCCGGCAGTGATCCTGGATCTCGGCTGGCCCCATGTCTGAGTTGAGCTTTGTGCCGTTGCAGCCGTAGCGGTGTGCCTGCCGCTCACGGGCGGCGGTGACACGGTCGCGAACTTTCTCCGAGGTCTCGCCCGGCCGTCGATCGGCCAGCTTGTCGTATTCGATCCTCGGCACTTCCAGATGAATGTCGATGCGGTCCATCAGGGGACCGGAGATGCGCTTCTGGTAGCGGGTGATGGTCGATGGCGAGCAGGTGCAGTCCTTCACTGGATCTCCCGCAAACCCGCAGGGGCAGGGATTCATTGCCGCGGCGAGAATGAAGTTGGCCGGATACGTGACGGCGCCGGATGCCCGGGAGATGGTGACGATGCGATCCTCGAGCGGTTGACGTAACACCTCCAGCACCCGGTGCGAGAACTCCGGAAACTCGTCCAGAAACAGCACCCCACGGTGGGCGAGGGTGATCTCCCCGGGTCGCGGCCACTGCCCACCACCTACCAGACCGGCGTAGCTGATGGTGTGGTGCGGCGAGCGATACGGTCGCTGTCGCAGGAGTGGCTGATCCGACGGCAAGAGTCCGGTTACCGAGTAGATCTTGGAGACGTCGAGCGCTTCGCTGGCGTCGAGCGGCGGCAGGATCGTCGGCATCGATCGAGCCAGCAACGTTTTGCCTGAACCAGGTGGACCGGCCATGAGCAGGTTGTGCGCTCCGGCCGCGGCGACTTCCAAGCCGCGCTTCACGTGTTCCTGTCCACGAATGTGCTGCAGATCGGTGGCGTCGCCCGTATCGATGTTGCTCACTGCCGGCAAACCTGTCGGATGCGGCGTGATCAACTCTTCGCCCCAGAGATGCTTCATCAGCGAGATGAGGTCCGGGGCGGCGATGACTTCCAGTCCGTCGATCAGCGCGGCCTCGGCGGCATTGTCCTGCGGTACCAGCACTCGCTTGAAACCACGTTCTTTCGCCAGGCTGACCATCGGCAGGATTCCGTGGGTGTGCCGGAGCGTTCCATCCAGCGAGAGCTCACCGATCACCATCGTCTCGCTCAGATCGGCGACGACCTGCTCCGATGCCAGGAGCATCCCGAGCGCGATCGGGAGATCGTAGGCCGGGCCTTCCTTTCGAATGTCGGCCGGAGCCAGATTGACGATGACCCGGCCATAGGGGACTTTCAATCCGGAGTTGCGAAGGGCAGCCCGAACCCGCTCGCGCGACTCCTGAATCGCGGCATCCGGCAATCCGACGACGATGATTCCCGGGTTGCCATTTCCAGAGTACACCTCGACCTGAACGGGTTCGCCTTCGAGGCCGATCACCGCACAGGTGTAGACAGTTGCCAGCATAACTAACCCCGCTGCCGTACCTGAATCGAATCATTTCACTGTTAGGGCACAGATGCCCGTTGGGACCCGGGGCAGTATAGCACGGGTTCTTTTGAAATGGGTTCTGCAACTGGGGTTGGTCTGCTGTGCGGGTAGAGCGGTGGGAGCACACGAGGTGCTCCCGGATGTGTCGAACTACTGAACTGGTACCTTCTTCAGCCGCGATGAGAATTCCTTGCGGAGTTTCTCCATTTTGGGATCGATGACCATCCGGCAATACCCGGCACCGGAGTTTCGGCGGTAATACTCCTGATGATAGTCCTCGGCCGGATAGAAGGTGGTGAGAGGGGCGATTTCAGTCACGATCGGGTCATCCCAGATGTCATCTGCATCCAGTTCCTCGATTACCTGCTCAGCGATCTCGCGCTGGCTCTCAGAATGAAACAGGATGATCGAGCGGTACTCCGGTCCGATGTCGACGCCCTGGCGGTCTGGGGTGGTCGGATCGTGCATCGAGAAGAAGACCCGGAGTAGATCCCGGAACGGCAGGATCGCAGGGTCGAACTCGACGCGGACGACTTCCGCATGACCGGTCGTTCCGGTGCCGACTTCACGATAGGTAGGATCCGGTGTGTGCCCTCCAGCGTAACCCGAAATCACCTCGACGACGCCTTCGAGTTGTTCGAATGGTGCTTCGAGGCACCAGAAGCAGCCACCGCCCAGAGTGGCTTTCTCCAGTTTGTTTTCAGGAGAGCGGAGCTGGTCACCAGTATCGCGCGGCTCTTGATGCTTCATCTGTACAGTCCTGTCCAGTGTGCTCGAGTCAGGTAAGCGAGTGCGTTTGAAGGGCTCGAGTGATCCACTTCACCATCTAGAGCGCAGAGCTAGTGCCAGAGATTCCCGGCGGTTGCATTATGAACCCGCGGCATAGCGATCGATCGGATATGGTACTGCTGCCGCGGACTTGCATGCCGCGCTGACATAGGGGCTCATGATCTCGGCAAATTTCCACAAATGGGCATTCTCTGAGCGCAGACGATCAGCGGCCTCCTGGGCCTGGAGACGGAGGGCATCTTCGTCGACGGTCAGAACTGCGCCATCTTTCATCACCAGACGGCCATCCACGAACACGGATTCCACGCTGGCTCCGGTCTCCGCGTAGACGAGTGCGTTCAATGGATCGTTCATCGGGCGCAGGTACACCGAGTTCGCATCGAGCAGGATGACATCCGCCTTCCGTCCGGGCGCAATCGCCCCGATGTCCTCAGCCATGCCCAGTGCCTGCGCGCTGCCCCGGGTGACCATGTCCCAGACATCCCGTGATCCGACCCATTTCGACGTGTCATGCGGGAATCGAACGTTGCCGACCATTCCGGCGAAGTGCATCGCGCCGAAGAGGTTCTGATTGTCGGAGCTCGTTGAGCCGTCGCTCCCCAGTCCGACGTTGAGGTTAGCGTCGAGCATTTCGCGAACCGGAGCGATGCCGCTGCCCAGTTTGAGATTGCTAGCCGGATTGTGCGCGATGCTGGAACCCGAACTGGCGAGCAGACCGATATCCTCCGGCGTCAGCCACACGCCGTGAGCTCCAACAAACCCATGACTCAGCAGACCGAGCTCGGCAAGCTTCGCGGTCGGGGTCATACCCCATCGGTTGAGCCCGTAGATCACCTGGATCTTGGTTTCCGCCAGATGGGTATGCAGGCCAACGCCGTATTCGCGAACCAGACGACCACACCCTTCCAGAAGTTCGTCAGTGGCCTGTCCGGGGATCGTCGGCGCAACGGCGGCGCGGATTCTCCCGTTTGCGGTTCCGTCCCAGTCACGAATATGTTGCTCCATCATCTGTAGCAGCGCATCGGTGGGGGCTGTTTCCATACTCTCGACCTGTATACGGAGATCAGCCGGGAGAATTTCCATCAGCTCCGGTACCGTTTCGTAGAAGACGATATCCGCGACGGCGGGAGCCAGCACGGCTCGAAGCCCGACGTCGGAGTAGGCCCGAACGACCGCTTCGATGCCTTCATTCGTTGGTGCCGGAAGCGTCATGAAAAGGTCATAGGCAGCAGTGCAGCCGCTCTTGAGCATCTCGACGGCGCCGATTGCGGCTGAAACATAACGATCCTGTGGCGTTCGGCCACTCGACAGCGCAGGCGAATGATTGAGCTGATCCTCTAGCGTCCAGTTGTCCCCGCATCCTTTGGTGAGATTGTTGGGCCCGTGGGTGTGGGCGTTTATCAGTCCGGGAAGCACGATCTTGCCGGAGGCAAGCACCACCTCTGCGTCAGGTGGGTACTCCAGACCAGTGCCAACCGCGGTAA
>REEK01000129.1 GCA_007695115.1 Sphaerobacteraceae bacterium
AAGATCACCCGGCCATCGGTCGTCTCCCAGAATCGGGCGGGCCGGAGACCGTTGCGATCAAGCACTGCCCCGATCTGGAGGCCATCGGTGAAGACCACCGCCGCAGGTCCGTCCCACGGCTCCATCAGTGATGAATTGAAATCATAGAACTGTCGTTTGACGGGATCGATCTCCGCGTTCTGCCACGGCTCCGGCACCAGCATCATGACCGATTCGGCCAGCGAGCGGCCGGACATCAGCAACAGCTCGAGCGCGTTGTCCAGCGCCCCGGAGTCACTGATTCCATCACGGATCACCGGATGGATCTCCCCGATCGCCTCCGGTCCGAGACCTGGCAGATCAAAGATCGTGGAGGCAAACAACGATTCGCGGGCACGCATCCAGTTGACGTTGCCGCGCAGTGTATTGATCTCGCCGTTATGGGCGATGTACCGATACGGGTGGGCCAGCGGCCAGCTCGGGAAGGTATTAGTGCTGAATCGCTGATGAACCAGCGCCAGGGCGCTCTGGCAGTCCGGATCGTTCAGTTCCGGAAAGTAGAGGTCGATCTGCTCCGCGGCCAGCATCCCCTTGTAGACGATCGTCTGGCTGGAGAGACTGGCGATGTAGAAGTCGTCGGCCCCGTCTAGCTCGTACTCACGGATCACGCGCTCGAATCGACGGCGCAGGATGAACAGCGCTCGCTCGAAATCGAGTTCGCCCTCCAGCAACGGGTTTCGCTTGAGAAATACCTGGTTGATGAGCGGTTCTACTGCGCGTGAGGTCAGACCGACCGAGTCACTGCGCTGAACCACGTTGCGCCAGCCAAGCACCGGAAGGTCCGCCGCAGCGGCGGTCTCCTCGATCAGCGCTCGAATCTGGTCAGCGGCGACTGGATCTCTGGGCAGAAACACCATGCCGACGCCATACTCGCCTGCTTCTGGAAGCTCGATCGCCTCGTCCGCGCAAACGCGCTGGAAAAATCGATCCGGGATCTGCAGAAGCAGTCCGGCCCCATCGCCGGTATCCGGATCACTCCCGAACGCGCCACGGTGCTGAAGGTTCTTCAGCGCCGTAATAGCATCGGTGACGATCGTATGTGACTTGCTGCCGTCTACGTTGACGACAAACGCGATTCCGCAGGCATCGTGCTCGAATTGCGGATCGTACAGCCCTTCGGGTTGCTGTGCAAGCATCATTGCTTCGTCGCCCTGACCATTCAGAGACGGATGCACCCGTTCCATGTCTGTCCGTTCCTTTGCCACCGGCAGGCGTCTGTGGCTGCCGGATTTGCGTTTCCCTGGACGTCGTTTCAGTTGTCAAGTCAGCCAAACGTGTAAACGAACCATGCCCTTCGAAGGCCTCTTCGTTCCGGTTCTCCAGCTCCGTTGCTAAAAACCGTCCGTGTTAACCACAAAAGCAGAGGTTCAAAACCTCTGCCAACGATCGGATCAGTGAATGTGTGCCGTCTACGCCACTACACTTCCACACCCGCCGTTGGGTGAGTAGTCCTGGGGTTTCCAGTTGAAGTTGACGCGGTAATCACTGATTCAGTTCCGATTCCGCCGACTTATCGGCATGTCGTCTGTCGAATGACATGTTCTACAGTAGCATCCAATTCCTGATCCGTCAAGTGATCCAAATCACAATCTCTGTGTCTGCGAATCCGATTCAACATCGAAATCGACGGCCAGATGGGCAATCGGACACTCGTAGCACCGCATCGGCGTGCATCCATTCCGGTTGAGATGGATCAATCCCTGCTCCGCTCGAGCCGACCCCGGAGACAGGGAATGCTCTCCACAGATCTGGTCCCGGGTCTTGCGGGTCACGGTATTGCCACTCCCGGCCGGTAGCGTCTCCCATATCTCTGCAGCCTGATCGAGTAGTGCCGACTGTCTCGCTTCCTGACCATAGGCAATCGCAAAGGGAAGCAGCACGTTGACGATCAGCTCGTGAGCGTGGGTTCGACCCAGCCACGGATTTTCATCGGCGATCCACCGCAAGAGTGCCCGCCTGGGGGCTTGATCGGTAAGGCACTGGACCAGCCGCTGCACGATCTCGCCGCCATGGGCGGAGACGATGACCGCCCCGGCCAGCAGTCGGCGGACCGGATGCCCAGCCGGTCGGATACGGGTGAGTGTCCAGAATCCCGGGCTTACCTCAAGGCCGTGCCAGGCCGTGCCCAGTTCTTGCCAAGCACGCTCGATCTGACCGATCTGCGTGGGTTCGAACCGTCCAATGCTGGCATCAGCCGGACTGAATGGCAGAAACCCGCCCATACCGAGCATCAGCCCGGCAGCACTCCAGAAGCGATCAGCACCGGAGAAGCCAGATAGCGCGATTTCCAGTTGATCGATCGGCATCCGGCTGGCGATCTCGGCCATCGGCTGGCGATTCCTGCTGAATCCGAGTGCGTCGAGCAGTCCACTATACAGTACCTGGGCCGGAGTCTGGACCGCCATCTCGCCACTGATCGACGTAACCTTCTCCTGCAAACGCTGATCGCCGGCACGCTGCCAGATATCCCGGATCAGGGCTGGTTGTTCCGCGGCGACCGCGGGCGCACACGGTTCAAACCCGATCGTCCCGAGCGGACGTACTTCCGGGAACGATTGCGTCAGGTCGATGGGTCTGTGAAGCCAGGTGGTCAGATCGACTCTGGGGACCTTACCGCCATCAGATCGCTGCACCTGATGTTCCAGGTCGTCCTGAATCACGACCTGAAGGATGACCCGATCGAAGCCGGGATTCTGATCATGACGGTGATCTGACCAGCCAGATGCCCGGATCTCGACTTCGATATCACCACTGACAAGGCGACCATCGATATCCAGCATTGCATCCCGGAAGTCTGGACCTAGCCCATGCGTCCAGACACCTGGATATATTACCCGGATCTCGCGGGCGCAGGCTGTGGTCAGAGGCTGGTGGAACTGCAGACTGTTCCACGCTCTGGCGAGCAAGATTTCGGCAACGTCACTCATAATGCTGCATTCTGTCACGCATGCCAATTCAACGCAAATCTGGCAGGGAACGCGTATGTTGATGGTGAAATTTGTAACTAACCAAACAAAAGGTAGAATAGAGGGAGCACGGCGTATATGCGCCTGGAAATTGCTGAGCCCGGAGCGCATACGCCACAGATCAATATCTATCTGGATCATTCCGACTGGTGAGTTGGATGACCAGCATGTTTCATACACCATCAGACGAGAGGGGAGCGGTTCTTGTGAGTAGCGACCCAACGAGTGACCTCCGTCCCGATCAGGTGCGCCAGCACATCGGCCCGGCTGTCAAAGAACTCCGAGAGCGAGAGGGGTGGTCGCTCCGCGACCTCGGTTCTCGCTGCGGTGTGTCCTCCGCATATCTGTCACGAATCGAACGGGGGTCCAGCGTTCCGTCGTTCTCGATTCTTGCCAGCATCGCTTCGGCCTTCCGGGTAAGCCCGGAATATTTCATCGAGTTCGAACGATCCGCCAAGAAGCTCGAAGGTGAACTGGCCTACACGCTCGAGCAGCTCGGGGTTGCGCGCTCAACCTGGCATGAGTTCGCCGACCTGAGCATGGAAGCACAGGGGGCCGTCGTCAACGCGTTCAGACAGTTGACGACCCCACTCACCGATCACGAATACCAGATGTTCGCGGCCGAGGCGAAGTTGCTCAGCGATGGCGTCGAACAATCTCTGGATCAACTGATCGATCTGGCCCGGCGTGAAGGCCTCGACCCGGTCGATTTTGCTCGCCATCGAACACAGATCGAGGAGACCAAGGCGGATCGATTTGCCATGATCAATCGCCTGTGTACCTTGCCAGCTGCCTGGATGTTCGATCAGTTGCAGGTTTTCGAGGGAACATTTGGGGTACAACCCGAAAATCCACTCCTGCTCAAGTGGTGGGTACGGGCTCAGCGAACGGCGCTGTTGAAGGTGCTGGACGGTGGAAAATCCCGCTGCGTGTATCCGAAGCAGCAGGTGAGCGACTACATTCGAACCGGAGACTGGGGCGACCACGTCCAGTTCGAGCCTGAGCAGGTCCGGGAGCATGTCCGGGAGACCGTCAAACTCCTGCGGACCCGACCCGGATACCAGATCGGCTTTCTGGACGAAGACATTCCGGCGCGGTTGGTCGGCAAAGAGGACCACGGGGTGCTATTCGTCACGCCAGACGATCCCGCGGGCACCAGTGACAACTCCGGAGAAGGAATGGCGCTGCGATTTTCATCGCCAGAAGCAATCACCCAGTTCCGGGAGTATTTTGATTCTGTCTGGGACAGTATTCCCGAACAACAGCGGGATAACGATGCGGTAGCCGACTGGCTGGAGGCCGAGCTCGCAGCCGGTTTCGCCGGCTAGCTACCTGCCCGATTCCGCCAGAATTCAGCAACCTGTGCCCCGGTCGCAAACCAGACGTCGGGGCACTGCTGTATGTAGGCCAGGACCCGCTCCAGCATCAACAATCGACCTGGTCGACCGATCAGCTGGGGGTGCATAGTCAGGTTGAACAGTCCGCCCAGTCGGTAAAGACCTTCGAACTCCTCGGTCCAGACCTGGTAAACGTTCGACGCACTGGAAATCGGACGCTGACCCCCGGCCCGGTAGTAGAAAAATGGGGCATCATCGATGATCCACTGTACCGGTAGCTCGATCAGGTCGGTCCCGGGATGGGTAAACGGCACGATGTCGCTCATCAGGTTCGAGGAGTAGCTGAATCGGTAGCGCTCCAGCAGCTCAACCGTGTTCGAGGAGAACTCCCAGGCTGGCGATCGATACCCGGCAGGCCGCTGGCCCGTCAGACGCTCAATGGCCTGGATACCGCTCACTAGCACCGCTTCCTCTTCGGCGAGGCTCAGATCGGTTGGATGCTCGTGGATATAGCCGTGATGGCCGATCTCGTGTCCGGCGTCAACGATCGATTGCACCGCATCTGGATGGTTCTCGATCGTCCAGGACGGGATGAAGAACGTCGCCGGGAGCCCGTGACGATCCAGTAGATCGAGGATCAACGGCACCGCCACCTTCGGACCATACGTGCCTTGCGAGATCAGACCGGGCCTCGACAGTGTCGACAGATCACCGGAGAGCCAGAGCGTCTCGGCATCCAGATCGAACGTCAGCATCACTGCGCATCGTGCGTCGTCCTGCCACTGTCCCATCAGGACACCCCTCTCCTGCGCGCACTGGCGCATCCGATCCTGTACCAGTAAGTCTGATCCACCGGCCGTGCTAACGCGGGCTGCATCAACGCCGCGGACCGTATTATAGTCTGCATAGTCACGAGCGACGCTCCTGCTCGTCGTTCCGTGAATCGCTCACAAACCGGAGCATCACGAGTACAATCTTCTCCAGACCACAAACCGCACCTCGATCATGCAGAATCGGAGCCTCAAATGACGCAGAATGTGCCGAATCCCGACGTTGCCTCCAGGGATTACGCAGCAACGCTGGATTCACAGGATGAACTTGCCCCGTTCCGGGAACGATTCCACACGCGGCAGGATCAGATCTACATGGACGGCAACTCGCTCGGACTACTCTCACGGGATGCCGAAGACGCCGTCTATACCGCGCTGGAGCAGTGGAAGACCCTGGGAATCGACGGCTGGATGGCCGCCGATCCGCAATGGTTCACGCTCGGGGAACAGCTCGGTGAAATGACCGCCGAGATGGTTGGCGCCTACCCAGACGAAGTCGTGGTCACCGGAACCACCACCGTCAATCAGCATCAACTGGTGTCGACCTTCTATAGACCCGACGGCCAGCGACGTAAGATCATCGCGACGGCGCTCGATTTTCCGTCCGACATCTATGCGCTGCAGAGCCAGATTCTGCTGCGTGGCGGCGACCCGGAGAGCGATCTGGTGCGTGTTGAGAGTCGCGACGGGCGGACAATCCACGAAGACGATCTCATCGCCGCCATGACCGACGACGTTGCACTGGCGGTTCTGCCGTCGGTCCTCTATCGATCCGGGCAGCTCTTCAATATTGGCCGACTGACCCGCGCGGCACACGACGCCGGCATTCTGATCGGGTTCGACTGTGCCCATTCGGCCGGCGCGGTTCCGCACGAATTGACTGCCAGCGGGGTCGATTTCGCGTACTGGTGCAACTACAAATACCTGAATTCCGGGCCGGGGAGCGTCGGTGCGCTCTACGTCAATCGCCAACACCACGGAACCCGCCCGGGCCTCAGTGGCTGGTGGGGATACAACAAAGAGCGGCAGTTCGATATGGTCCACGAATGGGAGAGTGCACCAGCAGCTGGCGCCTGGCAGATCAGCACGGTGCCGCTCCTGTCGACTGCGCCGCTCATCGGATCCCTGAAGATCTTCCGGGAAGCTGGGATGGACCGCATTCGCAAGAAATCACTGAAACAGACCGAGTACATGATGAACGTGATGGAAGCCAGCGGATTGCTCTCGCCACCCTATGGCTACGTGATCGGCACGCCGGCCGAGCCGGAACGACGTGGCGGGCACGTTGCAATCGAACATGTCGACGCCGCCCGGATAGCCCGGGCACTCAAGCAGCGCGGGATCATTCCGGATTTCCGGGAACCGAACGTCGTCCGTCTGGCGCCGATTGCCCTCTACACTCGCTACGTTGACGTCTGGGATGTGGTGCAGGCGCTGAAAGGCATCATCGACACCGGTGAATATCTGGAGATGGACGAAGGACGGAACATCGTCGCCTGATCCACCCTGACAAATCATGGCACGTAGACTACCGCGATGCGGGGAGCGCCATCGCGTAGCTGAGGAGATTGCCCGATGACCGACCGGATCTATCCGGGCCGACCGTCTCCACTCGGGGCAACCTGGGACGGGCACGGAACCAACTTCGCCCTGTTCTCCGAACACGGTACGCAGGTCGAACTCTGCCTTTTCGATCCCGAACGCCCGTCGAACGAAACAGGCCGATACACATTGCCCGCCAGAACTCAATACGTCTGGCATGGCTACCTGCCCGGCATCGAACCCGGCCAGCTCTACGGCTACCGTGTTCACGGGCCATACGAGCCTGAGAACGGCCATCGCTTCAACCCGAACAAGCTGCTGATCGATCCCTACGCCAGAGCGCTTGCCGGACAGGCGAACTGGGATGCGCCGATCCACGGGTTCGTTGTCGATCATCCAGATGCTGATCTCAGCTTCTGTGAGGAAGACTCCGCCTGGGGTGTCCCGAAGGGAGTGGTGGTTGATCCGGATTTCGACTGGGAAGATGACTCACCGCCCGAAACTCCGCTGAACGAGTCGATCATCTACGAGACGCACGTCAAAGGGTTCTCTATGATGAATCCGGCGATCCCCGAGGAAATCCGGGGCACCTACGCCGGGATGGCCCATCCAGCGAGCATTGAACATCTGAAGTCACTCGGTGTGACGGCGGTCGAACTGCTCCCGATCCACGACATGCTCAACGACAAGAACCTGACGAAGCTCGGACTTGCCAACTACTGGGGATACCAGACAACGAACTACTTCTCACCCACCGCGCGCTACGCCAACAGCGACGATCGAGGTGGCCAGATCAACGAGTTCCGGGAGATGGTCAAAGCGCTGCACCGGGAGGGCCTCGAGGTGTTGCTCGATGTCGTCTACAACCACACGTCGGAAGGCAACGAAGAGGGTCCAACGATCGCCTACCGGGGCATCGACAACAGCGTCTACTACATGCTGGAGGAAGACTCACGCTTCTACACAAATCTCACTGGCACTGGCAATACCGTTCAGGCCAACCACCCACAGGTGTTGAAGCTGATCATGGATTCTCTGCGGTACTGGGTCCAGGAGATGCACGTGGATGGCTTCCGGTTCGATCTCTGTACCACGCTGGGGCGGGGGCCAGACGGCTTTGATGTCCGGGCGTCGTTCTTCAACGCCGTGCATCAGGACCCGATTCTCGCCAATGTGAAACTCATCGCCGAGCCGTGGGATATCGGGATGGATGGTTACCAGGTTGGTGAATTTCCAGTGAGGTGGTCAGAATGGAACGGCAAGTTCCGGGACAACGTCCGTTCCTTCTGGAAAGGTGATCCCGGGCAACTGGCGGAGCTGGCCACACGGATCACCGGTTCGAGCGATCTGTATCACGATGATGGCCGCAACCCGACCGCCAGCATCAACTTCATAACCGCGCACGATGGCTTCACCCTCAACGATCTGGTCTCCTACGAGAAGAAATACAACAAAGCCAACGGTGAAAAGAACCAGGATGGCAACAACGACAACGTCGCCTGGAACAGCGGTGTTGAAGGGGAAACCAACGACCCGGATATTATGCAGCTGCGCGAACGACGCAAGCGCACCTTCCTCGCAACGTTGTTCTGGTCTCAGGGTGTTCCGATGCTGCTCGGTGGAGACGAGATGGGCCGGACCCAGCATGGCAACAACAACGCCTATGCGCAGGACAACCAGGTCAGCTGGTTCAACTGGGATCTCAGCGAGGATCAGAAAGCGCTGATGGACTTCACAAAGCGCCTGATCGAGCTCCGGAAAGCCCACCCGAACCTTCGACGCAGAACGTTCTTCAAGGGTCGACCGATCAACGGATCAACGGTCGACGACCTCAGCTGGCATCGTCCGGATGGATCGGTCATGGCCGGTGAGGACTTCCATGATCCGGAGTTCAAAGCGTTCGGGCTTCGTTTCGCTGGCGACACCATTGACGAGATAGACCAGAACGGTGAGCCAGTCGTCGACGACACGTTGCTGATGCTGATGAATCAGGGAAATCTGCCGGTGACGTTCACCCTGCCGCCGAACCATCAGGGAAGTAGCTGGAAACTGGTGATCGATACCGCCCGTCCGAGCGATGGCCGTAACGATGATGGGGAAACGTTGCCGGGTGGCAGAAAATACCGGGTAGGCGGATACTGCGCCATCATGTTTCGAGAGGTAGACGAAGGCTAGCTTGCCTGGGGGAGCTCTTCCTGTCGACCGAACATCTCCAGTTCGTCGGCAGAGAGTTCGCTGAACGACAGCAGCGTGTCATCCAGTTGAACGATCGACATCGGCGGGATAGCTCGTCGCTCATGCTGCCGGTCCATCCACCATCGGTGGAGACCGTGCAGGATTCGGGGTTCGCTACTGACGATGGTCAGAATATCGGCCCCGTGATGATCCGGGCTCGCGTCACGCGCGATCACGATCGCCCGTGGGTGCTCTTCGATCATCGTCCTGGCTTCTTCGGTGTAACTCGTCGGGACTAGTAAACGAATTCGATACGCCATTGTATCCCCTCTCTGACAGCGTGCTCAGTTAATCCAAGCACACAATGGCGAGGGGAAACAATGAAACAGCTGATATTGACGGCGCGATGTGTCAAATGTTCGTAAATCGGTCGGCCGAAAGGAACCCGATCGGGTGTTCAGACCGGCCATGTTCTACCAGATCAGCCATCACTTCCCCGATAACAGTCGCAAATTTGTAACCGTGGCCGGAAAACCCGCAAGCGTAGGAGACGTTCGAGTGCTCCGGATGTCGATCAATGATGAAATGATGGTCCGGAGTAACGGTATAGATGCAGGTTTCGGCCTCGAGGACCCGGCCAGTGGATCCCGGCATATAGCGATCAATCGTCTGCGTCTGACTCCGCAGCTCGGCCACGTCCACGGTACGCTTCATCGTATCGGGATCGACGACATCGCCAGCATCATGCCGGCCGACTTTCATCCCCTGTCCGGGAAGGTAGGGGATCGTGTAGTAGGCCCCGGTCGGTGTATCCCAGAGTGAGATCGGGAACGCATCTGGCGTGAACAGATCTCGCTTGACCGAATCATAGTGCGCGTAGAAGACTCGCCAGCGCTCCAGCGGGAGATGCAGGTCAGCAAGGAGCTCAGAGGTCCATGGGCCAGCCGCAACGACGAGATGAGACGCATGGTATGTGTCCTGATCGGTCTTGACCTCGACAGCTGAGTCATCGCCGCGCCATCTGACCACACGTTCACCATCCCGGATCACCGCCCCGCGAGCCCGAGCCAGCGAGAGGTGGGCCTCGATGCACTGCTCGGGATTGAGCAATCCACCGGTAGGCTCGAACACCCCGTGCATATCATCACTCGGAACGGCACCGGGAAATCGACGTCTGATCTCGGCGTTGTCCAGTGTCTCGCAAGCAATGCCATACATCTCACTGCTCTTATGCACACCATTGACCAGTTCGGAGTTCTCTCCACCAACAGTGAGCAGACCGTGAATATTCAGGAGCTTCTGACCCGTGTCGTTCTCCAGCTCGCGCCATAGCTGATACGCCCGCCGAACCAGCGGCACGTACTCTGGTGCTTCGAAATAGGCTTCCCGGATAATCCGGGTCTTGCCATGCGAAGAGCCAAAGCGATGTCCCGGCTGGTAGCGATCGATGCCCACCACGGACATTCCGCGGGATGTGAGATGGTTCGCAATCGCGGCCCCCATTCCACCAAGGCCCAGAACGATCACGTCAGCGTGCGGTTTGCTCATGCGTTCCCCCGGAATCTTCGTAGGGAGGTGGTTGTCGGGGCTTACCAGCGGCGCGCAGAAGCCACGGCACCCGATGAACACCAGGTCCAATAGTTGCTGGGAGGCAGTTTACAGATATGTGGCAATTTCTGAAAGTGCCGGGAGTCGGAAACTCCAACGGCTCGTGAGATCAGGACTCGACAAGCTCGGTATAAACGATCAAACGATGATCGTAATCCTCGGCTGACTCATCGAAGTGCCCCTCGCAGGTAATGAGGTTCAGCTTCGGCGTATCCGATGGACCGAATACGCGATCGAGAGGAGCTTCTTCGGCCAGGACCGTTTCGACCTCGGTGACCCGGAAGGTCAGCGTTTCGCCATCGTGTCCAGTAACGACGACTTCGTCGCCGACTTCCATCTCGTGAAGGTGAGCGAAAACCGCTGGACCTGTTGTGGAGTCGAGATGGCCCGCGAGCACCGCATTGCCGTTCGCTCCGGGGAAGTATCCATACTGGAACCAGGCAACATCTTCCCAGTCTTCCGGCGCATCCATGCGGCCGTCGTCGGTGTAGCCGACATGCTCGATATCGGCGTCAACATCCAGACCCGGAATTTGCAGGTTGGTTGGTGACGTAATTATTGACCCGTCAGACTGGGCTGAGTCGTCATCAGACGCCGCGTCACCTGCCTGCTCGGTAGTAGCACCGCCTATCTGAACGTCCATTTCAGGAACGGGGATACCAATCGGATTCTCCGTGGCACTGGTGCTTCCGGCCAGAAGGAACTGCTGAGAGACCATCGCAATACCGACGGTGATCATGCCAACAACGAAGCAGACAAGCGTGACTGACACGAGTCGCTGGTTCGGTTGTGGCCGCTGATCAGATCTCTGCATTAAGACATCCACCCCTGACTGAGTACGATCTATTCGCCCTGAACGACGGACAGAGTGCGTGAGATACGAAGACGAGCACCTGATACATGGAACGGCGAGGACGACCTATGTCATCCTCGCCGTCGAATTCGAAGCTATGCGTGCATATTAGCGACGGCGGAAGAATCCGAGGCCGCTTGCAGCGATTGCACCGAAGATGGTGAGAACACCACCGAAGAGCATCATGCTGCCCATGCCGCCGGCAACAGCGAGTCCGCCAGCGCCGGTGGTTGGCACGCCTGCGCCAGCACCTTCGCCGATACCCTGACCACCACCGTTATGACCGCCATCTTTGCCGTAGCCGCCACCGTCGTGGTCGTCGTGTCCGCCATCTTTACCGTAGCCGCCACCGGTAGTTGGAACGTCAGCACCGGCGCCTTCGCCGATACCCTGACCACCACCGTTATGGCCGCCATCTTTGCCGTAGCCACCACCGTCGTGGTCGTTGTCATCGTATCCGCCAGCGTGGCCACCATCTTTGCCGTAGCCGCCACCGTCGTGATGATCGTCATTATAATCGTCGTCGGTGTGTCCACCATCTTTGCCGTGGTGGGAACCAGCGACAGAGTTGTCGGAATCTGCGTTATCACTGCTAGCTGCTGCTGGAGCAAGAATAAACGCCGACAACATGACCACGATACCCGCGGTCAGGCACAATCGGAAAACGCGCATGAATCCAGTCCCTCCGAATAATCCCCGACGTTTCGCTCGAAACGTCCGAAAGCCCCCCCTGGAGCTACGACACCTAGACTACGACTTCTGGGACCGTCTGTCAAGCAATTACCTACTGACAATTAGGAATTGCATTTGGCATGTTCCGCATCAATCCATAAGCGGCCTGACAAGTCGCCCATCAGCCGGTTAAGGGCGAGCGCAAAAGCCGGGCCACCATTCAACGCGGCAAGAGGAGCACGAAAATCGCTCCGGCGCATAAATACGCTCCATACGGGATAAAATCGTGCCTCGTCCGCTTGCCAATCGCAATCAGGAAGAGTCCACCTAACGCAGCCAGCAGCATTCCGGCAATCAGGGCCGGGACAACCAGCTCGAATCTCGCCATCGCGCCGATCAGAAACGCGAGCAAAATGTCCCCCCGGCCGAGTGCCCGGCGCCGATAGATGAACAGTGCCAGCGCATAGAAAAATCCGAACATGAGCGCGGCACCAATCGCCGCAACAAGAGACGCAAGGAACTCGGCTCGGGATTCCAGCAGCGCAAGCAGGATAGCCAGCAGCGATCCTGGCACGATCACGATGGTGAAGATCAGATGATGCTGCCAGTCGATTCGCAGCACCTGGAGCAGTACGAGGGCGAACAGCGCCACGCTGATTCCGGTGAGGGTGAGGTCGTGAATCATCAGGGCGATACCGACCAACGCCGCAGCGGTGAGCTCCGTGGCCGGTTTGTGCCAGTTGGTGCGTACCGAACATTCAGAGCAGGTGACGGGGAGAAGCGGAATCCACGCGATGGCTGGCATCGGTGCCTGACAAGCGTGGCAGATCACCGGCCCCAGCGGGTCCATGCGTGCAGGCAGACGGAGCGAGATAGCATGGATGAGCGTGCCGGAAAGTAACCCGGCAATCGTTCCCAGAATGATCCAGAGGTAGCCCAGTTCCATCTATCCTCATCGATTCATCAGCGAGTATTGCCTGTTTCGAAGCACAGCATACCTGTCCCGGCCCATGAATCCTGTAGGACGATGGTAACTAATGGTGTTCCAACTGGTGAGGGTGTCTGCTGCGGAGTGCTACGCTTCGCGCTCGTCACGAGCAGCGAGTGCCGCCTGCCACATCGCATCGAACGGCGCTTCCTGTCCGGTCCAGAGACGGAACGATTCAGCTCCCTGATGAACCAGCATCGGCAGTCCGTCGATCGTTTCATAGCCAGCCGCTGAGGCTGCTTTGAGGATTGGTGTCTGCTTGTAGGTGAGGTCATACACCGTGGCCCCGGAGTGGAGCATCGCAAGCTGATCTCGAGAGATCGGTAGATCATCATCGTTCCAGCCCATCGCCGTGGAATTGATCAGCAACGATGTCTCGGCCAGCCTCGACGAGAGCTCTTCGCCGAGTGAAATCACCCGGATCGAGGCGTCGAGATCGTCACGCAGCGATTCTGCGCGGGCCACCGTGCGGTTTGCCACGGTGATCGAGCGGCACCCCGCTTCGAGCAGTGCCACGGCCACACCCCGCGCAGCACCACCAGCGCCGAGGATCACTGCGTTCGTGGACGCAAAGTCGAACGACTCCGCATTCAACGGCGCCAGGAAGCCTGGAATGTCGGTATTGTCGCCGATCAGATGACCATCCCGGTTGATGATGGTATTGACCGCACCAGCTCGCCGGGCTCGCTCACTCAACTCGTCGACAGCCGCCGCGGCAGCCGGCTTGTGCGGGACAGTGACGTTCGACCCGATGAATTCTGGCCCACGCAGCGCCTCAATAGCAGCGACCACGTCCTCATCATCAGTCCGCCAGAGTTCGTAGGTCGTCTCGATACCCGCTGCATCGAACGCCACCTGCTGAAAGACCGGCGACAGGCTCTGGTCGACCGGATCTCCGATCAGACCGACACGACGGCGCATTGCGACCTCCTATTGGCCCTGTCGGGCAAGTTCGATGTTCTGCTGGTGCTCTTCATAGGTCTCGGCGAATCGATGCGCTCCGGAGCCATCACCCGTCGCCACGAAGAACAGATAGTCGGTCTCATCTGGCTCGAGGGCTGCCTGAATCGACGCCAGGCTCGGGTTGGCAATCGGCCATGGCGGGATCCCGGGCCGCTGATAGGTGTTGTGCGGTGCCATCCGGTTGATATCTTCCTGTGTGATCTCGGGCCACCAGTTTCCAGGCTGACCAACCACGTACTGGACGGTGGGATCTGCCTGGAGCGGCATGTTCTCTTCCATCCGGTTGAAGAAAACCGATGCCATAACCGGTCGCTCCTCGGAAATGACTGCCTCACGCTCAATAATCGAGGCGATGGTGATCACGTTGTGGAAGTTGTAGCCGAGATCGTCAGCCCGCTCCTGCAGTTCTGGTGGAACTCTGGACTCAAAGGTCTCGAGGAGGATTTCGACGATCTCCTCGGCGGTCACATCCCCGCGGAATTCGTAGGTATCCGGGAAGAGATACCCTTCGAGCTGAGCATCGGCAGGTCGGCTGGCCAGGAAATCAAAATCCCATTGCGGACTTGCAACCGCATCCAGGAACTCATCGGCTGACTCCAGCAGGCCGGTTTCGGCGAGATGTTCGGCATACTGTTCGGTACGCCAACCTTCCTGGAATCGAATAGTGGCCGTCCCGGCGGTACCCGTGGTGGTGATTTCATCGATAATCTCGCTGACGGCCATGCCGGGCGAGAGTTCATATTGACCAGGGTTCAGCTGGGCGTCGGAACTTCCCAGACGCATACGCATCTCGAAATACCAGCTAGATCGGATGATTCCCTGCTCTTCGAGCCGCTCACCAACACTCTCGGCCGTTTCTTCATTCTGTACGCTGAAGGTAACCGGTTCGCTATCTCTCAGCTCGTCGGCCTGTCCCAGATAATGTGAAAGTGCTCGCTGGCTGGTAAAGACGATCGCAACGGCGAGGACCAGCACCGCGGAGACTTTCAGAGTCTGGATCATGAAACGAAGCACGCTAAACTCCTATCGAGGCTCACAAGCTGGTGAGCAGAACAGTGGCTGGAATGATACTAAAGATATGACAACTCACGACCAGGAAGCATTTCCCAGCGTGATCGCAATTGTCGGGGCAACAGCGACCGGAAAAACCGACGCCGCAATCACACTGGCACAGGAATTCGGCGGCGAGATCGTGTCAATTGATTCCCGGTATCTCTATCGAGGACTCGATATCGGGACGGCAAAGCCGACTCCGACTCAGCGAGCGATCGTGCCGCATCACCTGATCGACATTCTGGATCCCACTGATGACTACTCGCTGGCACTCTTTCAACGGGATGCGTTCCGAACCGTCGAGGGGATCATGGCCTGCGGATCCCTGCCGATCCTGGCTGGTGGTTCTCCGCTGTATGTCCGGGCAGTCCTCGAAGGGTGGCGAATCCCCGAAGCCCCGCCGGACGCGGACTTTCGCGCCGAGATGGAGTCCCTGGCCGAATCTGAGGGGAACGAATTCCTTCATCAGCGGCTCCAGACGATCGATCCACTGGCCGCGGAGCGGATTCTTCCGCAAAACGTGCGTCGGGTAATCCGGGCGCTGGAGATTCATCACCTGACCGGCCAGCGGATGACCGATCTCGAAGGAAAAGACCCGCCGGACTGGGACATTCTTACCATCGGCCTTCACATCGAGCGTACGCTCCTGCACCAGCGGATCGATGCCCGCGTCGATGCCATGCTGGAAAACGGGCTTGTGGAGGAGGTCCAGCACCTGCTCGACGCCGGAGTCCCTGCCGATTGCACGGCGATGCGGTCGATCGGGTACCAGGAAGTTGTTCCGTACCTGCGGGGAGAATACGATGCAGAGGAGATGGCCCAGCGGATCAAGTTCGCCACGCATCGATACGTTCGGCATCAACTGACCTGGCTCAGGAAAACGCCCAATATTCAGTGGATTGACCGGATGCGTGAGGATTTCGATTCCCGTCTGAGCAATATGGTTCGAGATCACATCCAGAAATGAAACCGGTTTGCTGGGACTGCACGTAGATTAATATGTCGTGAGGTCTTGATAAAGCAAGCCCACGCACGTGAGGAGGAGAGACGCGGGTGGTGCATTGAACACCCCCGCGTTCTTTTTTGCCCGAAAATCAGTCTCCGCTCCGGAGCAGCCGAACAATCTCCATCCCGTACCAGACATATGCGATGAGGAACATTCCGCGCTGAAACAGGCCGGTGTGCTCCGGTAGATTCATCATCGCGAGAGGAATCGCGACCGAGGCGACAAGCGCAAGAGCATCGAGAATCCGCGGGTATCCAGACGTATTGCTTCGCGTCACCATTACAATGACGACACCTGTGGCAAAGGCGAATCCCATTCCTGTGGCGGCAACGGAGTGAAGAAGATCCTCGGTCTGGCTATACGGCACGCCAGCTTCCCAGGGTCGATGAGAGAACACTGCCGCCGCAACCAGGAGCATTCCGAACAGAGCGTGCGCGATCCTCGCCAGGGGGTTCCAGGTTCTCCGAGCCGAAAATACCAGCAGAAGAACGGCAATCCCGAACAGGGCGAATCCCAGCCGGGCGATCCAGGCGAACTTAACACCCTGAGCGGCCGACTCGCTCGTCGTGTGCGTTACCCAGGAATATGAGTCGGGCATGAAGGCTGGAGCGACCAGGAGCACGAGAAGAGAGGCTGTCAGCCCTGCGGCAGACGCACCAGTCAGATACTTCGCAGAGAATGCAGCCTTCCGCAGGTTCAACTCGACCTCTCCGGATCAGGTCACAGGGTCAACTCGTTCGAGGCCTGCGACCGCTTGAAAGTGCATCTGGGAGCGATCGGATAGACTCCGCCTCTGTGATAGCGGGAGTTCGACCAGACGTGATCGCGAGCGTGGCGATTGCAAAGAGAACGGAAAAGCACGTCCACAACAGGAGCAGCTGAGCTGACGACGCGTCTGGAGGAGTCAAGACGAACAACGGAGCCGTGTAGGAGGCGTGAAGGAGTTGCCCGAGCAGCAAACTCTCTGTGTGCTGGTAGACCCACACCATCAGTAGACGCAGAACGATAAGTGCGCCGATCCAGAATACGATGAAGTTTGCCGAAAAGAGCACCGCGCCAGAATCGCCGCGGCCGGAGAAATCTGCCAGGAAGTGCCAGGTACCGTGCAGGAATCCAAGCAGAAGGGACGTGCCAACCAGGCCGTAAATCAGGTGCATTCTTGGCGTCGCGAATCCCGTCCAGCCCAGTTCCTCAACGAATGCACCGAACATCAGAACGAAAAACATGATCACGACGAAGGTTTTGTCGGGCTCAGCGAAGAACATTGGTGCGAAATCGGATGAGTGGGACCAGAGCACTCCAACAATCAGCGCGCAGGTCACAGGGGCGACCAGCAGCGATGCGTACCACCGGAGGGGTAGTCGCCAGCGAAACATTCGATCCCGGAATGCGCGCAGCCCCGTCTTGCCTTCGAATATCCAGGTGAGCAGAAGACCGGAAACACTGGGACCGCATAGCATGAGAACCCAGACGAGCAGTCCTCGGGACAGTTCCAGGCTGCCTGATCGCAGGCCGTCAACACCGACGATCAAAACTATCCCGGTCCAGGTTATCCCGTAAGCGAGAATGAAGTAGAGGAGTAGCGGATAGCCTCTGATGGTCGAGGAAATCCTGTTCATTTCTAGCTCCCGGTACGAGTCGACCCTTCGTGCTTTGCACAAGGCAGGGTCAGTCAGATCGCGGATCACGCCTACGAGATGAGAGGACACTCCTCTCTACAGTCATGATATGAAGACCCACGCGTCATCTGCGTTGCTTATTGTCCAGTCATGTGTCGAACTTGTATCGGTTCTCCGGGGTGGTCACTGGCCGAACGCTCGGCACGTTCTCGAATGCCGTGCAGCATCTTTCGCTCCATGATGAAGTGGACAGGCTCGAGCAGCAGTGCAAGCAGGGCTGCCGGCAATGGACCAGACTCGAAATCAGCACGAAAGTCCGCGATCAGACGGCAGGATGACGTGTCTATCGGGTTCAGCTGAAAGATCCAGATACCGGAGAACGCGTCCGGATCCAACTGAGGCGCATCGGGCGATGCGGATTCCTCAATGCTGACAGTCAGAACGAGAGATTTCCCAGTATCAATCTCTGTCACTCTCCAACCGGCGACATGGTTTGGTTCAGCAGCGATGAAGTCTCCCAGTGCGAGGGCCTGGAACTCCGGAACGATCCGGTCTGTGCTGTGAATTTCGAGACTGAACAGGTTCTCCAGCCAGTCGTAGCTATAGAAGCCGCCTCTGCCCTGCCCAATCTGTATTAGCCAGCGCCACACCACTTCAGCCGGGGCGTTGATCGTGATTCCACGGCGTGCCTGATATTGTGGGCTGGGGGAGACCCATTCGCCCGGAAGCTCCGCACGAACCTCGGCTTCTGTGGCACCCCAGTTTCGCATCCAGGAACGCACATACGTCCCGTAGAGAGCGACTACGGCGACCGCTAGCAAGACTCCTGTACTTGATCGTGGCAACCACACGATGAATCTCCGTCCTGACCGAATGAATGGCATGCCAATGAGCCCCGATCGACTTGATTCGATCATAGGGAGCACAACGCGCTGCGTGCGCGAAACTGAGGACCGCTTTATGTAGAAATCGTCTCAGTTCTCACCGGCTCGACTCAGGAGCAGTCCGACGTTTTCATGCATCAGACCTCTACGGCCTGATTGGCAGTGGCAGCCTCGAACCGCTTCTGCATCAGTTTCATGGCGGAGAGCGACGTGGTGTTCGTCTCCAGATCTCGCAATTGTGTTGCTCGCTGCAGCAGGAAATCGGACGGCTCGGCATACCAGTTAGATCGACTGACGCCCTCAGCGCCTCTGATCAGCACGCCCTGTTGCTCGGGAGCGGCCCGCAGCACAGCGTCAGAGCCGGTTACCTCGATCAGCAGCTCACCAGCAGGCTCGTCTGCCTCCGGAAGGACAGCAGCCACCTCGATCGTGGCGATCGTCTCATCGGCGAACCGGGCGAGGATGAACCACCCGGCGGTTTCCGAAGTGCCCAGATCAGATGTGGTCACGCTCACCCGGCTCAGTGGCGCATCGATCAGTGAGCAGCAGTAGGTCACCAGATCGTCCACAACGTCATCCAGCTCATCGGCAAAGTTCACGGGGATCCGGTGCGAGGCGAAGACGCCGTATCGTCGCCCGACAGTTCCATTCATCGCATCCTGCTGAAGACGGGCCAGCGTGGGTAGCCCATGAAGCCGGCTCATCAGACGCAAGCGCCCATCTGCGATCGCCTGCTTCAGATCCACATCCGGATCCTTGATCGGCAACGACACCGCAGGGATGCCGGCATCGAGCGCCGCCTGCGCGAACCCGGCCCGCTCTGCCACATCAGCGAGGACAACCACCGGGGCTTTGCTGACCACCGGATCGGCAATCGATCTCCAGAGATAGACCGGATCATCCGGCACAGCCGCGATCGCGTGGCGTGCTGCATTCGTGGACAGGTCGTTGTCACCGGCAATCGTCAGTGCTGGCTGATTACTCACTGGACGGCTCCATCTCGCTCAAAAACACGGTTCGACCGGTCTTGCTCGATTCGACAGCGGCCAGCGACAACGCCAGCGCCTGCCGGGCATCCCAGGGATCGAGTGGTGGTGGCGCTCCAATCTGGATCGCCCGCACGAACCATCCAATCTCCCGGATGTAGGCATTGTCGATATGCAGCAGCTGATCGAAATTCACGGGAAACTGCATGCCTCCCTGGCTCCAGACCGCGTAGGGCGATTGATCGGGATCGTCAGCCCGCACGGAACCCTGATCGCCGTAGACCTCCAGCATATGGAAGTACGGGTAGCCAGACGGCAGATTGTTGACGATCTCCGCTCCACCGATCACCCCGTTCTTGAAGGTAATCGTGTAAGTAAGGAAATCGGCGACTTCCACACATTCGCCAGCGATGCGGGATTCCGCCTGAACCGAGAGCGCATCGGCCCCGGCAAACCAGCGTGCCAGGTCCATCTCATGAACGGCGTTGGTCAGAGCAGCGCCCTCTGTGTACTCCGGATCGGAGATCCACGGCCGATCGCCATCAGGGGACCAGTAGCCCGTCGCCAGATCGAGTGCCGAGTACATCGCCACCGGGCGGCGCTCGTTTTCCCTCACGATCTGCACGTTACCGATCCTGCCCTCGGCGACAGCCTGCCAGGCGTTGCGGTATCGATCGGTAAATCGCCGGCTGTGTCCGATCATCAGCATCACATCGTTGGCTTTGGCCGCGGCGATCATCCGGTCGGCCTCATCGACGGTGGCAGCCATCGGCTTCTCGCAGAGAATGTGCTTCCCGGCCTCGGCCGCCGCCACGACCTGCTCGCAATGCAGGAACTCCGGGGTACAGATGTCCACGAAGTCGATATCATCGCGGTTCAGCAGTTCCCGATAGTCCGAATACCAGGTCTCCGCGCCATATTTCTTCACAGCAGCCTGGGCGGCTTCAGCACGAATGTCCGCCACGGCAATCAGTTCGATATCGTGTCCCAGATACTGCATCGCCGGAAGGTGGGCACTATGGGCGATCGTTCCGGTGCCGATCAGGCCCGCACGCAGTTTCGTCATCAGTCAATCCTCTCCTGAATTCGTTTCCGGCATCCTATCACCACCCGGGTGGACCGACGCGCCAGGGACCGGCAGATTGCTACAATCGAGCGATGATCGAGCAGCCACCGGCAGACCATCCAGACATTCCGCATGAACTACCGGAGATTCAGTCCACTCTGCTGGACTGGTATCAGAAGAATGCCCGTGATCTTCCGTGGCGCCACACCAGAGATCCCTACCGGATTCTGGTTTCCGAAGTGATGCTGCAACAGACGCAGGTCGACCGGGTCATTCCAAAATATGCGGCGTTTCTGGATGCCTTTCCCAGCGTCGAGAAACTGGCCAGCGCTCCGACCGCTGACGTGATCCGTCTCTGGTCCGGTCTCGGCTACAACCGCCGAGCCGTGAACCTCCAGCGGGCGGCTCAGGCAGTCGTCGAACAGCACAACGGCGCCTTTCCGTCAGATGTCGAGAGCCTGAAGAAGCTGCCAGGCATTGGTCCCTATACTGCCGGGGCAATCGCCTGTTTCGCATTCGAACAGGATGTCGGCTTTCTCGATACCAATATCCGGCGTCTGCTCCACCGTCTGCTGATCGGCCCGGAAGTGCCAGAAGAAGCCCGCACAACTCGTCAGATGCAGGACATCGCCGAACACATCGTCCCGGCAGGCCACGGCTGGGAATGGGGTCAGACCCTGATCGAGTTCGGGGCACTGCAATGTACGGCCCGGAAGCCGGCCTGCATTACCTGCCCGCTCCAGCAACATTGCTCCGCGTTCCCGGAAATTCAATCGATGCTGATCGATCTCCGAAAGTCCGGATTTCGCCGCAAGAAGGAGCAGGCGTTCGAAGGATCCGACCGGATGTACCGGGGTCGTGTGCTCCGGGCACTTCAGGAGATCGAATTCAGCGACACCGGCATCGACCTGCTGAGCATCGGTCCGCAGATTCGTGACGATTACGACGCCGGACACGACGACTGGCTCCGCAAGCTCATCGATGGACTATCCCGGGATGGCCTGCTGGAGATCGCCGAACAGCGACCTGAGTACGACGCCAACCCCCGGGTGCGCCTTCCCGGCACTGGCGATTCTCCGTCAGACGATACGGAATCGTAACGTTCCCCAATTTATTCGCCCGCGTCTGTTACATCCCGATCTCTAGACTGCAGGTAGAGAGCGGCCATCGTTGATGGCTGGCAGAGGAGTTCGCACAGGAGGGCAGATGATCGCAACACTTCAGGAGAGGGCAGCAGCCCGATCGTCCAATGGTCACCTTCAATCAAATGCCGTTGCACCTGCCATCGAAGTCGAAGAACTGACCCGGCGATTTGGATCATTCGTCGCTGTGGACCACGTATCGTTTACGGTGCCGTCTGGATCGATCTTTGGATTTCTGGGGCCGAACGGCGCCGGGAAGACCACCGCACTGGGCATGATGCTCGGTCTGATCCCGAGATCATCGGGAACCGCACGAATCCTCGGACATGACATCCATACCAATCTGCCTGACGCGCTGGCACGCACCGGCGCAATGGTGGAGAAGCCAGCCCTCTATCCATACATGAGCGGCCGCGACAACCTGCGACTGTGGGCCTATCTCGCCGGAATCGATGATCCAAAGCGCGTCGAGCGTGCCCTGCAGGAAGTCGATCTTACGGCCCGGGCCGATGCGACCTTCGGCAGCTACTCCACCGGCATGAAACAACGGCTTGGCATCGCGACGGCGTTGCTGCGTGATCCCGATCTGGTTATTCTGGACGAGCCGACCAACGGGCTCGACCCAGCTGGGCAGCGAGAGATCCGGGCGCTGATTCGTCGACTCGCCGCATCCGGCCGTACCGTGGTTCTCTCCAGCCATCTGCTCTACGAGGTGCAGGAAGTCTGCACCGACGTCGCTATCATCAACCACGGAAAACTGATCACAACCGGTCGCATGCAGGACGTTCTCCACACCCGCGATTCGATCGAGATTCAGGTCGATCGACCGCTCGATGCTGTCCCGTTCATCGAGCACCTGTCAGATGTCGAACAGGTTCACCTCGTCGATGACCTGGTAGTGGTGACCGTGGATGCGAGTTTCGCCGGAGTCATCAACCGGAAACTGATCGAGGCAGGGTTCGAGGTTACCGGTCTCCGTCCACGCCAGCGTCGACTCGAGGACGAGTTCCTGGCGCTGACCGGACTACCAGCACAGAACGGAGCATCTGATGACACCGATTAGTCGCATTTTCATCGGTGAGATCTGGAAGCTGCTGAAACGACCAATGACCTGGACACTGGCCATCATTCTGGTCGTCCTGATGGTGCTGATCTACGGCACGCTGATCGGAACGATACTCGCGCCAGACGGCATGGGAGTCGATGTTGAGGTCGATCAGTCGATGGGAACCTCGCTGGAAGAAGCACTGATACTCCCGGACGGCCTGTATATGGGCATCGGCCTCGTACAACTCATGGTTACCGCCCTGATCATCGTCCTGGCGGCCGGCATGGTGGGCAGTGACCTCAGCTGGGGAACGATCCGGACCATGCTGATGATGGGCGCCGGGCGGACTCCGATTCTCATCGGCAAGATCCTGGCGCTCGGCGTTCTCGGACTGGCCGGACTGGTGATCGGAATGCTGCTGTCGATTATCGGATCGCTGGTCACGGCAGTTGCCGTGGGCGAGGGAATCCAGTTCTCGTCCTGGGCAACCGCTGGCTTCGTTGGAGAAGCGGGAGTGCTGCTGTTCCGCTCCATGATCGGGATCATGGTCTGGGCAGCGATCGCCGCAACAATCACGCTGATGAGTCGATCGCTCGCCGCCGGGCTGGGAGCATCGCTGGCTCTGCTGTTCCTTGGTGGTCAGATCGGTGGGCTACTCGGGCAGCTTGGAAACATCGGCGTCTGGATGGGACGGGCACTGCCCAATGCCGGAGTCGACGCGTTGAACCAGTTGAACGCCGCGATTCCACCCAGCTACGCAGCTGGAGACTGGGCCTGGATTCTGGCCAACATTATCGGATGGCTCGTGCTACTGGCGATCGCCGCAGTCGTGACGTTCCGCCGCATGGACACGCTCGCTGCCGGTTCCTGATCGATGTCACACATTACCGTGCGTATTCATCTCCGGTATCGGAGAGTACGCACGGCTACGTCATTTCTGACCCGACGTACAGGTGTGCGCTCAAGGCTCAACATCTACAATCGCTCCGGGAAGAGGCCCGATCACAGAGTTCACCCAGACGAGGTTGCCAATGAGCACGAGTTCATCACGTTCTGCGCTGGAGTTCGACCAGCTGACGAAGCGCTTTGGCGAACACGTTGCGGTCGATGCAATGACGTTTTCCGTACCCCGTGGATCGATCTTCGGATTTCTTGGACCGAACGGAGCGGGAAAGACCACAACGATCGGTATGGCGCTGGGGTTGATCCCGCCAAGTAGCGGAACGGCCCGGGTGCTGGGTTTCGATATCCGGACCAATCCCTCCGAGGTGCTTCAGAATGTCGGGGCAATGGTGGAACGCCCGGCCTTCTACCCGTACCTGAGTGGACGGATGAATCTGCAAGTCTTCGGCGCCCAGGCCGGCATGGACGATCGTTCCCGAATCGAAGAAATTATCGACCTCGTTGGAATGTCGGAACGGGCAAATGCGAAGTTTGGCGGCTACTCCACTGGAATGAAACAGCGAATCGGGATCGGTGCCGCGCTTCTCTGTGATCCCGAGTTAGTCATCCTCGATGAACCGACCAACGGGCTCGATCCCGCCGGGCAACGGGAGATCCGCGAACTCGTCCGCCGACTTTCCGAAACCGGCCATACCGTATTCGTCTCCAGTCACATTCTGGCCGAGATTCAGGAAGTCTGCAGCCACGTGGCGATCATCAACCGGGGAAAGCTGGTGTCTACCGGCCCGATGAGTGAGATCCTCGCCGGAACCGATCAGCTGGTGATCGATGTCGATCGCCCGGAAGACGCCCGCCAGACGCTGCTGAACATTCCGGATCTCGAGAAGGTCGTTGTCGACGAGCGGCAACGGTTGATCGTCGATGTTTCACTGGATCGTGCTCCCGAGATCAATCAGACCCTGGTTCAGTCCGGGTTCGCTGTCAGCCAGCTCCGGCATCAGGAAGGCCAACTGGAAGAACGATTCCTGGCACTGACCGGCCAGGCCACCGGATCGGAGCAAACCAATGGCTAGCCTGAGTACGTTGATCCGTCTGGAGTTCACCAAAGCAATCCGCCGCCCGATGACCTGGATCCTGGCCGTCATCTACATCGGATTCCTCGGGTTCATGTACACCGTGCTGACCCTTGCCAGCTTCATCTCGGAGGTCGAAGGCGCCGACGGTATGGATATGGGCGGGATCGAAGAGAGCCTGATGCTGCCGGACGGACTCGGCTTCGGATCGGCACTGGTGGTCGGCGTTGGCGCAGTCATCATGATCATCTTTGCGGCCGGTATGTACGGCAGTGAGTTCAGCTGGGCAACCGTTCGGATGATGCTGATGATGCGTGCCGGTCGAACACAGTTCGTCATCTCCAAGCTCGTTCTCATCGGCGTGATGTCGGCACTGGTGACCGTCATCGGAATGCTCATCGTCTTCGCGGGGTCGCTCGGCTCGGAAATGGTGATCGATGGATCAATCGATATGGATCGGGCCTTCTCCGGGGACACGATATCGGAGTTATTGCTGGTGACGTTGCGCTCCGCTGTTTCAATCGGGATGTGGGCATTGCTCGGTGGGATGATCGCGCTGGCATTCAGCTCTATGGCGGTGGGTAGCGGCATCGCCCTGGCCGGGTACTTCATCGGCGATCTCGTGGTCACGCTCATTGCACAGCTCGGCACCGTCGGGGAATGGGTCAGTCGACTCATGCCGACGTATGGGATCAACGGGATGGTCCAGCTCAATCAGGTCGACGGGCCTAACTTCTCCGATGCCGAAATTGCCGGAATGGTGGTCAGCCTCGTCGTCTGGGGAGCGGTGTTCGTTGGCCTCGGTCTCTACCGGTTCAAGAAGGTCGATGTCGTGGCGGCTTCGAGCCAGGGTTAGAGGTTCGCTTCGACGGCCCTCACGTCCGGCCTCGTGCCTGCATGGACAACGGCCCTCACCCCCGACCCCTCTCCCAAAACTGGGAGAGGGGAGGAAAAAATTAACCCAATTTAGGGGTCGGCGCCCCAGCCCACCCCGGGGCCCCCCGGCGGTGCATAAAACCCCCCCCACTCCACGTCATTCCGAGCTCGTCGAGGAATCTCTGACGTCCAACACGTAGTCGCTTATCCGGAGGTAGTCCGCCTGCGAAGTCTGCAGATCCTTCGACTTCGCTCAGGATAACGTGGGGGAGG
>REEK01000022.1 GCA_007695115.1 Sphaerobacteraceae bacterium
AATCGATCGACTCCAGCCACTCGATCGGCGTCATGCCGTGGCGTTTGGTCATCTCGTCGAACTCGAAGACGGACTGGGAGACATGCAGCGCCAGCGGCACCTGCATCGAATCCGAGGCTTCCCGAGATTTGCGAAGCAGCTCTTCGGTGGATGTATCGACCTGAGCCGGAGAGAGGAAGCCCTTGATGCGGCCGTTGGCCCGACCGTCGACACGTTCGATGAAATCGACCGCCTTCTTGAAGCCCTCTTCGCCAGCCTCGACATCCCAGGAGTATTTCACCTGTTTTCCGTCTGGCGTATACCATCGACCAGAGCGATATCCATTGCCGATGTACGCACGCAGACCGGCCTTCTCGGCCTGATCTGCCACATAGTCGCCCACGCCACCGATCTCCATGACCGTGGTGGTGCCGGTTCGGATCAGCTCGCCCATCGAGTAGTCGACACACGCTTCGGTGCCCTCACTGTCCTGTGCGGCGCCGCGGACGGGCAACATCTCGATCAGTCCGGTCATCGAAAACTGACGACGTCCCCGGTCTTCAATGAATGATTTGTCCAGCGGAGAACCAGCAAGGTGGGTATGCGTGTTGATGAAGCCGGGCGTTATCACCCGGTTGGTTGCATCGATCGTTTTGTCAACGGTTCCGTCGAAATCCTTGCCAACGTGAATGATCTCGTTACCCTCGAGGACGATGCAGCCGTCTTCCAGCACTCGATGCTCACCATCCTGGAATCCCACGATGATTTTGGCGTCTATGCGTGTGCGCTCCGCCACTTGATTGACCCTTCCAGTGGTTCACCAGGCGTGATGAACCCGTTCTATTGGCTAATGCCAGGCAAAAAGTACGCGCCGGCAGGGTGACAACCCCACCGGCGCGAGCGATCTAGTCGTCCAGCCAGAAGTCCATCATCTTGTAGATGCCGTGGATCTGGTGGAACGTCGTGCCTTCGACACCATCGCGCCAGGCGAAGATCCAGCGCTGGTGCTGAATCGGAACGACGACTGCCTCTTCAAGCATTCGCACTTCCATCTGGCTGAAGGCATCGTACATCTCGTCTTCATCGGTCGTCGTCTGGCTCACATCGAACAGATCATCGAACTCGGGATCACTCCAGAAGCTCGCGTTCGGCGACGGAATGAAGTCCGAGTGGAAGAAGTACATGTGGTCCTCGGAGCTGTAGATCATCGGACGGAACAGCACATCGTGCTCTCCGGCCTGGAGTGCATCGCTCAGGGCTGCGCTCTCCAGACGGTTGATCTGCATATCAATCCCGATTTCGCGAAGGTGATCCTGAACCACCTGAGCAATCTGCTCATGCAGCTCACCCTCCAGGAAGACAGTGAAGGTAAGCGGCTCGCCATCCTTCTCACGGATGCCGTCGTCGCCCTCTTCCCAGCCAGACTCCTCGAGCAGTTCGATAGCGGTATCCGGATCGTACTGGACCATCGGCCCGGTCTCGCTGCGGTCTGTGGCACCGACCATATCCGGGTGCAGGTAGCCCTCGGCCGGGTCAGCCTGACCGTGCATGATGAATTCGGTGATCTCTTCGCGGTTGATCCCGTGCATCACTGCCCGGCGGACATTGATGTCCTGGAAGATCTCACGCTCCATGTTGAAACTGTAGTGGTTGGAGGAGACACGCGGGAATGATTCGACGGTGACACCTGGCTCATCTTCGAGTCGGCTGACGTCACGCGGCGCAACCTCGATGTTGAGGTCTGCCTCGCCGGTCTCGATCAGCGCGGTTCGTGATCCATCCTCAGGGACGACCTGCAGGATCAGCTGGTCTGGATAGACCGGACCACGGTTCTCGTAGAACTCCGGACCCCAGGTGTAATCTTCGTTCCGGGCCAGGATGATTCGATCGTCGGTCTGCCACTCTTCAAGCTTGAATGGCCCCGTGCCGTCCACTTCGACAACGCCGTAATCGTCGCCGAGTTCGGCAACCTTGTGCATGTTCGGAATGCCGCCATAGGCCCACTCGGTCTGGCTAATCATCGTCAGGAAGACCAGCGTCGGGTTCGTCAGATGGAAGCGAACGGTGTAGTCGTCAACGAGCTCGATCTCGTCCAGGAGCACGATCTTCGCGCTCGTTGGGCGGTCTTTCCATCGCTCGAAGTGATCAACGACGTGCTCGGCGTTGAACGGCTCACCTGAGTGGAAGGTGACATCTTCACGCAGGGTAAAGGTCCACTCCGTGCCTTCATCATCTGACTCCCAGTCAGTGGCCAGCAGTGGATAGATCTCACCGTCGAATCCATGAATGATCAGGCCGTCATAGAGCAGGAAGTTGGTGGCAATATCTGCCAGACCGGTGGTCTCACCCGGAAGCAGGTTGTTAGCGTCCGCTGAGCGAATCAATGTGAAGGTGCCACCGTACCGGTCATCATCCGGGGTGTCGGCCGTGTCGTCGTCGGTATCATCGTCGGTATCGTCATCGGTGTCATCGACCGCGACTTCATCATCGTCGTCACCGACTTCGACATCGTCGGTATCGTCCGCAACGTCGACATCCTCGTCATCAGTGGCTGCCGGCGGATCGTCATCGTCGGTGTCGTCATCCTCACAGGCGACGAGGCTCAAACTGGCCGTGGTTGCCACCGCGCCGAGTGCGGCGAAGCGTGCGCCACGACCCAGGAAATCACGCCGGGTAAGGTTCGCGCCGAAGAGCGAACTCCCGAGAGATTCATTCGAACGATCTGTAAACTGGTCCTTGCGATCACTAGACATACGTTTCCCCAACTCCTCGTCTGAAATAATCCGCTCGTATCCAGATCAACATATTCGTCAACACGTCAACAGTGGATGCGATCAACTCATGCCATTGTCTTCATCTCCCATCAGTCCCTGACGTCGCGCTTCGGCTGTCAACATCTCGCCGTATATCTGCACATGGTCTCGAATGAGCTCGCGGGCCGAATCTATGTCGTCGCCCCTCATAGCGTCAAGGAGTATCCTGTGGCGCCCGGCGAGGTCCTCAGAAGTCGGATAGATGACCGGCAGCAGCGTAATGAACTGCGCCCGTAGCATCGTGGCAATTTGCTCCCAGAACTTCAGAAGCAACCCGTGATGAGCTGCCTGAACAAGACGCTGATGGAAGCCAAGATCAGCCTCGAAGATGGCGGCTTTATCACGACCAGAAAACGCTGATCCGATTACGGCAAGCTGTTCTTCCAGGCCCGCGATGTCGTCGGGAGTGGCGCGTGTCATCGCTCGCTCCATCGCGAACTCTTCGAATACGGTTCGCAGGGAGGAAAACTCGCCAACTTCATACCCGGTCAAGCTGGCAACGAACACTCCGCGATTCGGTACTCGCTCCACCAGTCCTTCGTGTTCGAGCAATGAGAGCGCTTCACGAACCGGAACCCGGGAGACGCCCATCTCATCAGCGATGCGGCCTTCATAAATGCGTTCCCCAGCAGTGAACCGCCCGCTCAGGATGGCCATCTTGATATCCAAAGCAATCTCTTCGCGAAGTGACTGTCGAATCTTTGGCTGAAAAGACACGGGCTCTCCCACCAGGAAGAATCAGATTTATACTTGAGGATGTATACAATATCCCGTATCATAGCGATGCTAGTAGTGGATGTCAACAGCAAATCTATCTTCGGGCGAGTCTGTGGCCGATTGGGACCGGAATCGCCGCGCATACTCAGGCACTTGCCGGCGCAACCAACCAGGGATACGTCGGAAAAACGGGCCGCTCGAGTTCGGGAAAGGGGATCAACTCAGTCACATTGAGGTATCAGACACGATCTTGAGATCCGTCGCGTCAAGTCATCAGGAAGGGACAATCGCTCAAATGGCCAAACGTTCTGAGGAGAAGCAGTTCGCGCTCGACTGGATCGACGAGAACCAGCAGCGACTCTCCGATTTCGACATGGAGATCTGGAACTATCACGAGCCGGCATGGCGAGAGTACAAGTCTGCAAAAGCGTATTGTGATCTGCTGGAGAAAGAGGGCTTTGAAGTCGAGCGTGGCTCTGGCGAGATGCCCACTGCGTTCGTCGCGACGTTCTCCAACGGTGACGGGCCAGTGCTCGGTGCCTACGCCGAGTACGACGCCGTTCCGGGCAACTCTCAGCAAGCCGTTCCCTACAAGGCTCCCCGTGAGGGCGTGCACCCATCGGCCGCTGGCCACACAGACCCTCACTCGATGCTGGGCGTCGCCGAGCTTGCCGGCGTACTGGCTGCTAAAGAAGCGATGAAGAAGCACAATCTGAAGGGCACGCTCAAGTTCTTCGGGGAACCAGCCGAAAAGCTCTGCGGATCCAAGCCAATCCATGCCGCCAAGGGTTACTACGATGGGTTCGATGCCTTCATCGCGTATCACCCGTGGCCACTGAACACCTGCGAGTGGGAAACCCACTTCGGCGCCTACTGGAGCGCTGTCTTTACGTTCGAGACTCCCGATCCGGACAACTGGCTGGACATGTCGCTGCTTCCAGCCGAGGCCGGTCCACGGGCTGCGCCACGGGCACCGGGAGCCGTAGACGCCGTCTGCCTGATGTACACCAACACCAAGTACACCAAGGAAGCGATGTTCACCAACAACGGCGGCTGGACGCTCAATGAGTTCATCCTGACCGCCGGCGATGCCACCGCCGACAACAGGCCGCCCCGCTTCAGCCAGATCCAGTACGCCTGGCGTTCGTCGTCTCTCGGCCTGCAGGAGCAGATCTATCAGGTGCTGAAGAACAACGCCAAAGCCGCGGCACAGGCAGCTGGTTGCACAGTCTCAGTCCGCTGGGTAGCAAAGACGCGAGTCGGTCTTCCCAATAAGGCACTGGCTGATCTGACCTACCGCAATCTGGAACTGGTTGGACCGCCGGTACTCAGCGAAGAGGCTCGACAGTTCGGCCGGGAGATCCAGAAGAACCTCGGCCTGGAGCCGATGGACAACCCGTTCCCTGACGAACTCGAGAAGCTAACCACCCCGCAGGACTATGAAGCGAGCGTGCGACGGAACATCCCCGCCTGGCAGACGCACATGGGCGCCGATGATTATGTCGAGTATCAGTGGCATGCTCCGACTGTCCGCCTGCTCACCGGTCGTCCGCGACTGAAGTCTCCGGATCCAAACTACGTCTATCCGGCCTGGGCCACGCTGGCCCTCGGTGGCGTTCCGTCAGTGGTCGATCCCGGTATGTTCGTGGCTGGAAAGACGATCGCCGCAACGCTGGTCGATCTGCTCACCGAACCGGAAGAACTCGCCCGAATGAAGGAAGAGTTCGAGGAGCGAACCGGCGGCGGTGTTGGCGGCGACAAGTGGGTCGGACCACTCCTCGAGAAGGATTACGCCCCACCGATCGAGCTGCGCTGGCCAGAATACGTCACGACCGAACGTGGCGAGGAATGGACGGTCCCGACGGTAGACTCCGACCACGGTTACGAACAGATCTAGCGTAGATGGTTGAAACACGCACGCGCTGAGGGGAGATCCAGAGCGGTTTCCCTCAGCGTTGGCGTGTACTACCCGCATTCCCGGATCACCTCACGGTAGGATGTACACGGTTGAATGATCCTGACCGCAGGTGGAACACAGAAAGGGAAGAGCCGATGCCAAAGCGCGTCCTTATTAAAGGCGGAATCATC
>REEK01000055.1 GCA_007695115.1 Sphaerobacteraceae bacterium
GAGATCTGCTCATCGCGCTGCTCGAACCCGGGAAACGCATTTGCCAGCAAACCATCGGTCTTCGCCCAGGAGGAAATCTCATCCAGATCAACGAGTCCCGGTTCGCCCGACGGTTCCAGTCGCTCGGGTCGATCTCGCTGCATGAGAAAGACTGCCTCCGGCCCACGGTTATCTCCGATACCGCTCGCCTGAGCCAGCGCATGGGCCAGCGGCCCCAGACCGGCGGTCGTTCCGGTGTCTCGCTGCAGATCCCGACGAACCTGGCTGAACAATCGAGCGAGCGGAGAGCGAGAGACGCTGGCCAGTGAAGCCAGTCGATCGAGGGTCCCCAGATCGTATTCCGAGAGCAGCGCCACCAGAGCCCGAAACACTTCGACGGTTGTTTCGACATCAGCCAGTGCCCGGTGACTCGAATCAACCTCGACCTTGAGGCGATCAGCGATGGTTGCCAGGTTGTAGGCCGGAAGTTCCGGCATGAGGATCGTCGCCAGCGCGAACGTGTCGTAGCGAAGGTTCTTGAGCCGAAGCCCGGCACTGGCCAGCATCTCGACATCGAACTGCGGTGACTGTCCGACAATCGGCAGATTTCCGATGAACGAGCGCAGTGATTCCGCGACTTCATCGAACCGGGGCGCTGACTGAACATCCTCGTTGGAGATTCCGGTCAGCGTGGTGATGTTGAACGGGACCGATCCCTTGGGACGGACCAGCGTTTGCCACTGATCAATGACGCGGACCTCATCGAATTTCAATGCGGCGATTTCGATAATCTCATCCCGGGATGGATCCATCCCGGTTGCTTCGACATCGAGGGCAACATACGTGGAGGTCAAAAGGTCCGTCCCTGTCCGCGTTTCATTCCTGGTGGAGCGTCTTCGGTCTGATTCTACCGACTCAAACGCCTGTTTAGCGATAGGGGAACGCAACCACCAGTTTCAGCAACTGGGTAATCCCGAGCGCAATCGGCTCGATTTCGATCGTCTCGTCCATCCGATGCGCGCCCTCGCCCCGGGTAACTCCGACACAGATTGCCGGGATACCTTTCGAGATCGGCACGTTGGCGTCGGTGCTGGAAGAGTCGGTGTACGGATCCATCCCGAGATCCTTCAGTACCTGCATTCCGGTTTGAACAATCGGCTCGGAGTCAGGCGTCTGCCCTGCCGGCCGCTCACCGAGGATCTCGATATCGGTGGAAATCTGTCCCTGGTTCTGCGTTTCAATGATCTGTTCAACCTGTGTGGCGAGATTCGCCAGGGCATCCACGTCAACCGAGCGCATATCGATGATTGCGCTGGCGTTCGGCGAAATCGTATTGACCGAGACCCCGCCATCGATCACTCCCACATTGTAGGTTGTCTTCGGACTGCTCGGAACGTCCAGAGAGGCAATCTCGTGGATGATGTGGCCCATGGCGTGGATCGCGCTCGGCTGTCCGAAGGCGCCCCAACTGTGCCCGCCTGGCCCGGTAACCGTGACTTTGATCCGTTTCGAACCAACGCCACCACTGGTCACCCGACCGAGACTATGTCCCTCGACTGCGATAACGGCACCGAGTTCGGATTCGAATTGCTCGACCGCCGCCCAGGCTCCACGAAGGTTGCCAAGCCCTTCTTCGCCGACGTTGGCTACCAGAAGGAGATCACCAGATGTCTTGATGTCCAGTGCGTCCAGCGACCGGGCAATCCCGAGGAGTGCGGCAACACCGAGGCTGTTGTCACCGATGGCCGGCCCGGTCATCCGCCCGTTTTCGCGCTTGACCGTAATCTCGGTTTCCTCAGGAAACACGGTATCGGTGTGACCCAGCAGCATGATCGACTTTTCGCCGCCGTCACCAGCGCGTCGAACGACCACGTTTCCAATTTCATCGATCACTGGCTCGTACCCGAGATCCCGGAACATTCCGGCAACGAACTCGGCACGCACTGATTCCTTGTAGGGTGGCGCCGGAACCAGGCAGATTGCTTCGGCGTCGTCGGCAATCTGGTCACGCTGTGACTCGGCCTGCTGAAGGTACGCGGCGAGATCCGCCGGAAGACTGGACATGTGTACTCCTGGTTCCGTTAATGGCTAATAACCCGGTGGTTTCGGACAAGTGAGATATCACTGATAGCGCAAGCGATCAGGTTGCAGCACTCGGCCGGTCCCGCGAAATCATATGACAACCGGACGGGTCGGTCTACACGTCTCTGGATGAGTTGTGAAATAGACAAGAAACGACTCCTCCTCTGGCCAGATTCGAAACAGGTGTATAAGTTGACACTTTTTGCGCTCCGACGTAGATTTACAGAAGAGACAGGCTCTGACTACGCGGCGGAAAATCTGACGTCATCCACGGCGTCATTCCAGCAGTAAAGGGGGACAATCGGAGTGGTTTCCAGCTATCGCGGGTACCGCGCGCCACAGGGCATGCTGTCCTGGGCATTACATCGCCTCACAGGACTCGGGGTCCTGCTGTTCCTCTTCCTTCACATCATCGACATCTTCCTTGTGGGATACGGCCCGGAACTCTTTGATGAGCTTCTGTTCATCTATCACCACCCGGCGTTTGTCGTGGGTCAGCTGGCATTGATTGCCTCGGTCTACTATCACGCGGCCAATGGCATCCGGATCATCATCGTTGACTTCTGGTCGAAGGGCTACAAGTACGAGAGTCAGCTGTTCTATGGTGCTATGGCGGTGTTCTTCCTGTTCTTCATCCCCACCGCGATAATCATGCTCAACGCGCTGCTGAATGAGCTTTAGGATGAACATCAACGATTCCCGAAACCTGAACGGAGAGGGTCCCGGCTATGTCGTCTAATCGGGTTGGCCGCGAGAAGCCAGTCGGCAGCAATTTCGAGTTGTACTCCTGGTACTTCTTCAGAATCAGCGGGATCATGCTGGTATTTCTCGCCGTCATTCACGTAATGGTGATGCACGTATTCAACACGGCGTTCGACATCGACTACGATTTCGTTGCCGCTCGGTGGGAGTCACCATTCTGGCGAATGTTCGACTGGTTGCTGCTGATCATGGCGCTGACGCACGGTCTCAACGGAGCCCGGATCGCCATCGATGATTACGTCCAGTCAGCCGGCTGGCGCGTGGTTGGATATTCGGCAATCCTGATCGCCCTGCTCATCTTCGGTGTTATGGGTACGCTCGCTATCGTTACGTTCGAACCCCAGTAAGTCCCGGCACTGAGAAGGAGTCACACACATGTATCATCGTTTTGACGCGATCATTGTTGGTGCTGGTGGTGCTGGCCTCATGGCCGCAGCACAGTTTGCATCCGAAGGTGATGTCGCGGTTGTCAGCAAGCTCTATCCTACCCGCTCCCACACCGGTGCGGCGCAGGGCGGAATCAGCGCCGCGCTCGGCAATCTGGAAGAAGATCACTGGATCTGGCACATGTTCGACACCGTCAAGGGTGGCGACTATCTGGTTGATCAGGACGCCGCAGAAGTGCTCTCTCGCGAGGCAATCGATGCCGTCTACGAGCTCGAGCACATGGGCCTGCCGTTCAACCGGACGCCAGAGGGCAAGATCGATCAGCGCCGCTTCGGTGGCCATACCCGCAACTACGGTGAAGCCGCCGTCCGTCGCGCCTGTTATGCAGCAGACCGAACCGGTCACATGATTCTCCAGACGCTGTATCAGCAGGGAATCAAGAACCAGGTCCGTTACTTCAACGAAGTGATGATGGTCGACCTGCTGATGACCGATGACGGAGTTTGCAACGGCATCATTGGTCTGGACATTCAGACCGGTGAGATCCATATCTTCCACGCCAAGGCAGTACTGATCGCAACTGGTGGATTCGGCCGCGTCTTCAAGGTGACCAGCAACGCGCTGGCCCTTACCGGCGATGCCTGTTCGATCCTCTTCCGTCGTGGCCTTCCGCTGGAAGACATGGAGTTCTTCCAGTTCCACCCGACCGGAATCAACAAGCTCGGCATTCTGCTCTCGGAAGCCTGTCGTGGTGAAGGCGGAATCATCCGCAATGGCAAGGGGGAACGGTTTATGGAGCGATACGCTCCGACCCTTCTCGACCTTGCTCCCCGGGACATGGTCAGCCGGAGCATCCATCAGGAAATTCGCGCTGGCCGGGGTATCGACGGACAGGATTATGTCCACCTCGATTTGACACATCTCCCACCTGAGGTTATCGATCAGAAGCTGCCTGACATCTCGGACTTCGTCCGCACCTATATGGGGCTGGACCCGAAGACAGAGCTGATTCCGATTCAGGCAACCGCTCACTACGCGATGGGTGGTATCCCGACCGACGTCGAAGGACGTGTCACGATCGATCAGGACAATACCGTGGTACCCGGGCTGTATGCTGCGGGTGAGGTGGCCTGTGTGAGCGTTCACGGGGCGAACCGCCTCGGCACCAACTCGCTGGTGGACCTCGTCGTCTTCGGCCGACGCGCCGGCAAGCATATGCTGGACTTCATGCGTCAGAACGAGCACCAGGCGCTCGCGCCGGAGCCGGACTACCGCGCTCGTGCTGAGATCGACGGATTGATGTCGACCGATAGCGACGAAAATGGTTCGATTATTCGTGAAGAGCTGCAAGAGAACATGATGAACGACGCCGGAGTATTCCGCACCGCGGAAGGGCTTCAGCGGCTGCAGTCCAAGCTCAGCGAACTCAGAGATCGCTACTCGCGAGTCGGAGTTCGCGACAAGGGCAAGACGTTCAACATGGACCTGATGGAAACGCTGGAGCTCGGATACCTGCTCGACGTCTCAGATGCCGTCGTTGCCGGTGCCCTGGCCCGTGAAGAGAGCCGCGGCGGACATTTCCGGGAGGACTTCCCGGAACGTGATGACGTCAACTGGCTGCGTCACACGCTTGCCTACAAGACGTCCGGCGGGATCGAAATGGGCTCCAAGCCAGTGGTTATTACTCGCTTCGAGCCGAAAGAGCGGACCTACTAATGGAAGTACAGTTTCGAATCGAACGATTCAACCCGGATCAGGACACACGTCCCTGGTTCGGCGAGTACACGCTCGAAGTCGAACCTACAGATCGCGTGCTCGATGCGCTCAATGAGATCAAGTGGAAACAGGATGGAACGCTGACGTTCCGCCGGAGCTGCGCGCACGGCGTCTGCGGCTCAGATGCCATGCGCATCAACGGACGGAACCGGCTAGCCTGTAAAGAACTCATCCGTGACTACGGTGACAAGATCACGATCGAGCCGATGCTCGGCTATCGAGTGATCAAAGATCTCGTCGTCGATATGGAAGATTTCTTCGACAGCTATCGAACACTGCAGCCGTATCTCATCAACGATGAGAACCCGGGTGTCGGCCGGGAACGCCTGCAGTCGCCCGAAGATCGCGAAGTCTTTGACGACACCACCAAGTGCATCATGTGCGGTGCCTGCACAACGGCCTGCCCGATCACCTGGACCAACAAGGACTTCCTGGGCCCTGCCGCAATCGTGAATGCACACCGGTTCATCTACGACAGTCGCGATAAAGGCGCTAACGAACGCCTGGAAGTGCTCAATAGCAAGTCCGGTGTCTGGCGATGCCGGACAATCTTCAATTGCACCGAGGCATGTCCTCGT
>REEK01000054.1 GCA_007695115.1 Sphaerobacteraceae bacterium
TGCGAGAACTCGGGACAGAGATCGCCGACCACTATGGGTTCATTTACCCGAGCGACACCGACAAGCACGTGACCGAGTATCTCGAAACACTCCATGCTGGCCGATAGATCAGGCAAAACACGAAAACGCGCGGAGCGATGCCCCGCGCGTTCTGTCGTCGTCTGGCTGAGTCAGGTCACTACACCTGTCCGCGCCAGCCTCCGGTCTCTTCGCCACGTGACTCGACCAGCTCCTTGAAGCGCTCAAGATCACCTTCGACACGGCGAGACATGAACCCGAGCTTGTCACCAACGGACTCCACGATGCTCTCGGGTTCGTAGTCCATCTGCAGCATCACGCGGGCCTTGTCCTCGTCGATGTGATGGAACGTCACTACGCCCGCGTTCACCGCGCCAGTCTTGTTGCGCCAGGCAACGCGCTTGTCTGGAATCTGCTCGGTTACTTCGGCTTCCCAGCTCTCGTCCTGGCCAGCAATATTCGCGTGCCAGACCATTCGAGTGTCGTCTATCTGATGAACCTCACGAACACCGTCCATGAACTTCGGAAACTCCTCGAACTGTGTCCACTGGTTGTAGACCGTACTCACCGGAGCATTGACTTCAATGGATTTCTCAACGGTAGGCATAGTTCCTCCTGTATGTTGCTATCTGCATCGCACGTTGCGCTTACCTGGTACTGACGAATGCATGCACTATGCCACGGGCATTGTTACTCATTTGTTGATGATAGATGACTCAGATCACTCTCTTCGCATTTGGGTGTCGCTTTTCCTCGTCCTGGCGGCGAAATGTGTACGATTCAAAGACAAGCCGGACGTTCTCCCCAATCATCGCGGAGTCGTGTACATGCCGATCTCAGACAACTTGCTTTCCAGCGGACCATATTTGCTGGAGGCCACACCACTTCTGGCGGCGGGTGGTCCATTTGGTGCCCCGAACGTGATCGCGGTTCTTGCCTCTGTGGCGATCGCCATTTTCGCCTGGCAAGCATGGTCGACACGTCCTCGATTCACTGATCACGGAGAGTCAAGAACGACACAGCCACCGGCGAATCTTCACCCAGCCCTGGCCGGGGCACTCGCCTCTGGCCGAGTCAGTGACAACCAGATCGAAGCCACCGTACTGGAGATGGTTCGCCAGCGATCAATCGAGATCGAACCGGACCAGAAGCAGAAAGACAAGGTGCAGATCCGGATTCTCGATGCGGACCAGCCCAGCAACGAGATCGAGCGAGAATTGATGACGCTGTTGACGGAGCGGGCCGAGAACGGGGTCGTATCGTATCGAGTCCTGAGCCGGCTCCGGAACGAATGGGGTAACGTTCGCAGCCTGCTCCGAAACCAGTTGATCGAAAACCAGTGGCTCAAACCATCGGAGATCCAGACCCGTTTGCCGTTCGTCCTGCCGGGCTCGATCGGCCTTCTGACCGCGGCCATTATGGTTCCCGTGGCTATCTCGACAGAAAGTGGCTGGCCGCTCCTCGGCGGGCTACTCGTCGGAACGGTCGGGAGCATCACGCTCATCATGGGTAACATCGTTCCGCACACCACCGACGAAGGCGAGCGTGCCGCGCTCCCCTGGCGTGGCTACCGCACCGGATTGATCATCGCCCGTGATCAGGGTCACGGAACGATTGATCTCGATCAGGCATTTCCATATATAGTGGCAATGGGTATGGCGCCGGGGTTCGACCGCTACCTGCGCCGAGCCGGGCAATCTGGTTACGTGCCAGAGTGGATTGGGCCCCGGCCACTGGTGCTGGAGTGGTCAGAAGGCTGGCACACCTACTGGATAGCCCTGCACACGGCACTGGCACCTACCGATCCCACCAACACGCCACCTCCACCAGGTGCAAACTGGCGAAAGAGCCTCACAGGCGGGCGATTCTAGCCCGCTTCGACCGTACCGATGCCGCTGGAATCCTGACCGGAAAGACAGTCCATTGAGCCAATAGCTTCAGTAGACTGACAGGCGAAGAATCGAATTGTCTTCTGAAGAGGAGTGACGGTGAATCTTATGCGGCGCCGAACTGCTCGATTCTGTCAGATCCTGCTACTGCTCCTCATCGCCACAACTCTCGCGATGCCTCTTTCGGCAATGGCCGCCGCCGAAGACTCCAACGTAAGCGGGCTATTCGATGAAGCCGAAAAGTTCGATCAGCAGGAGCGCGAGTCCATCGAGAACGCGATTGGCGAAGTCGAGGAAGCCGGGGCTCCAGCGGTCGTCTATCTCCAGCTTCTCGCGACAGACGATGATCGGGCGGTCGAGTACGCTCAGGATCTGATGGAGGAGTGGGAGGTCGAGTCTTCGCCGGGAGCTCGCGACGGCGTGGTCATCTTCTTCAATCTCGATCCCGAAGACACCGACCGCGGGGAGTTCGGTGTTGTTGCCGGAGAGGCGCACTTCGATGATGGCGCACTGCCACAGTCCCGCCTGAATCGAATTCGGGACGAAATGATCAACCTTCTGGCCGATGATCGGATGGCCGAAGCGATCGTTCTCGGGCTGGAAATGACCGCCGACTATCTGGAGTCCGGCCCGCCCGAGCCAACCCGCTTCGAAGTATTCCTGGAGCGCATTGCCAGCGGGCCATTCAGTCTTCTCAACGGTCTCATGGTCGGCATCGCCGCCATCGTTGCGTTCCTGGGCGCCCGGACCTGGCGCGATCGGCCACAGGCAACCAACGTCATCGAGCCGGTACAGACCACGCCTCCGTCCGATCTGCATCCATCGATCGCCGGGGCACTGGTTCGGGGTAACGTCGACTATCTCCAGGTCGAAGCGCTCTTACTCGATCTTGCCCAGAACGGGGCGATCGCGCTCGAACCAGACCCGGACGACAAAGAAAAGACGCAGATCCGGATCCTGAGCCAGCGGCGAACGTTCTCCGAGGCAGAACTGGCACTCCTGACGATGCTGGTGGAGGAAGCCGACGAGGATCAGCTGCTGAATCAGGAGGCAGTTGTCAGAACCCAGCAGCGATGGCCGGAAGTGCAGAAGATCATCCAGGATGATCTGGAAGCGCGCGGCTGGTTCGATCCAGAGGTTGGCCGAAAACGTCGACCGCTGTGGCTCATCGGAACACCAGCACTGTTCATCGGCGGATTGACCGCGATAATCCCGGCCACAACGCTGGAAGATCTCTGGGCGGGGCTCGGCGGTGCGCTGCTGGCACTCACCGGGTTCACCCTGGTTCTGATGGCAATGTCCTATCCAAGAACGACCATCGAAGGACAGAGACTTGCCGCCGCCTGGCGTGGCTACAACACCGGGCTGAAACGCGCTTCGAAGGACCAGTACGGTTCGATCGAACTCGATGATGCCTTCCCCTACATCGTCTCGATGGGATTACTGAGCGACTTCGAGAACCACTTCAAAGAAGCGAACACGGCGGGCTACGTTCCGCGCTGGGTGCGAAGCAACGACTACCAGAATCAGAAACTGGCCCCGTACTGGCACATTCATCTGTTCTCCATGCACAACGCGATGCACACGGCATCGTCCGGCGGTTCGGGCGGGGCTGGTGGCGCCGCATCCGGCAGTGGTGGCGCAGGCGGACGATTCTGAGCTGGCTCCCGGGAACATCGATTCACTGCTAGGATGAGTGGAACTGATCCTGATTGAGCATCGACAGGAGTACCCGGCATGAGCCAGTTTCAGATCTCCGAGTGGCAGATGGACAAGACCGGCCTGAGCGCAGCAGGTGGCGGAATGGTAGTCGCCAAGCAGGACCGCGCCGCGCTAGCTGGAGCAGAAATGCTGAAAGCAGGCGGCAACGCCATAGATGCCGCCTGCGCGGCAGCCTGGGTGATGGCCGTCATGGAGCCTCACCTCAACACAATCGGCGGAGCAGGCTACATCGTCTTCCGAAAAGCTGACGGCGAAGCGCACGTCATCGATTACTCCAATCGAGCACCCGCAGCCGCCACTCCCGAGGCGCTCGCATCCCGGACCACCGCAGCCTTCGATGGCCCGCTGGCTGCTGCCGTTCCGGCAACGGTCTCCGGTCTGACGGTCGCATCTGAGCGTTTCGGCAAGATGCCGCTGGAGACCGTCATGGCGCCAGCCATTGACGTTGCCGAGAATGGCATGGAGCTCGACTGGCACTTCGCACTCCACCTGATGCTCAACCTGAACTCGCTCCGGGCTCAACCGTTCTCCCGCGAGGTCTTTCTGGTAAAGGGCGACCCCGGCATCGCCCACGGCGAGCACATCCTTCGACAGGCTGATCTGGCGTCTACCCTGAAGCTGATCGCCAACGGCGGTCCGGAAGCCTTCTACACCGGACCAATCGCCCGGGAGATCGTCGAGTTTGTCCGGAACCAGGGTGGGATCATATCCGAAGACGACTTCGCGAACTATTCGGCGACGGTCGAGAAACCGCTGACCGGGAAGTTTGGCAACTACTCCCTTCTCACCATGCCAATGCCCTCACCGGGGTTGATGACGCTGCAAGGGCTCCGCATGCTCGATCTGCGTGACGTGAAGATGCTCGGACACAATTCGGCTGACGCGCTGCACATCATGGCCGAGAGCTACCGGATGGCCTTCGCCGATCGGGATGCGTATTTTGGCGATCCTGATTTCGTTGAGGTTCCGGTTGAGCAGCTCCTGAACGACGACTACATCGCAGAGCGCGCCAGTCTGATCGACCTCAACGAAGCGATGCAGACGGTTGCGGCCGGAGATGCGGGTGTATCTCGACGTGCCGGTAGCCACGAGGGTGGCGGAACGACACATATCTGCGCCATCGATGGCGACGGCAACATGGTCTCCCAGACACAGACACTGATCGGTGGCCTGACCGGACTGGGCGTGGCCGGGAACACTGGTGTCGTGATGAATTGCGCGCTCCAGTGGTTCAACCATGAGCCAGACACCGCCAACAGTGTTGAGCCGAACAAGCGACCAACCAGCAACATGACCCCGATCATCGCCGAGAAAGACGGACGGGCCGTTCTGGCAGCCGGGGCACCGGGTTCCCGCCGGATCAGCAACGCCGTCAGCCAGGTCGTCTTCAACACACTGGCTCACGAGATGCTTCCGCAAGCGGCAATCTCCGCCCCACGAATCGACGTTTCACTCGGACACATCGTAGCTGACGACCGGATCGAGGCAGCGGTGCTCGACGAGTTGCGAAGTCGCGGCCATAAGGTCGATTCGGTATACGAGTTCATCAACTCCGGCGGACCAGCCAATAGCTACCGGGGAAACTTTGCCCGACCGAACGCCATCTTCGTGGACGATGCCGGGACCCGTCACGGCGGCGATTATCAATTCGCCCAGGGGGCTGTGGTAGCCACGGATTAGCCTGAGTTCTGGCGAACCCGGACAATGCATTTCTCGACAATCGTCCGGTAGTGAGTTTCGTCCATCTGGAGCGCGGCCTGGAGATGGTTCGCCACGCACCATTCTTCGAACTCCAGTCGCAGGATAGAGGCATCCCGGGAATCTGATTTCCTCGAAGCCTGCTGGTCAGTGGACCACTGAATCA
>REEK01000033.1 GCA_007695115.1 Sphaerobacteraceae bacterium
TCCGTCATTCAATACTGGGTTCTGGACATTCCTTGTGCCATGATATGAAGCCAATCAGTCACTCGGCACGTTAACTGATGAGTATTACGTGTCCGGATCAATTCGACAGGAGTTGAAATTGCAGAGTCGACCTCGTTCATATCGTTTCGCTGCCGCCCTCGGACTACTGGCGCTGATGCTGGTTCTCCCAATGGTTGCTCTGGCTCAGGCTCCGGCCAACCAGTATTTCGAACGTACCTGGCAACGCACTGATCAGCAGGTTGCTTCCGGAGACGCCACCCGAACGTGGATCTGGGGCCCGAGCGGGTTTACCGGCAGTTGCTACGAGCCGTACTACAAGCTCACGGCAGGTGAGCGTGAGGTGCAGTATTTCGACAAGTCCCGCATGGAGATCAATGATCCGCTGGGAGACACTGATTCCGAATGGTACGTGACCCAGGGCCTGCTGGCGACGGAGATGATCACCGGCAACATGCAGGTCGGCGACAATGAATACATCGACTGGGGGCCGGCCGAGGTCCATGTTGCAGGTGATGCCGGCGGAGGCTCCCCGAACTACTCAGCATTCGGCCCGCTCATGGATGAGCCGGCGCTCGATTCCGGACAGACGATCTCCCAGACGCTGGATAGCGAGGGCAATGTCGGTGACAATCCGGCACTCGCAGACTACGGCGTGACGGCTGAATACTACGTGAGCGAGACAGGAAACCGAGTCGCTTCAGTCTTCTGGGAGTTCATGAACAGCTCGGGACCGATCTTCGAGAACGGCGTCAATACCAGCGGCAATCTGTTCGCCAATCCGTTCTACGCGGCCGGACTCCCGATCACCGAGGCGTACTGGACAAGCGTTACTGTCGGTGGTCCAGATAAGCCGAAGCAAGACGTGCTGGTGCAGGCGTTCGAGCGCCGGGTGCTGACCTTCACGCCGGGGAACGAAGAGGGCTGGCAGGTCGAAGCCGGAAACGTCGGACAGCACTACTATATGTGGCGCTATGGAGCCATTCCGGATGATTCTGCCAATGCCTGCCCGGATATGATGTACGTCACCTTCCAGGTCTATGAACCAGACGGTGCCGGCGACTGGAACCGGGTTGCGCTGACGACCACAAGTGAAGTCTGGCATCCGGATGGAGTAGCCACCGGCACCTGGTCCGCCTACGTCGACGACGGTGGAGTCGGAGATGTCCTGCCGCGGAACTCGTCCGGCATTCTGAAAGCCGATCACGAGTACACTACGGTCCAGGGGATCCGACTGCTCTCGAGTATGACGGCGAACATTACTCAGGTGGATGGTCCGACTGGCGGCACTGCCCTGGTTCAGGCCGGAGGTTTTGCCCCCGGATCCGATCCACGGGTCACTGGCTCGATCTTCACCGGGTCCGGTTCGATAGCCTACGATACCGGCACAGAATCCGGCACGATCAATTTCGAGGTCGCCGGAACCGGCTCTAGCAGGTTCCACATCTTTCTCGATGGTAAAGCGCCGCCGGTGTTCTTCCAGTAAGACCCGACTGAACGTATGATCGGCGGGGTGAGCTATTTCCGGCTCACTCCGCCGATATCTATCTGGGGGTTGCCCGGTCATGTTCAGCGCCCGCTCCACTACACCTCGAGACGCCGGAGTCCATGCCTCGGAATTGCTTGGTGATACGCCAGTGGTGCGTGGGATCTGGGTCGATTCGGATGTCAACGGGTTCGATGTCTATCTGCTGACTGAACCGATCGATTCGCACGCCGAGCGTGAACTGCTCGGAATTGGCCCGGCGCTCCGGCAACGATGCCCTACCGTGATCATCAATCTCCGGCTGATCAATCCCGATCGCTGGGACGTGCCGGACGACGACCTTCTGCGCGTTGCCCTGCCCCCCGGTGCCAAAGCGATTGGCCTGGGTGCCAGTTGACGTTCAAGCCGGAGACGCGCGATTACCTCGATCTTGCCCGGGAAAGTCGTCAACAGGCCGCTCGCCTGGTGGCGTCGAACGATGTGCCGCATCGCTGGCTGGCGATCGCCGCCTTCGACAGCGCTTGCCAGTTCATCCAGGCGTTGCTCTGGGAGCGGTACAGCGTTCGGGTGTCGAGTAATCCGCAGCGACTGCGAGAGATCGAATCGAACCCCGATCTGGCCCCGATTGCCGCGCAGTATCGCCATCTGTACGACATCGCTGAACGGGCGCGTGAGGCTCCACGCTACCAGTTCAACGATGCCCTCAGTCGTGATTTGCTCGACAACGATCTCGCCGTGATCGAAACCCGTATCTCCGCGCTCCTCGCCACCCAGCGGGAGCGCTAGAGAAGCTACCAGCTCCGGCCGGACAAGAGCTTGATCTCCAGGCGTGGAGCGGTCGTGCCCGTCGTCTCGAGATGGAGCTCGACGCGCAGTGATCGTCCTCCCTGTACGCGGAGGTTCAGAGGGCGTTCCCCACCCTGGTCCAGCACGTCGCTGATGCGAACTCTGGCCCGCGGTTGCGAGCCGGAACCGACAAAGAACCACAACTCACCGTCGAAATCTCCGATATCGCCAGACAGGTTCACCAGCAGACGATCAAACATGGTCAATCGGTCGAACCGCTCGACTTCATAGAGCGTCACCACCGGCTGGCCGGTCTCCGGAACACCTGAGAAGATCACGCGCTCTGGTTCGGGCGCTCTGCGGTTTTCCGATCTTCGCCGGGCGTGGAATTCGTCCTGGTCGAATGATGATTCTTGTCTCATGCTGAACACCGCACCTGATGATTCATACGGTGGTGGGCTGGCAGCGAAATCCATGTCTGCGATAGATGCACGCGGTTCGGATCTCGATTCCAGAATAACGTCCGAGAAATTGTCGCTCCAGCCATATGGCAGGGCGTTGGGGACGATGGCACCCCGCTGGACGAGCTTCCCGGCTTCCTCACGGACACCGACGAACGCCGTTTCACTGCAGATCAGGCCATACGCCAGTGATTCCTCGACCAGTTGCTGCCGTAGCTCACCACTCGCCGGAGAACTCTGCCCATAGAAGCGTCGTCTCCGGGATGAAATTGGACTGGCCGCATACTCGAGCCTGGTGAGTCGTTCGGCACCGAACAGTTGTCGGATTCCAGAAGCGGTTTCCACCGCATGGCCGGTCTGGGCGAGCACGTTTCCTTCGCCATCGAATGTTGTTATGTCGAGTGGATCGTCGCCTGACTGACACCTGCAGACCACCCAGATCGCCTGCCCGGATGGCAGGTCGCCGAGATCGATCGCTCCAGCTCTGGTCGGGTTCTCTTCGTCTTCCTGGATCTTTCGGCCCATCGACCAGAGGTTAGCCCGATTGATCCGCAGCGACATGCCGGTGGCAATCGGACGATCCCAGAACGACATCATCTCGTCCAGTGTGGTGGCGATATCTCCTTCGTCAGGGTCACTGGTCAGGAACTGCGCCTGCCCGCCCCCGGCTTTCGTCATCTCATGAACGAGCCAGGAGTTTGGCGCTGCATCAATGCAGAGCATCGAGATCCGGCGACGATCAGGTTCTCCTTCTCCAGTGCGAGCCAGGGTGAGATTGTCGCGAGAATTGGAGACCTGGGCATCGGTGATGATCACGATGTGCCGGGCGTACTCGCCACTGACCCGCCCACAGGACAGCGCCTCGCTCAGGGCCACTTCCAGTTCAGTGCCACCGGAGTCGGTGTGATCATCAAGGAACGCGCGTGCGGCGTCGATGTTCTCACGGCTGGCCGGCACGCTGACCCGGCTGAACCAGCGAGTGCTCGAGTGAAACAGTCCCAGACTGAAGCAGTCATCGGGCTGCAGTCCGGAGAGGAACCGGCGAACAGCCCAGTCTGCCGCCTGCCATTTCGCACCGGACATCGACCCGGAACGATCCACCAGCAGGATCACCTCTCGCGGAGTGGTGGCTTCCTGCTTGACGTCAGTCGGTGGATTCACCAGCGCCAGCAGGTAGTCGTGTCCACGGTGATCATCCGATTCGCGATAGACGGTCAGTGTCGGGCGATCTGACTCCGATGGGAGCGTCAGACGAATCAGAAGATCCCGATCCGGGACGATCTCGCCATCGCTCAGCGTGACGCTGGCCGATTCGCCGGAATTAGTGATCGAGAGCTTGTGCGTCGGTGAGTTGATCTCATCGGCACCGTCGATTCTGATATTCAGCTGGAGCCGATGTCCGGGATCGGCCGCCAGCGCCAGTGGCTGACCGTGCTCCTGCCTGCCGTCGACAGCGGCATCCGAGACGTATCGCGGGGCCGGTGTCAGTGGCAGCCGGAGCTCGAACGCGGTGGCCACCGGCGTCAATCGCTGGACAAGGCTGGTGGTCACCGTGATCGTCTCGCCAGGGGTGATTCCGCTGACGTGCATGGAGAACACGTCTGGTGTCTCCTGGGTCACGAGTACCGCCTGGTGACCGGTGCTCCGGGCTCGATCGTAGGTCTCCTCGGCCTCGTGCCGTTCGGCGAGTTCGGCCCGGATGACGGTTTCCCCGAAGCGGATCTCTACGCCGGTGACCGCCGCATCTCCCGGCAGGGGAAATCGATAGACGGCTTCGAGCACCGGGCCCGATTCAGCTTCCTGATGACCGAACAGATGCGTAAGCGTGAGGTTGGCAACCGGCCCGGCGATCGCGCCCTCGATCTTCGTCGACTGAAGTGGCATGAACTTGGGCGCCAGATCGTGTGGCGTGCGTCGATCGCTCTCTGGATCGAGGTGCTGCATGATCTCCATGAACGCCCCACCGGAGTACGTGGTATTTGCGTAGGTATTGGGGTTAAACATCGTTGGATTCCTTTCCGGCGGAACGTCCACCCTGGTTGTAGCTGCGAAGTTGTCGTCGAATGCCCCTGAGAACGAACTCGCGGCCGTCCTCATCGGAAACCAGAGGATGTCCGGCAGGCAGCGAGAGCCTGATACCGTCCCCGAGATCGATCTCTGCCCGAAACTGTGTGTCCTCGTCCGCCTGATAGTCTGCTACTGGCGGAGAACCAGCTGCTTCCGTCGATCCGTAGCGACCCGCCCTGCCCGACAGGTATTTCCATCGAGCCAGCACCGCTTCCAGATTGGCTGGCCTGGCGAACTCGGCCGGATCGACCGGAACTGGGCCTGGCACCGTCTCTGGAATTGCCTGCTGGAGCAGTTTCTCGATACCAGTCAGCGTCTGGCCATCCAGATCGGCGCTGATCTCTTTCAGGCGATCCCCGGCATGCTGTCGTGCCTTGATGTAGAGCAACTGCAGCAGGTGTCGGTAGTAGTAGGTGGCCAGTCGACGCTCGCCATCCGGCCGATCCAGTACCCCGGCAGAGATGTAGTAGCGAATCGTGCGGCGATTGATCTGGTCGCTTGCCGTCGATTCTGGCAAGGGCTCCAGGCCGAGCGTCCAGACGAACGCGGTTCCCACCGCGGCGAGTTCGTCCACGCTGCCGGTCGACCAGTGTCGCCAGGCCCTGATTGCGTCCTGGATGTTTACCTGCGTCATCGCTCCTCACTTCTGTGACGAACTCT
>REEK01000117.1 GCA_007695115.1 Sphaerobacteraceae bacterium
CTGAATCCACCGCAGAGCAACAGCGTGATCTCGGTTTCTGGAGGCAAGCCGTTGCCCGTCATATGCTGATCCCTACGTTCGATCGATACCTGATTCGGAGCGTCAACCACCGACCCCGAACATGGTGGTCAATGCAAATGGAAATACTGGACCGCTGCCCGCCTGTCGGAGCTCTGCGGCTGCGACGGTGAACGTCCAGCGGGAATCGACGATATCGTCGACCAGTAAGACCGGCTGTCCGGGCCGGGCGATTCCGGTAATCGCGAAGCTTCCGGCGATGTTCTTCAATTGCTGGTAACTATTCTGCCGCGACTTCTGTTCCTCTGTCGGGTAGCGTTTCTCCAGCGCCGGGAAGAACGGAATGCCGAGTTCGTTAGCCAGGCGCTGGGCGAAATCAGGCACCAGCTCCGGCCGTTGAAGTGATGGTACACAGGTAACCCACGCTGGTGCAGGATCTGGACGCCATCTATCCCGGATCAACTCGGCGCTGACCTCGACGAGTTTTCTGGGAAAGCGCTCCCGCTGGAACTTGCCCGCGTAGACCATCTCTCCCCAGCCACTATCCCGCCAGAGACTGAGCGCACGTCCCGGCTCGTGACGTAACTCATTGCTGATCGTGCCGGTATAGCCGAGTGCCGGGACGCCGGGGTTGGTCCAGCGTCTTCGAGGCTCGATGACATACGATTGCTGGCGCACGAACTGATGCGCCCTAGATGCGATCTCCCAACCCGACGAATCGGGGAGAATCGGTTGCCCCATGCACGGTGCGCAACGGCCACACGGTTCCGGATCAACGATGCCGAGTGCCGTCTCCAGAAACCCCATCAGGCATTGCTGACGTTCCATATACTCCCGCATCTGGGCTTGCTCTTCATACCGCAGTGCGGTGATCTGCTCGATTCGCTGCTGATCAGGTCGATACTCCACCGGCGTTGCCCGCCAGGAGGAATCCTGCCTGTGAATCGGTGTTGGAGATTCAGTAGACAGGCGCTTCAGCACTTTCTCGATCTGTTTGCGCTTGAGATTGACGGTTCGCTCGAGTTCACCGAGCGTGAGGCCATTGCCGGAGTTGCGTAGAGCATCCAGCACGCTATCGATATGGCGTTCTGGTGGAAACGCGGTTTCCAGAAAATAGGAGGTGATCGCTTCGTCTTCTTCGCCACAGAGCAGCACGGCGTAGGCGTCGGGGAGTGCCCGACCGGCTCGTCCGATCTGCTGGTAGTAGTGAATCACCGATCCCGGGCGCTGAAAGTGGATTACGAAACCGAGATCGGGCTTATCGAATCCCATCCCCAGCGCGCTGGTGGCAACCAGTGCTTTGACGTCGTTGCGGAGCAATCGATCTTCGAGGTCGATCCGTTCATCATGCTTGATCTGTCCCGAGTAGGCGTATGCTTCGATTCCTTCTGACTGGAGCCACCTCGCCACATTCTGTGTGTCCTTGACGGTCAGACAGTAGATGACCCCGCTGCCGGGCATTTGTGGAACCTGCTCGGCGAGCCAGGCCAGACGGGCGGATTGGGTCGGCAGCATGATGTTCTGCAGCCGCAGGCTTTCCCGTTTGATCGGGCCACGGATGATCCGCAGCGATTCGCCGACCTGCTCCTGAATGTCTGCAATGACCCGATCGTTGGCCGTTGCCGTGGTGCCGAGAACTGGCACTGTGTTGGGCAGGTACTGGAGTATGCGTCCGATGCGCCGGTAATCTGGCCGGAAATCGTGTCCCCAGTCCGAGATACAGTGCGCTTCATCGACGATGAATAACCCGACCCTCCAGGCGAGTTCCGCTAGCACGCGTTCCTGGAACTTGTCGTTGCCCAGACGCTCTGGCGAGATCAGCAGGATATCGACCTCATCTCGTTCGATCCTGCCTTCGACCTCGTTCCACTCTTTCGTGTTGGTGGAGTTGATCGTGACGGCCCGGAGACCGAGATTCCCGGCCATCCGTATCTGATCGCGCATCAGTGCAAGGAGTGGGGAGATCAGGAGTGCCGGGCCGTCTCCACGGTTGCGGAGCAGTCGGGTGGCGATGAAGTAGACCAGGCTCTTGCCCCAGCCAGTTCGCTGAACCACCAATAGCCGCCTGCGATCTTTCACCAGATGCTCGATCGCTTCGTACTGATCATCCCGAAAGGTGGCATCTGGCTGATTCAGGGCGGTACGCAGGTGTGTCAGTGCCTCCTGGTACAGGTGTTCATCGTTCGACATGCAATCTCGCTTACATGTGAGGACTGAAACGGAGTATGTGATGTTTTCGAATAAAGAGTCAGCGAGCTCATCATACACGAGGATCGTTGTCTGTGCGGGCCCTGTGACGGGCATTGGCAACGCTGGCCTCTTCGGCGAACCGGCAGACCTGATTGCGATCAGTGTTGAATATCGCGCTGCACGAAGCGATCGGTATCACGCTCGAGCCTGGTCCGGTCGGCAGCCCTGAGCCAACGACAGAACCGATTCTGGTGTCAGAGATCACCTGATCTCTGACACCATCCCCAATTGACGTCATCTGTCATACTCTGGGGCGAACGTACCGGGCGTAATGCCCGCGGATTCGCGCCGGATACTCCACGGAAAGCGTCAATGAGCCAGACCGACGAACAGCCACCCAGACCTTCGCGTGCGCTGGTTGCCACCAATCACCTCTATCTGCTGATGGTGGTCGGGTTGGCGACGACGCTGATGCTTCAGTCGATGCGGGTATTCACCAGCTACATGGTGTTCGTGATCGATCAGGCGAACCGGTTTGAGCTGGCGATCACCGTGTTCAGCACCTTCGGGGCTATTGCGCTTGGTGGTGTGCTGCTCAAGACTGTGCGGTTTCGCCGGACCCTGATCATCGGCGCATTCCTCTTCGGGGTTGGCAGAATCGGATTACAGTTTCTGGAGATGCCGGAAGCCCGGCTGATTCTTGGTGCAGTGGCAATGGCTGCCTGGGGCTGGTTGATGCTGGCGGTCTTTCGCCACTGGCGGGAGAGTGCGGCGATCGGTGTCGGGTTCGGTATCGCCCTCGATCTGGTGATCCGGATCGCTGGCGGGACCCGGGATCTGCCGTGGAATCCAGCCGAGGTCGAGCACCTTGTGACGGTAATTCTGGTTGTGGGCATGCTGGTCGGAGTGGCCGGTATTCGGGGTCTCCATGTTCAGCAGCTCCCAGAGTATTCGACACGAAGCGTCTGGAGCCTGGCCGCGTTCGGGCCGGGGATCGCCCTCTACTTCATCGTCACCGGAAATCTCGGACTGGCACAGGTGACTACCGGGCTCAATCTCCCCGAGGCTGCATTCCTGATTGCAATTGGGACGGCGCTTGGCCTGCGGTTTTCGATCTTTGCCGGAGAGTTCCTGCCGTCGTCGAATACCGGGCGGGTGACCACCGGCCCACTGATCATCGCGATTTTGCTGGCGATCGGGCTGTTCCTCATCGGGCAAGGCGGAATTATCTCGGGCCCCGGGTTCATTCTGGCCTCGGCGGCCGGGGTGGTATTGCTTGGCTTCGCTGTGGCGGGGAGAGCTTCCAGCGATGAGGTCGAACCACCGCTGCTCTACCTGACGCTGGCCTTCACCGGTGGGATGCTGCTGAAGGTTGGGCTGCTCTTTCTCTACTACATGTATTCCGGATTGCCGTTGCTGCTGGGGATAATCGCGGGTGCCTTCGTGCTGCTGGCGATCCCGGCCGGGGTGCCGGATACCAGTCGGCCGATTCACCAGCCGCGAGCCGTGCTGATTGGCGCCGGTGTGATGGCTGGCGTGCTGGCACTGGTCACTGCCTGGCAGCTGCTGAGTTTTCAGGAGTCCGAAGCCGGGCCGCCCGCTGAGGATCAGATCACGGTCATGACCTACAACATCCAGAACGGCTTCGATCTCGACAATCGGTTCGATCTGGAAGCGATTGCCCAGACGATCGAAGCTGAAGATGCCGACGTGGTGGTGATTCAGGAAATCGGACGTGGCTGGCTGGTGACCGCTGATTTCGATCAGGTGACCTGGCTGAGTAGCCGGCTCGATATGCCCTATGTCTATGGAGCCAATTCCGATGACGAACTCTGGGGCAACGCGATCTTCACGCGTCTGCCGATTCTCGAATCAGATACCACGCAGTATCGCGACACGGACAACCTCAAACGAGGAGCGATCGAGGTCGCCGTGGAGACCGAATCCGGCCCGGTCTGGATCTACGGCACCCATCTGGATAACCCGAGCGATGCCGACGAGGTGCGGTTCTCACAGGGGCGAGAGTTGCTCGAGTTCTGGGATGAAAAGACGCCGGGGATGGTGCTTGGCGATCTCAACGCCGAGCCGGACGACCCGTTGCTGGCGGAGTTTAACGAAGCTGGCCTGCGAGACCTCGGCGTTGACCTGCCTGATGGTGCTTTCACCAGTTCGGGAGGCCGCCGGATCGATTACATCCTTGCGACCGACGACCTCGAACTGGTTGATATCCACATCACCGAGGTCTGGACCTCGGATCATCTGCCGGTGATTGCCACCGTCAGCCTGCCGGACGAGGATTAGACCGGATTCTCCCGGAGCCACTCGATCACTTGCTCGGCACTCTGGTGGGGTGGGAAGACGGGATAGAAGGCGTGCTCGATCCAGCCCTCATTACAGATCAGCGTGACGCGCTTGATCAGGTGCATGCCGTCTACCTCGAAGGTCGGCAGATCGAGCGCTGATGCGAATGCCAGATCCTCATCGCTGACCAGTGGAAATGGCAATTGGAGCCGATCGACAGCTTCCCGCTGGTAGACCGTGTCCTGAGTGCTCAGACCGTAGACCGCAACCCCCAGTTGCTGGAGTTCGGCGTAGTGATCTCTGAAGGAGCACGATTGCGGGGTACACCCGCGAGCGCCGGGGATATCGTTCCAGCCGGTCGGTAGTTGCTGATCGGGGCGTCCGGTCCGGGGGTAGATATAGATCACCGTGCGGGCCGGAATTTCGGCAAAGGTGATCGTGCTGCCGTTAGTTGTTGGCAGAGCCATACGCGGGAGGATCAGCCCGACCAGGTGATCGCAGGCGCCATCGTCGTGCGGAATCGGGATATCGGGCGGGATTTCGCTGATATTGTCTGAGCGTGTCATGATTTCTCCAGCCAGTGTAGAGTCAGATCGACTGATCGATTCTTGCACTGGTGGGCAAGCAGTGCCAATCGATGGACGTGGGAACCAATGAGGGAAAGGAAATCGAATGAGCAATGAGGTTCAGGAAGTAAAGGACTGGCTGCGGGCGTTCGACGCCGCAGTGCGAGACGTTGACTACGAGCGCGGCAAGACGCTGTTTGCCGACGATGTGGTCGGTTTTGGCACCTACGCCAGTATGCTGGAAGGTCTCGACAAGCTGGTCGAGGGGCAGTGGAAGAACATCTGGGGCGTTACTCGCGGCTTTTCGTTCCGACTGGATGAAGCGCACATCGGGGTAGACGGTGATACCGCCTGGATCGCCTCACCGTGGGATTCCGAGGG
>REEK01000021.1 GCA_007695115.1 Sphaerobacteraceae bacterium
CCGCTCGTACTGGCCTCCGAGGAAATCACCGTGGTTTACCGTTCTGCATCACTCAATGGCGGCACTACGAGCCAGGTCACACATCTATAAGTCAGAGGAGCAATCTAGCGTTATGTGTGATGAGAGAAACCCCATCTTTCACGAGACACAAAAAGGAATCACAGCGTATTATGGAGACAATCCTCAGTGCGGAGTTCGACCAGCGGTCAAATGGTAGTCAGATACCGCATGAGCGCTGGCAAGTGGTTGGATGCCTCCAATGGGCAGACCTGCTGTTCCCTCATCACGAAGAATGCTGCTCGTCGGTGCGGCGATCGCGATCGCAATACTCGGTTCTCTGGCACACAACGCTATCGAGTTCGGCATCGGATCGGTGCTGGTCAGCCAGAACGGCGAACTCCCGCTTGCCTTCCCCTGGATCGCTGGATTCCTGACCTGGTGGCGAATACCACAAGCCCGGATACCTGCAGCCTGGTTTCTGATCGCACTGGCGGGGTTGAACCTGATCGGAGGAGGGATCATCACGGTTCTTCCGCTCGGATTCCTGCCATTCGAGCCTGAGCAATCACTAACCCATTACCTGGCTCATTTGATCTATGGCGTTGCGCAGCTTCCCGTACTTGCAGTCCTGCTGCGAGAGGTCACGGGTCCAGCCACTGCTCCGCGTCAGGCGTAGGTTGAGGGGTTCGGTGTTCCGAAATCTTCCTACGGCTGTGCCAGCAATCGGGCATGCGCCACCTCTCGCGAATGCAGCGAGCGGATTGAATCGGCTGGCAACGTTACAACGGCGACCGTATCTCCGGAAAATGTGACGAACTCGACTTCGTATCCTTTCGAATCGGAGTAGACGGCGACCACGGTGCCCACATCGCCAGCTTCGAGATGCTGGTCCTCGATATCGTGTGTCAGCGCGACGAGATCAAGTTCACTGATCATCTGATCTTCACTCCGTATTCTCGATAATCAATGTGCGTTGAAGGATACGCGAAAGCCGACGCTGGCCGACACACGCATCCCCACATACCCGCTTCCTGATAGACTGACGGTCGCTTTGCATGCGGCGCAATGATGATGAAACACAACCCAGGCAAGGACGACACTGATACATGACGGCTCTGACTCCGCCCGCTTCTCCGGGGACCTGGACGCTACTCAAGCGATTCTTCGGCTACTACTCTCCCCACCGACGATTGTTCGCCACCGATTTTTCCTGTGCAGTGCTATCCGGTATTCTGGAACTCGGCTTTCCGCTGGCGGCCGGCCTGTTCGTGGACGAGCTGCTACCGAGCGGCGACTGGAACCTGATCGTCCTGGCATCGGTGATCCTGCTAGCCATCTATCTCGTCAACACCGGGCTGATGGTGGTGGTCGGCTACTGGGGCCACAAGCTCGGCATCAACATCGAAACCGAGATGCGCCGGAAGAGCTTCGATCATCTCCAGAAGCTCTCCTTCAGCTTTTATGATAATGAGAAGACTGGGCACCTGGTCGGCCGGGTAACAAAGGATCTGGAAGAGATCGGCGAGGTCTCCCATCATGGGCCGGAAGATGTGTTCGTTGCGGTAATGACCTTTGCCGGTGCCTTCGGGCTGATGCTCTGGGTGAATCCACAGCTGGCGATGATCGCCGCAGTGATGGTGCCGATTACCGGCTTCGTGACCGGGTACTTCGGGGCGAGAATGACCCGCACCTGGAAGCAGCTTTTCAGCCGGGTTGGTGAGTTCAACGCCCGGATCGAGGAGAACGTCGGCGGTATCCGGGTGGTCCAGGCGTTCGCCAACGAGAACTACGAGCGCAACCTGTTCTCCCACAACAACGCCAACTACCGCACCACCAAGCTCGAGGCCTACAAGATCATGACGATGAGCATGTCGCTCAGCTACATCAGCATGCGGCTCACCCAGATCGTGGTGATGATTGCCGGCGCCTACTTCGTGCTCAACAACGAACTCACCGAAGGCCAGTTCGTCACCTTCCTGCTGCTGATTACCGTCTTCTTCCGGCCGATCGAGAAGATGATCGCGGTGCTGGAGATCTATCCGAAGGGCATCGCCGGCTTCAAGCGCTATACCGAGCTGCTGGACACCGAACCAGACATCTCCGATTCGCCAGACGCGGTCGAAGTCTCCGGGCTACGCGGCGAGATCCGCTACGACAACGTTAGCTTCGGGTACGGCGATAAATCAGTGCTGAATGACGTGAGCTTCGACATCCGACCCGGTGAGACGGTCGCCTTCGTGGGGCCGTCGGGCGCCGGAAAGACGACGCTGGCCTCGCTACTGCCGCGCTTCTACGATGTCCAGGCAGGCAGAATCCTGATCGACGGGATGGACATCCGGCAGATGACGCTGGAATCGTTGCGGCGGGAGATCGGGATCGTTCAGCAGGATGTCTTCCTCTTTGGCGGAACCGTCCGTGAGAACATCGCCTACGGTCAACTCGATGCGACCGAGGCGGAGATCCGGGAAGCTGTGCGTCGGGCCAGACTCGACAACGTGATTCGCGACCTGCCGGACGGTCTGAATACCATCATTGGCGAGCGTGGCGTGAAGCTCTCCGGCGGGCAGAAGCAGCGGCTCTCCATCGCCCGGATGTTCGTCAAGAATCCACCGATTCTGATTCTCGACGAGGCGACATCGGCGCTCGATTCCGAGACCGAACGCTTTATCCAGCAGGCATTGAATGAGCTGGCTGCCGGTCGGACGACACTGGTGATCGCTCACCGGCTGGCGACGATTCAGAACGCCGACCGGATCGTGGTGATGGATGAGGATGGTATCGCTGCCGAAGGCACCCACAAGGAACTGCTGGCGGCCGGTGGACTCTACGAACGGCTTTACACCGCGCAGTATGGCTTGCTGACCGACAGCTAGCTTCATCGACACTGCTCTCGTAAGCGCCCCGGGTCAACCCTCGATCCGGGGCCGAGACTCCTCCAGGATTCTTGCCCTGTTCGTCGGCTAGACTGTTCAAAATCGATCTCTGACCGGATAAAGTGTCAGAAGGCCAGTCAGTTACGAACATCTGACGACCCATCGGCAGGGCAGGCAGAGAGGGAGCACGCGGTGGAACAGCTGAAGATCGTCGTCTGGGACAACATCGGAAACACACTGCTCGGGGTCCGCTCCTGGGATCAATGGGACGAGCGCACTCAGCGTGATTTGCTGCGACAGAACCCGGAAGCCCGGGATCTCGTGCAGGGGTTTCGGGAGATCTTCAGCAACTACGATATCGATCTGGTCTGGCTCTACGACACGGAGAAGTACACCCAGGGTTTCGTGCAGCTCTATGAGGAATACACGTCTCACCTCCGGGCCATGCAGTCGATCGAAGACCTGCGTGAGGAGATCGTGGATGCGGACATCCTGATCCTCCACAAGGAGACGGTGCCGGAGGATGTGCTCCGATCAGCCAGGAAGCTGCGCTTCATCCAGCATCTGGGGCAGGACCATCGCGGGGTGCCAGTCGATACTGCCCGCGACATGGGAATCCCGGTGGCAGCCACCCCACTGGAGAACTATCTTGTTGTCGCCGAACAGGCCTGGGCGATGATCCTCAACCATCTCAAGCAACTGCCAGCAATCCGAACACACATGCATGAGCGAGAGTATGGCGAGTCTTGGGGACGATTCCCCGGCACACTGGCGGCCAAAGATCTCAAACTCGGGCTGCTCGGGTTCGGCGAGATCGCTCGACCGATCGCCCGGATTGCCAACGCGTTCCGCACCGAGATCATCTACTGGGATATCGTCAGATTTCCGGAACTGGAGCAGGAATACGGCCTGAGGTACGTGGAGTGGGACGAGATATTTCAGCAGGCTGACATCCTGAGCGTCCAGCTGGCGCTCAATCCGCAGACTCAGGGCATCATCGGCCAGCGTGAGCTTTCGCTGATGAAGCCAACATCGCTGTTTCTGAACACCGCACGCGGGAAACTGGTCGATCAGTCGGCGCTGGTGGAAGCGATCGAAAACGGAACGATCGGCAGTGCGGCGCTCGAAGTCTTCGCGGAGGAGCCGTTGCCGGAGGATGATCCACTGCTCGATCTGCATGCTCGCTATCCATCCCGGGTGACGCTGACCCCACATTGTGGGGCGCTGGCGCCCTGGACCTGGGTTCACGATTCGCAGGAACTCTGGTTCAACCTGAAGCGATTCCTCGAGGGAGAGCCAGCCAGCTATCTCGTCGATCAACCGTCCGCATCGGATGAGAAAGGTGGCAACGCATGAGCACACCTCAGTTCGGCTACTGCCTGCCGATTTTCGCCAATCCCGGGAGTGTCCATTTCCGTACTCCGAATTTCAGCGAACTCGATCCCATCACCACCATGCAGCTTGGCCAGTTCGCCGAGAGCCTCGGCTACGACTCCCTCTGGGTAGCCGATCACCTGATGCTGGGCAAGGATGAGGCAATCCTCGAAGGCTGGACCGTACTCTCGGCGCTGGCTGGATCGACCAGCCAAGCAAAACTGGGGATGATCCATCAGGGGCACTTCTTCCGGCATCCGGCACTCGCCGCAAAAATGGCTGCCACGCTGGATCAGATCTCCGGGGGTCGACTCATCCACTTCTACGACGTGGGCCAGCAGAAACGGGAGCACCACGCCTACGGGTTGTCCTCGATGGAAGATGACGACGAGCGGGCAGCATCGATGCTCGAAGGCCTGGATCTGACGATCAAGCTCTGGACCTCCCGGGAACCGCTCGATTTCCGGGGCCAGTATTTCCAGGTCGATCAGGCGGTCTGCACCCCGAAGCCGATGCAGCAGCCACACCCACCGATCTGGCTGGGCGAAGTGCATCCGGAGATCCTTCGCGCCACTGCTCTATACGCGCAGGGCTGGAACACCATGCCGATCTCCGTTTCGGAGTTGAAGCACCGGCTCGGACTGGTTCGGACAGCGTGTGAGCAGGAAGGGCGGGATTTCTCGGAACTCGAGATCAGCATGGAGCTTCAGGTGATCATCGAGCCGGACATGGAGTCGGTACGCCATCGCCTCAAGGGAATGCTCGATCTGAACCCCGGTCTGGATGTCGAAGACGGTGAGGCACTGGCTGCGTTCGCCAGTGGTAAGAGCGATGTCGTTCCAGAATCGTTCCGTCAGACAACGCTGATCGGGACACCGGCCGACGTACAACAACAACTCCAGCCGTACCTCGATGCCGGCGCCCATCACATCATGCTCTGGTTCCTCGATGCTCCGAGCACCGACGGCATACGCCTGTTCGCCCGGGAGGTGATGCCGCATTTCAGGTGATCGAGGATCCTGCTCATCCGATGAAATTACCCCTGTCCCCCGGATCCGTTCGCCAGATGTTCGTAGATCTGCGCGCCAAGATCGATGCAGACATAGGGATCATCACCAACGGTCCAGGCATCATGTCCCGGTGGAATGACGATGCACT
>REEK01000139.1 GCA_007695115.1 Sphaerobacteraceae bacterium
CCTCTCCCAACTCTGGGAGAGGGGAGAGTGTCAGAACGTATTTCGGTAGACCGGGCAGCTCTGTCTGCCCCCGCCCCGCAGACCGGCTCGCCGGCGACATTGGAGCGTCCCCGTTCGGCTCAGGCGTTGCCCGAACACTTTCTATCCGCTAAAGTTTGCAAACTGACAGCAACGGGTCTGTCAGCGTGAAATTTGAAGGGAACCTCTCGGTGAAAGTTGCTTACGTATTCAGTACATCCGGACACACTGCCAGCTACAAGATGGGGAAGATGATTCTCCCGCAGCTGGAATCCGGGACTCACGGCGTCGATGTCATCGGTATGTTCTTCTTCGATGACAACAACTACGTCCTGCGCAAAGGTGACCCGATCGGCGAGCGTCTGGCCAAGGTTGCCAAAGAGCAGGGCATCATGCTGATGATGTGCGACCAGTGCGCCCTGGAGCGCCAGCTTGCCGAAGGAGAACCCGGCAACTGCACGCCGTCCGGAGTCGTCGATGGCGTCATGGTCGGCTGTTTCCCTGATCTCTACAGCGCTCTGGCCGGCAACCCGCCGGATCAGGTCATCACACTGTAGCCCGTCTGGCCGGGCTAACTGGCATCAGGATCGTCGTGCGTCAAACGTCTGGCTCGCGGTGCCTGCCAGTTGTAGCGGAGTGCCAGAACGCGAATGCCGATCGTCGCCAGAACCCCGATTCCGGCGGCGATCGCTGTATCCAGCCCCAGCCAGAGCAGAATCACCAGCGTCGTTGCCCCGAGAACCGCAGCCAGCGCGTATATGTCTCGTTCGAGGATCAGCGGCACTTCACGGGCGAGCAGATCACGGATGACACCCCCACCCGCTCCAGTGACGGTGCCGAGCAGAATCGCTGGCAGCGGCCCGAGATCGAAGTCGAGTGATTTCAACGTTCCGGAGACGGCGAAGACGCCCAGCCCGACGGCATCCAGGAGCCGGATCGAGTAATCCATTCGATTGAACTGCTGATACAACAGAAACACCGCAGCTGCTGCGAGCAACGCAGTGAGCAGATAGATCTCTTCTCGAAACGCCACCGGAGGCGTATCCCCGAGCAGAACATCCCGGGTCATGCCCCCACCGAGGCCCGCTGCCACGGAGAGGACGATGATGCCGACGATGTCGAACCGTTTCCGGGCAGCCAGCAGCCCGCCACTCAGGGCAAAGACAAACGTGCCGAGAATATCCAGCGCAAACCAGAGATCTGGTGCGATGTCGAGCGAATCGGCCGAGATCCCGTCCATCCCCACTCCCTGTCAGTCCGCCGACTCCCGGCGGGAATGGTAACGGAATCAGCTCGACTCAGGCTACGACGGGCGGTCGGATCTTCCAGTGTTGCGTGGCCTGCTCGAAGGCATGTGCCAGTTGCAGAACTCCGAAGTCGTCCCGCGGGCGTCCAACGATCTGCAGCCCAACCGGAAGTCCGTCACTGGTAAAGCCGGCGGGAACCGATATGCATGGCAAACCAGCGGTGCTGATGTAGTAGGCCGATTTCATCCAGCTGATGTAGTTCTCCATCTGCACGCCGTTGATCTCGGTTGGATAGTCGATCGACACATCGAACGGCGGTACCTGATTGACCGGACAGATCAGGAACTGGTACTTCTCCAGAAATGCCAGCATCCGCTGGTAGAAGGCGGCCTGTTTCTGTTCGGCCAGTCCCACATCGACCGCGGTGAAGGATCGTCCCTGCTCTACGTTCCAGATCACGGATTCCTTGATCTGATGCCGGTTGGCTTCGAAGATCGGGTCGAACGTAGCGGCCATCCGGTAGGCCCGGAAGACCTGAAACACCCAGTCGACATCGCTGAAATCCGGCGTGGCTTCATCGATGTTGGTACCAAGGTCGTTCTGCATCACCGGGATCGCCTTCGACAGCACCTCGGAAACGCGGTGATCGACCGGCAAACCGCCGAGATCCGGACTCCAGGCAATGTTGACGCCCGAGAAGTCGCGATCGAGTGGCTGGCGGAAGCGATCGCCCGGTTCGTCGATCAGCAGCGGATCGCGATCGTCGCGACCGACCATCGTGCTGAAGAGCAGGGCGGTATCGGAAACGGTGCGGGCCAGCGGACCCTTGATGGAGATCCAGTTGTAACCGGTTGCGTTCGGGATGTTTGGAACTCGTCCAGGCGATGGGCGAAACCCGACCACATTGTTGAAGTTGCCGGGGTTTCGGAGTGATCCCCCAAGGTCGCTGCCGTCGGCGATTGGGAGCATTCCACAGGCGAGCGCCACGGCCGCACCACCGCTGCTCCCTCCGGCCGTTTTGGTCTGATCGTGCGGATTGTAGGTCGCCCCGAACACCGGATTGAAGGTATGAGAACCAGCGGCGAATTCTGGAACGTTAGTCTTGCCGATCATGATCGCTCCAGCGGCCTGAACGCGCTCCAGATGGAACGATGTGTGCTCCGGGATCAGGTCGGCGTGAATCGGCGAACCGGAGGTGCTGCGAACGCCCTTCGTTGCTTCCGTGTCCTTGTGCGCGATCGGCAACCCGTGTAGTGGTCCGATGTCATCACCTCGCGCCAGCGCTGCGTCTGCCTGTTCAGCTGCCTTCAGTGAATCGTCTGGTGGCAACTGGCTGACGATCGCATTGACGGTGGGGTTGATCTTCTCGATCTGTGCCAGATGGGCTTCCATCACCTCGCGCGCAGAGATGTCCCGGGAGCGAATTCGGGCGGCGATATCGGTTGCGGTTGAGAAGCAGAGTTCGTCATGAGCCATCGCTTGTGTTCTCCGTGGGTAGAGGCGGCGAATTCAATGATTCACCCTACCGTGAACCCGTTGTTTGGGCAACGGGCGGAGAACCGATCAGGTTCGGGGCGATCCGACAGCTGCTTCTGATGGTTGCGATGAATTCGAGTCAGCTGCGGCTGGCTCTTCATCCGGCAAGTCACCCGGTTTCGGAACGTGCAGCAACCGGGTCACGATGAACAGGGAAACGGCTGAAGCACACAGTACGACCAGGAATGCATCCGAGAACCCGGCACCGTCGCCAGAGTGGAGTGGATTGAACGCGCTGGTTGCGTTGATTCTGGCATCGATGATCGCTGTCTTCACAGCCACGCCGAACGAGCCACCCATCAGAAAGACCATGTGGATGAGTCCGACACCGGTTCCGCTCTGGCTGGTCGGCAGAATCATGGAAACGCTGTTGAGCAGTGGAGCCGCCGCCATCCCCATTCCCATCCCGAAACTGATTCCCAGGATCGACACGGTAATCGCCGAGCCACTTGTGCCGAACGTCGACATCATCAGGGCCCCGAAGACCAGCGAGGTCAATCCGATTCTCAGTGGGACAACCGAACCGTAGCGATCGGCCAGTCGTCCACCGACGGGACCGAGCACCGCCGATGCTATGGCCGACGGCAGCATGACCAGTCCGATCTGACCGACCCGCACACCCTGTACCGAATCGAGCAGCAGTGGCAAGGTGACCATCGACCCCATCGCGGTGGCGGTCATACCGACTGCGGTCAGGCATAGCAGCACGAAGTTCCGGTTGGCGAGCACGGATTTTGGGATGAAGGAGTCTTCTCGCGAGCGAATACGGTGGATGAGCGCCAGCATCACAACAACGAAGACGATGAACGGTCCATAGACTACCGGAGACGTTAGCCCGGCCCGTTCCAGATTGGTAACCGCGATCAGTAGGCCACCAAGGCTCATCGCCACCAGAGCTCCGCCGATGACATCCAGTTTGCCGGTTCCACGACCTTCCATCGGTGGAAGGAGTTTCAGCAAGACTGGAATCATGATGAAAAGCGTGCCCGGCACCAGGAAAAGTGCCCGCCAGGAGAGAAACTCCGCCAGCATGCCGCCAATCACCGGACCGAGACCAGCCCCGGTGCCGATCACCGCACTCATATAGCCCATGGCCATCCCACGCCGCCTGGCAGGAACCATCCTGAAGAGTGTTGCGGTGCCGAGCGCCGGTATCGCCGCCGCACCGGTTGCCTGAAAAATCCGGGCAGCCAGCAGCAGCTCGAAACTCAGCGCCAGTGCAGCGAGCGCTGAACCGATTGAGAAGATGCCGATGCCGATTGTCAGAAACCGCCGTATGCCGTAAAGATCGCCGAGCCGACCGTAGAAGGTTGTCGCCACGGCAAAGATCAGCGAGTATGCGGTGAATAGCCAGCCAAGTGTGGCAGGCCCGACATCGAAGTCCCGGCCGATCTCCGGCAGGACCACGTTGAACATTGTTGTGCTGAGAACCGAGACAAAAGTACAGGCACTGACGAGTGCGACGATCAGCTTTTCGGATGGGCCTGTCTGCTGTTGAGCGGCAGCTTCTGCTTCAGACTGTGACGACGAGCTCACGCAATGATCTCCTGGGTGATGTGGACAGCTCGATCGTGCGCTATCCGTGAACCAATGTTGCCGGATTCCACGATGGATAGCAATGATCAATCGGACAGGTGCGTGAGATCGATTCCGGTTCCACCCGGACCCGATTTCCGGTACCCTGAGCCTCAACGCAGCAGCCGCGCGGTTTATTTCACAAACGTGAAAGGTTCGAAAACGATGAATATCTACGTCTCGGTCGATATGGAAGGGATCACCGGTATCACCCACGGTGACATGATGATGATCGGCCAGCCCGAATACAATCGGGGTCGCAAACTCATGACCGACGATGCCAACGCCGCCGTGGAGGGCCTGGTGCAGGCTGGCGCGGACTATATCCTGGTCAATGATTCACACGGCCCGATGCGGAACATGATCTTCGAGGACATGCACAGTGGTGCTCACCTGCTGACTGGTTCGGGCGATGCCAAGCCACACTGCCAGCTGGAAGGGGCCGATAGCCGGACTTTCGATTGCGCCGTGTTCGTCGGTTATCACGCCATGGCCCGAACCTTTAAAGCGATTCACCCGCATACGATCGCTGGCGCGGTTGTCTCCGAACTCCGCATCAACGGCCGGCCTCACGGCGAGACGGGCCTCAACGCTGCCGTGCTGGCTTCGCTGGGGATCCCGACGGTCATGGTGACGGGTGACGCGACAACTATCGGGGAAGCCACCGATTTCCTGGGGTCGGAGATCCAGACCGTGACGGTCAAAGAATCCTGCGGACGAAATGCGGCGATCTGTCGCCCACCCGCGGCGACCCTGCCTGAGATCACCGAAGCGGCCCGTGAGGCCGTCGGGAAGATCGGGAGCGTGAATCTCTATACCCCGGAACGTCCGCAGACGATCGAAGTCGATTTCAACACCATGCAGCAGGCTGATCGAGCCGGGCGAACCGAGGGTGCGGAGCAGACCGGGCCACTGAGCATCCGGATCGAAGGGACGCACCTCTGGGATCAATATCAGACACTGTGGGCGGCGCTTCGTAGCGCACTGTACGAACCGGCCGTCTGGTTGCAGTAGATTTGACCGTTTCCTGCGCGGATGGAGTGTCATTCGACACTTCATCCGGGTCTGATTCGTGGTTTGCTGGCATGAGTTCTCCGGTATAATCGGAAACAGGAAACGAACGAAAGGTGTCATGCGTAGCGTCAGTGATACGTTGAAACAACTGAAGCAGACTGGCCTCAGGGTGACAGATCCCCGGATTGAAGTGGTGGAAGAAATCCACGCGCGTCATGGCCTGTTCACGGGCGAGCAACTCTTCGAAGAATTGCGTGAGCGTGGCTCCGGAATCGGCCGGGCAACCGTGTTCCGCACGATCGATGTACTCGTCGATCTGGAGATTCTCGACCGGGTTCACCAGCCAGACGGCGCTCATGGCTATGTGCTACGAGGCCCGGGACATCGTCATCATATGGTCTGTTCCGGCTGCGGCAATGTGGTCGAGTTTCAGGGCTGCAACGTCAACGAACTGGTCGAACAGCTGGCATCCGAGACGAATTTCCGCATAGAGGGGCACTGGCTGGAGATTTTCGGCACCTGTGGCCATTGCCAGCAACCGAGCCAGACCACCGCTGACTGACGCTCCCCTTCAACCTCTGTCAGTAAGTCCAGAACAACAGGGTCAGCCACTGCCAGCGTGTGAACCCGCCATTGTTGACGCAGCCTCGGATCTGGGCTACAGTAGTAGCTGACATTCGAACTCGATCAGCGTTGACGAGGACGAGTAACCGACAGGAACGGAACAGAGAACCGCGGTAGCTGAGAAGCGGTACCGGAAATGTCGGCGAAAAAGACCTCCGAGCTTCGTTCCGAACGGGATCTCTCCGATTCTCAGTAGGCGACGACGGGTAAGGTTCCCCGTTACCTGAACCACTGTGTCGCAGCACTTACGTCACCACGCTGTTGCACAGGGTAAGGTCGCAGACCGAAAGGCTGTGACGAAGTGGGGTGGTACCACGAGCAGACACCGCTCGTCCCTTGACCGGGGATGGCGGTTTTTTCGTTTCTCCGGAGGTGTTCATTGATTGAATCCGGACGAGACGAAACGAGGTACACCGATGACTACCACGACCATCGCGATGATCCAGCGGCTTTTCGCTGCTAACCTCTCCGTCTCCCGGAAACAGAAATCGGTTCTCAAACGCCTGAAAGCCTGCAAACCGTGCGGGCACGGACAGACACACTCCGTGACCCATGCTGAACGCAGACCGGTTGATTCATGCTTTCAGGGAGAGAGAACCAGACAATGGACTTCATCACAGATTTTGCCCGACCAACGATAGCCGTCGTTCATGGCCAGCTCAGGCCGGAAGAGCGCCTGCTCTTTCGCGAGTTCGAGCAACGTGGGATCGACGTCGAACGCATCGATGATCGCCGTATTCAGCTCGACCTGACGGCCCCGCCGCCCCGATACGATGCCGTGCTTGGCCGCAGCGTCTCACAGCAGCGCACCGCTCACCTGCTGGCATGGTTCCATCGCTGGGGAATCCCAGTCGTCAACACCCCGGACGCACTCAACACTTGCAACGACAAGCTCCTGACGAGCTCAGCGCTGGCCCAGGCCGGATTGCCGCAGCCGCGAACCCGGGTTGCCTTCAATGTGGATATGGCGATGGAAGCGCTCGAGGACCTCGGTTACCCGGCGGTCATCAAGCCGGCGATCGGTTCCTGGGGACGTCTTCTTGGCCGGGTCAATAGCCCGGATGCGGCGCGTTCGATTCTCGAGCACAAGCTGCGTCTCGGATCCTTCCACCACGGCACGATCTATCTTCAGGAATATGTGGAGAAGGCCGGACGCGACATCCGGTCATTCGTGGTTGGTGGCGAGACGATCGCCGCGATCTACCGCAGTTCGGATCACTGGATCACCAACACGGCTCGGGGTGCCGAGGCAACCAATTGCCCGGTGACGCCGGAGATCGACGAACTCTCCCGACGTGCCGCTCAGGCGGTCGGAGGCGGTATCCTTGCTGTTGACCTGTTCGAGCATCCCGAACGCGGGTTGCTGCTGAACGAGATCAACGCCACGATGGAGTTTCGCAACAGTATCCACACCACCGGCGTAAACATTCCGGGGCGGATCGTGGATCACGTTGTCGAAGTGGCGACGAGTGGCCAGTCGATGATCGCAGGGGAGGCTGTTCCGGCGCTCCCACGCTAGCAGGGATGGCGACGTGAACGCAACCAATGAGAAGCCGGGCGCATTGCTGGCGCCGTCCGATGTGCAGGGGATGTTCGACCGGATTTCCCGTCGATATGACCTGATGAACCGGCTCATGACCGGCGGTCGTGACGTTGCCTGGCGCCGTGAAGCGGCAACCATTGCCATTGGCGCGGGTGCCGAACGCGCGCTGGATGTCGCCACCGGTACTGGTGATCTGGCCCTCGAGCTGAGCGATCAGGGTGTGCCAGACGTAACCGGGCTCGATTTCTCCCATGAGATGATCGTGGCTGCCGAGGCCAAACGCCAGCATCAGTCGGTCGCAGGGGTCACTTTTCTGCAGGGTGATGCCATGAACATGCCGTTTCCGGACGGCTCCTTCGATGCCCTGACGATCGCCTGGGGATTGCGAAACCTTCCAGACTACGAACAGGGCATTCAGGAGATGGCCCGGGTGCTACGCCCGGAAGGCCGCATGGTCATTCTGGAGATGACTCCGCTGCAGAACGCTACGCTTCGCAATGCGTTCAATCTCTACTTCCACAACGTAGTACCAGTGATTGGCGGCGTAATCAGCGGAGATCGTGATGCCTATCGGTATCTGCCTGACTCGGTCGGGGCATTCCCGCCGGCCGAAGACCTCGCTGGTATGATGCGTGCAGCGAACCTGCGTAACGTGCGCTACAAGCTCGTTGGTGGGGGCACCGTTGCTCTGCATATCGGTATACGTAACTGATGGCACCCACCCACGTGACACGCTGAACCGTGGAAGCGAGGCCCGACATGTGGGACACGATTCTGAGTCGCCGGAATCTGGCGATTATTATCGTCGCCCTGTTGCTGGCGCTGGCATTTCTGCTCTTCAGACCAGAGGATGCGTCGGCGCAGTTCTCAAACGTTGATGCTGACAGTGCGCTGACGATCGAGCGATTGCTGATTCTCGGAATGCTGGGTCTGGTAGCGCTGACCTGGCTCTATCTCAAGTGGCGCCCGCCGCTCGATCAGGAAGACGACACTCCAGTCGATCCTGAGAGGGAGGTGTAGAAGACATTCGTGAGCTTCGTCATGCGGCCGGGAATCTCCGACCTGGGTCCCTGATTGCTGCAGTGTGCCAATCTCTCTACCGTAGTCCCCACCACACTGATCGCTGAGGTCTGTTTCCGTAGACGAAACGGAGGATGCAATGCGTTCAGTCCCAGACGATTCACCTGCCATTGACGATGTTTCTGTTCAGCCTGTGCTCCTGGTGTTGTCCGCGGTGCTCATTCCGATCCTTCTGGGCGCCTCTCTCATGCTTTACATACTGCCGGATGTCGGTATCGATCGTTTCGCCTGGCCGCTACGGCCATTGATGTCCTCCATGATGCTGGGGGCTACCTACCTCGGCGGGGCTTCTTTCTTCATGATTGTGTTGATTTCCCGACGCTGGCGCCACGTCTGGCTCGGCTTCCTGCCGATCGCCGCATTTGCTGGCACGTTGGGGATTGCCACGCTCATCCACTGGGAGAATTTCGTTCACGAGCGCTGGGGCTTCTGGGTCTGGGTGGTGCTCTATTTCGGTGTGCCCGTTATTCTGCCGATCCTCTGGTACCTCAACCACCGTCTGGCTGCCGGGGTTCAGCTGGCGCGGGAAGGGGAACTTCCCTCGTCGATTCGCGTCATACTGGGCGTATTGGGCGTAGTACTGACGAGTGCCGCCGTGTTGCTGTTCATCGTGCCTGATCTGATGATTCCAACCTGGCCCTGGGACCTGACGCCGCTTACGTCCCGGATCATGTCTTCGATGTTTATCCTGCCTGGTCTGGTGGGCATGGCAGTCGCCTGGGACGGTAGCTGGGCCAGTTCCCGGTATCTGCTGAAGACGAAAGCGATCACGGTTGCTCTGATGCTCATTGCGATCGTTGTCGCTCGAGCCGACCTTGACTGGTCTTACCCGACGAGCTGGATCTTCACTGGCGGGATGGCCGGCATCCTCCTCCTGATTGCGTACATTCATTATGTGATGAGAGATCAATGAGCGCCAACAATTATCACTTTGTCACCCAATGGCGCGTCCCCGGGACCGTCGCAGAGGTTGCCGAAGTCCTCAGCGAGGCGGAAGAACTGCCTCGCTGGTGGCCGGCCGTCTATCTGGACGTGAAGGTCACCGATCCTGGCGACGAAGACGGGATCGGCAAGGAAGTTTCGCTCTATACGAGGGGCTGGCTTCCCTATACGCTACGCTGGGAGTTTCGCGTCACCGAGTCCGACTACCCCCACAGCTTCGCTCTGGAATCCTGGGGGGATTTCGAGGGTCGGGGTGAATGGCGATTGCGGCAGGATGGATCGTTCGTAGACGTGACTTACGATTGGAGCATACGGGCGGAGAAGCCGCTGCTGCGTTACCTTTCGTCTCTGCTGCGACCGATTTTTGCCTTCAATCATCGCTGGGCCATGGCGAGCGGTGAACGAAGTCTGCACCTCGAAATGGCCCGCCGTGCTGCAGCCAGAATGCAGCCGGAAGACGGGATCAACCAGAATGAACCGATCCCACCGCCACCCACCGCACCTGGGCTACGCGAATACCTGTTGCCTGGACTGCTGATCGCGGGTGTCTTGTTGCTGGTGGGCGTACTGTTGCGGCGCCTGTTGCGCTGACAGTGGCCCTCACCCCCGGCCCCTCTCCCAACTCTGGGAGAGGGGAGAAGTTTAAGCCCGGTAGACTGGCGACCCATTCGGCTTCGCTCAGGAAGATGAGCAACAGGCGCCATCGGAGCGAGATTGATTCCGCAGTGCTACTCAGTTGCCTTTATCCGGACGGCATGTCCAGATAGACCGTCTTGGTCTGCGTGAAGAACTCCATGGCAGCGCGGCCCTGCTCGCGGGAGTACGAACTCGAGTCCTTCATTCCGCCGAACGGCACATGTGGCTCGGCGCCGGCTGTTTCCGAGTTGACGTGAACGATTCCAGCCTCGATCTGCCGGATGAACTCGAACGCCCGGCCGATGTCGCGGGTTGCCAGCGATGCGCTCAGGCCATAATCGACATCATTGGCGATCTTGATGGCGTCCTCGATCGAATCGACCCGAATCACGCCGATCACCGGACCGAAGATTTCCTCCTGGGCGATCCGCATCTCCGGCTTCATGTTGTCGAAGATCGTCGGTTCTACGAAATAGCCGTGTTCGTAGTCTGAACCGGACAGTTGCTCACCACCGGTACGCACGGTGGCCCCTTCTCGCTTCCCAACGTCGATGTACTCCAGTACTCGATTTCGCGCGTCCTCTGAGACAAGTGGCCCCATGTAATTTTCTGTATCGATTCCGGGTCCGACCTTGAGCGACTTCGCCCGATCGACGAGTGCATCCGTGAACTGATCGGCAACCCGACCGACCACAATCGCCCGGCTGGTGGCCGTGCACTTCTGGCCGGTTGATCGCATCGCGCCGGAGATCGCCAATTCGACTGCCTGATCCACACTGGCGTCCTCGGCCACGATCAGCGGATTCTTGCCACCGAGCTCCAGCTGAACACGCGCTCCGCGATCGGTCGCTACCCGGTAGAGTTGCTTTCCGACCTCCGCTGAGCCGGTGAATGTGACCCCGTTGACCTTCGGGTTGGTGGCGAGTTCGTTACCAACAACCGAGCCCGGCCCCTGCACCATGTTCAACACCCCATCCGGAAGTCCCGCTTCGGCCAGGGTCTCGACAATCAGATGGGCGGTCAGCGGGGTCAACTCTGCCGGCTTGAACACCGCGACGTTGCCGTAGGCCAGACATGGAGCGAGCTTCCAGATAGGAATCGCGGCCGGGAAGTTCCAGGGCGTAATCACCCCGACCACTCCCAGTGGAACCTGCTCGGTGTAGAGAAACGTGGTCGGGTTCGTGGCCTGGTAATTCTCTCCGAACGGCCGCAATGGCTCCCCGGCGTAGTAGCGAAGAATCGCCACCCCACGCATGACCTCGCCGACACCTTCAGCGATCGTCTTGCCTTCTTCGCGGGTGAGTGCCTCACCGACTTCGCTGGCTCGCTGTTCGAGCAGATTTGCTGCCTTGTGGAGGATCGCCGACCGCTGCGGCCCGGAGGTCCTGCGCCACTCTGGCAGGGCGGCAACCGCGGCGTCGATCGCACTCCGGACATCTTCTACCGTCGAGCGCGGAAACTCCCCGAGCACTTCTCGAGTATCGGCCGGGTTCTGGTCGGGGCGGCGCTCAGTGGCCGAGGCATCGACCCACTTGCCGTTAATGAAGTTCTGATAGGTGCGTTCAGCTGTTGCCATGGATTCCTCCTGATGAAGATGCTCGGACTCTGCCCGGGTCGCCCGCCTCGGTAAGAGCACGAGTGAAACAAATATGCGTTCAGTTCATCGTCTGGACGAGCTTCTGCCATTCTAGCAGAGCAGTTCAGGACGATTCGCTGACTGTCTGGCACAAATGTTCTGAAATTACTTGACATTAGAGAACGGGTGTTCTACTATAATACGTACAGATGTTCGGAACGCGAGTTCTAAAAGGAGCGCCGTACGTATGCACCGATCACCAATCATTGCAGGAACCGTGGCCACGCTTATCATCATGCTGATCGTTTCAACGCTGGCCATCGGCTTCAGTGTCGACGTGGCACAGGCGATCTCTCAGTCCGCGCCGCTGATCGTGGCCAGTGGGCTGGCAATCGGCCTGGCAACGGCACTGCTGGAGCGAGAACTCGCCTGACACAACGACATTCCTTTACCACCTCTATCCCCACACTCCCCCGTGTGACGCACCGACCCGGTCTCCCCCTCCGGGTCGTTGCGGTTAAGGGATTGAGCAGAGTCGAATCATATGCCGCACTTGTCATGTTCTGCAGCCGATATTTGTAATCGAGCTTACATTCCGGTATTTGCATGTGCTTTACCATAACATCACCACGAGCGGGACCATACAGATATGCCGTAGCTATAAGGATCCCGGAAGGGAGTTGCAGCAACATGGTTTTCCCTGGTGTTTGCACGTTTGCCGACCCCCGCATGCTCGGTAAAAACGTTCAGATTGCCGTGGTGCCCAGAACGAGCAACTAGACTCAGCACCGCTCTATGAATCAGGCGTTTTGCCTCGAAAGGCATGGGGCATGTCGCCGAGCCAGCGGTAGCCGTGACGTAACCTGGACGCTTGGTCGGAACCAGGAAGATAAGGAGCGAACGGTTATGAATCTGAAGCTGAAATCCGCGTTGATACTGTCAGCACTGGCCCTCATGGCGAGTGGATTGACCGCCTTCGCTAATCAGGGCAACAGTCAGCGCGCAGAGCGAGAATCCGTTACATTCGAAGTTGGCGATATCGAAGGCGAATCGACATTGCTGCGCAACAACAACGGCGTTCGGATGGGTCTGAACGCCAGCGGTTTGGAACCTGGTGACGTCGCAACTGTCTGGTGGGTGCTGTTTGAGGGTGACGACATACGGAGTGCATTCTACGCAGCTGGCTCCGTAGTGGGAGGATCCGGGAAGGCGAATTTCGCGGCCCACCTTCCAGAGGGTCGTCTTACCGTCGATCCTGACTTCGAAGCCAATCAACTTGTCATGGGCGAAGCGGAAGATGCCATCCTCGGCGATGCCCGCGACGAAGATGTAATGCTCGTGCTCCGCACGCACGGACCGAGAATCCCTGGATTGATGAGCGAGATGCTCAAGACACACGATGCAGGGTGTACCTCCGCACTCGACGGCGCCGAGAATCGCGATGATGATCACCCGCTTCTAGGCGAAGGTGATCTCCCTCACCTGGCCGGGCCGAACACGTGCATGAACCTGGCGATGATTCTCCACGAGGCTAACTAGTGCTGCAGCTGCGGTAGCGCTCTCGTACAACCCGCTCGGTGGTATTCACCGCTCCGGCAACAACGCCGGAGCGGTGTTTCAGTTATCTCGCCCCAGCCTGATTCTCATCTATTTGGCGGGTCTCAATCGTCCCCGACTCGCTCGGCTCCGGGTCGTTGCGGTTAATTCGGAAGATGTCGGGAGAAGCCCGGTTGTACGTTAGCGGGAGAGCTACACCGGACTCGGAAGTGGTCTGACCGGTTCTACTGTCGCCAGGTTCGGTATTGGGTGCGGAGCGCTCCGCGGATCGAGCGCGTGTCGCCGCTCTGCGGTTCGTGCAGGAGTCCACTGGCAACCACACCGGCAAATGCGATCAGGAACGTGACGATGAAGACGAACTCGAAACTGAAGGCGTCCACCATGATGCCGCCCAGTACCGGGATGAAGGCCACGAATCCCAGGATGGTATTTGTCAGCCCGAAGTAGGCCGGTCGCTGCTCTGGCTCGGCAACGTCCATGACATACGTCAGGTTCGCCAGTGCCTGGGCACTCAGCGCCGCACCGTAGAGCACGAAGATCAGCCCGAAGACGTAGAAGATCGAGTCATCCCCGCCGGGAACCCGATCCGCAAACGTATCCCAGCCATAGAGAGGTGGCAGCAGGAGCGCAATCATTGGGATTCCGAGACGCATCAATGCGGCAACCTGAAGCACGAACCGGTTGCCCTTGAAATCGACCAGTTTGCTCCAGATCAGGTTCGAGCCGAAACGGGCGACGGTCATACCGATGATATACACGCCGATGATCTCCGCCGGTGCACCGAGTTGCTGCTGGACGTAGACAACATAGAACGGGTCGGCGATCGCTGACAACGAGAGCGTCACCCGGAATCCGAGGAACCGCCGGAACGCCGAATTGTTGAAGAGTTGCGGAGCCTCGGCCAGATGGCTGGCGAACGTCTGACGATGACCGGACGGCTCGGCATACGTCTCCTGCATCATCGCGGTGAAGTAGGTCGAGAGGCCGAGTGCGCAGAATGCCGCGAAGAAGAGCAGCGCGTAGTTCGCCGGGAAGTCTTCCGTCTGGCTCAGGATTCCCTGGATCAGGAAACCAGCCATGAAACCGAGAATGCCTCCCCAGAAGCTGCGCTGGCTGAAGAAGAGGCCACGCCGGTTAGCCGGGATCACCCGGGCCGAGAGCTCCAGCATCGGCACGTTGGTGAAGCCGCCCGCCAGGTTGTAGATGGCGTAGAGCACGAAGAACCAGATAAGGAGCGTGGATGGTTCGTCCGAACCGACGAGAAACCCGATGACACCGAGCAGGCCGATCACCAGTGTCCGCAACAGCGTGCCGTAGAAGGCGAACGGGAGCTGGCGGGCGCGGCCCTGTGTCAGTGCGGCTCCGAAGAGTTGCGGCAGGAACCAGAGCCCGGCGGCCATCGCGGGAACCAGGCCGATGAGCAGATTTGAATCACTGATCTGGGAGACGAAGAGAGCCAGAACGATCGAGGGGTGGATCAGCGTCTCGGCCAGGAGTCCGAATGATCCATTGCCCACGCCGAATCCGAAGTTGCGATGATACAGCCGGCGTGCGGCACTGGTTCGCTGAACATCTGCGCCTGTCTGCACGCACCCGGCCCTTTCGCCCACCGACCCATCGAAATCACTGGCATCGCCCGGCCACTGTCGCAAGACATCGGCCAGCCGGCACCCGGACATGATAGGTAGCAGGACGGGTGGAGGTCAAGGTAATCAGGTGTCCGGATTGCGAAACCAATTAGTGAATTTCATTGCCCGGGATTGACAAGAAAGAGAAACAATGTGATTGTTCGCATGACTTCAAAAGTTGATTAACCCACAACAACGCGTCGAGTTTGTGTGAACCTGATGACAGCACATTGAGAATTCTTTTGTGTGCGCGTCGAGACGAGGGAGAAAAGATCGATAATGGGCGAACGACTATTCCGGGCCTCGACTCTCGCTGCCATTGTGATGGCACTGATGCTGGTGAGCGGGACATTTGCTCCTGTACTCGCACAAGAGAACGCCGAGGATCTCGATGATTCGGGGCTTTACCTCGAACTGAATCCCGAGATCGACATGAGTATCGCCCTGGAGGGTGAGTTCCACCAGTTCGAATCTGACTCTGAGCTATCGTTCGAGGAACGAGAACCGAACTCGAACAGCGATGAAGACTCGGACTTTCTTCGCGTCTTTCCACCGGACACCCGTCAACGCATCAGTCCCACTACTCACTTTCCCGCGAGTGCGACGACCTTTATCGAAGGTGGGTTCAGTGGAGGCTTTAACCATTGTTCAGGGACATTCATCGGTCCCAACGTGGTGCTTACCGCAGCGCACTGCATCTTTGTGCATGAGCTTGGCGGATGGATGAATAATCAACTGGTTGTTCCTGGCGCCGACGGGAATCATGCTCCGTTCGGGTATCAGTATGCTGCGTGGGGATGGGTGCCGGATGGGTGGATCCAGACCGGCGACCTCTTTTATGATGTTGGGCTCCTCGTGCTGCCTGATTCAACGCTCGGTAATCAGGTGGGCTGGTTCGACCTGGCGATCTTCACCAACCAGACATTGTTGTCGCCAACGTTCAACCCAGGTACAGCCGGTTACCCCGCGGACAAGCCATTTGCCACGATGTGGATGACCACTGAGCCATCCTTCCTGGATGTAGACGACGCCCTTCTCTATAACCGTCTCGACTCTTATTTCGGGCAGAGTGGCTCCTCGGTCTGGCGGAACAGTGATGGATACATTGCTGGTGTTTTGAGCTTCGAAACCGATAAGTTCAATGCGGCCCGCCGGATCAACGAGGATGTCGTGGCCGCCTTCATCACTGTCTGTGACGATCTGAATTGCAGTTTTAGCTACGCGGTAGAACAACCGGCTCCACCAGTGCAGCCACCTCCATCCACAGGTGATGCTCCGGTGTTTGCCTCTGGCCCGGACGTTCAGCGTGCCGTCGACAATTTCGGTAATACCCGGGACCGGACTGATTTCCCGATCGATGCTGGACAGGTCAACCGCACCTGGATGTGGGGCCCTGGTTCGTTCAGCACGGCGATCGAGGAACCCTATGGTAATGCTCCGGATGGAACACGGATTGTTCAGTACTTCGACAAATCCCGGATGGAAGACAACCAGTACCGGGCTTCGCCACCCTGGCATGTGACCAACGGGCTGCTGGTGATGGAGCTTGTTACCGGAAGAATGCAGATCGGCGACAACGAGTTCGTCAATCGTGCGCCGGCAAACGTTCAGGTTGCCGGAGACAGCCACCCGGATAGTCCGACCTATGCGATGCTCGATCCGCTTCGCTCCTGGGGGCATCTCCCGGTTGGAAGTCAGGTAACGCAGCGCCTTAATGCTGATGGAACCGTATCGAGTGATTCCTCACTGTCAGGCCGTGGAGTGACCGCCGCGCACTATGTGCCGGAAACGGACCACACAGTCGCCTCGGTCTTCTGGAACTTCATGAACAGCTCTGGTCCAGTGCAAACGCATCAGGGAACGGTTCATGGTCCGTTGTTCGAGAATCCGTTCTTCGCCACAGGCTTTCCGATCACCGAAGCGTACTGGGTGCACGTCCCGGTCGGCGGGCAGTGGCAGGATGTGTTGCTGCAGTGCTTCCAGCGACGATGCCTCACCTACACACCGGGGAACTCCGCTGGTTGGCAGGTTGAAGCCGGCAACGTTGGCCAGCACTACTATCGCTGGCGCTACGGCGACGCCCAGCCACATCCGTGACGAACGCCTCAGCGCTCCGGACTATCCGCCGGAGCGCTGTACGACGAATGTTGGTTCGTCTCGGCGTACCCCTGGAATGGGAGCATCTGACCGGGCCTGCCACTCGCCCAGTTCCCTGACCCCTGCTAGGATGCGTTCTGACGAGAACGAGCGTGCATCCGCAAGCAGAAGGGACCTTCTCGATGACTCCAGACGAACAGAAGATGATCGAGTCGATCGCTGCCCGGGAGCAGCACTGGATCGACCTCCTCGAACAACTGGTGAACTGCGATTCCGGTACCTGGAACAAGGACGAGTCAGACCGCTGTAGCGATATTCTGACGAAGGCGATTGGCGACCTCGGCTTCGCTGTCGAACAGGTGCCGCAGGAGAAGGTCGGGGCACACGTCGTGGCCCGCAAGCCGGGCACGGGCGATCTTAGCCTGCTCTTCGTGGGGCACTTCGATACGGTCTTCCCTGCAGGAACGGTGGCCGAGCGACCGTTTACGATCGATGGAGATCGAGCCACTGGACCTGGTGTCTACGACATGAAGGGTGGCCTGGTTGTCCTGCTGGCGGCACTGACCGCACTCAAGGAAGCCAGTGCGAAGGTGTGGAACGAAGTCAACCTCACTGTGATCTTCAACAGCGACGAAGAGGTGCTTTCTCCAACATCGAGTCCGATCATTGCCGAGGAAGCGAAGAAGGCCGACACGGCCTGCATTCTGGAGCCGGCCCGTGCTGGTGGGGAGTACACCTTCCAGCGCAAGGGTGCCGGACTCTACAAGATGACGGTCCACGGCCGGGCAGCGCACTCTGGTGGCGCTCCGGAGAAGGGCCGCAGTGCCGTTGAAGAGCTCTCCCAGAAGATCATCCGGCTTCATGAACTGATCAACTTCGATACCGGAACCACGGTGAACGTCGGGGTGATCCGGGGTGGAATTCGCCCGAACGTCGTCGCCGAGCAGGCAGAGTGCGAGTTCGATCTGCGCGTCTACACGCATGCAGAGCGAGAAAAGGCCGAGGCGCGGTTCCAGGAAATCGTCGATATGCAGTTCGTGCCAGACACGACGACGGAGCTCTCCGGGGGGATGATGTTCCCGCCAGTCGAACACAGCGAACGCAACGAGAAACTCTTTGGCGTGGTGAAGGACGCTGGCAAGAAACTCGGCCTGGATCTTCCCTCGGTGGTGACTGGTGGCGGTTCGGACGGGAACGTTACGGGCCAGTACACCCTGCTGATGGATGGAATGGGTGTCGAGGGAGACGGTGCACACTCGGACCGGGAGTTCATCGTGTTGTCCTCGGTCGTTCGACGGGCGCAGGTGCTGACGTTGTTCCTGAACGACTGGCCGGATCGGGTCGGCGAGATTTAGGGTGTGACGGTAGCCGGGCAGCTCCGTCTGCCCCCGTCAATCAGACCAGTTCGCCGGGTAGGGCAGACACGTTCGACAGGCTCAGTGCAGGCTCCGCTGCCCGGCTACCAGTTGACGTCTCGCGGACCTGACTACTCCACTTGCGACAGCAGGTTGTTCAATGCTTCGGCAACGGTGGGATGCGCGAACGGGGCATCCCGCAGGGTCTGGTATGGGGTTCCCGTGATCATCGCCAGGTGGATTATCGACATGATCTCTCCACCGGCGATTCCGAACACGGTCGCCCCGAGAATCTGGCTGGTCTGAGCATCGATAACCGCTTTCATCAGGCCCCGGGTCTCGTCGGTTTCCAGTGCCCGGGCGACGCTGGTCATCTCTATGCTGGCGACACTTACCTGATAGCCCTGTTGCCGGGCTTCCTGTTCGGTGAGACCCACCCGGGCCAGTTCGGGATCGATGAACACCACGTAGGGCACGACCCGGCCGTCGATAGACCCGTCTCCATCGCCGAACAGGTTCTGCTTCAGGATCCGGCCGTCATCGAATGAGATGTGAGTGAAGGCCGGACCACCCTTGACATCGCCGATGGCCCAGATCCCCGGCGTGCTGGTCTCCAGTCGACCGTTGACCACGATGGCCCCGCGATCGTCGGTCTCTACACCAGCGTTCCCGAGATCGAGATCCGCCGTCGATGGTCTACGCCCGGCGGCGATCAGGATGTGTGATCCGGACAGGTCGTGGGACTGAGGCTGACCCTTCCTGGAGATCGATGCGCGAATGCTTCCTTCAGTCCCGGATACTGATTCGAGTGAGCTATCGAGCAGCACCTGAATACCATCCGCTTCGAGGATGTCCTGCACGGCATCGGAGATCTCCGGTTCTTCACGGGAGACCAGTCGATCGCCGCGATTGACGATCGTGACTTCCGCACCGAACCGGCGGAACATCTGGCCAAACTCGAGAGCAATGTAGCCGCCCCCAATGATGATCAGATGCTCTGGCACTTCGCCCAGTTCCATGATCGATGTGGAGTTGAGGGATGGAGTGGAATCGAGGCCGGGGACATCAGGTACGATCGGTTCGGTTCCGGTGTTGATGAAGATCCGATCGGCTGTCAGTTGGCTTGTTCCGCCATCATTGAGCGCAACCTCGATCGTTTGCCTGTCGATGAACCGGGCGCTCCCCATGAAGACATCGAGGTTTTCGGTGTTGTGGATCGCGTTGCTGCTTCCATCGTGGAACATGGTGACGATGTCGCGCTTTCGCTGGCGCACCGTTTCAAGGTCAACAGTGACGTTCCCGGTCTGTACGCCATAGTCCGATGCCCGGCGGGCCATGTGGGCGACCCGGGCACTGCCGATCATCGTCTTGGTGGGGGTGCAGCCCCAGTTTACGCAGGTTCCACCGAGGCGGGATCGCTCCACCAGTGCGGTCTTGTAGCCGTTGGCTGTCAGGTCTCCGGTTAGCGGGCCGCCAGATTGTCCGGCTCCGATAACGATTGCGTCGTAGTGCTGTGCAGTCACAGGCTAGCTCCTCAGGGTGATGATCGATTCTGATTGCCGACCGGCCTTTGATCGGTCTCCCACCACACTAGCAGGGCCAGCCTGTCTCAGCGGTAATCAAGATTACGCAGCTAGCAGAACTAGCTATCCCACCAGGTCGTTACCTGGTCGACAGGAGTCCGGTTGCGTGCAGCCGGTTCGGATGCCGGGTATCCCACATAAATCATGCCTAGGAGGGTATCTTCTTCCCCGAGCCCGAAGAATTGCTTGACTGGTTCGGAGTAGCAGGGATCGCCGGTGCGCCACATGGTGGCCAGACCGAGTGAGTGGGCCGCCAGCAGCATGTTCTGGATCGCCGCAGCGGTCGAGCAGACCTCTTCGACTTCCCAGACCTTCGCTCGCTGTTGCGGTTGAACGGCAACTCCGATGACTACAGGCGCCCGGAGTGGCTTCTGGCGCGTCTTTTCGATCACCGCCTCTGGAATGCTGGATGGATCTTCTTCGCCCGAGAGGCGATCTTCGACCAGCGCATCGCCCAGGCCGAGCCGGGCATCACCGGTCAGCACGAAGAATCTCCATGGTTCGGTGTGGTGGTGGTTCGGTGCAGTAATCGCCGCTTCCAGCATCGTCTGGATATGCTCGGTGGGCGGAATCTCTTCGGTAACCTTGCCGACACTGCGGCGGTTGTTGATTGCATCGAGAATTGCGTTGCTGGTGATCGTCACCGCGTTCCCTTTCATATACTATGTGATTGATGAGGTTTGTAATTCCGACTTCAGCCGTCGGGATTATCCTAGGCGGAACAAGACCGGAGTGTCAAGTCTGATCTGGCACTTACAATAATGATGCCGTCACTGAGAGGATCACTGATGACTGAGCGACCAAAGACACCGGAAGTTCGTCTGGAGTATATGACGAGCGCTGCCGTCCTGGATGGCGACTTCGATAAGGCGATCCTGCCGATTGGCGCGACCGAGTTTCACGGTCCCCACCTGCCGTTCGGTACGGATTCCATCGGCGCAGAGACGATCTGCGAGGCGCTGGCCCGGGCGCTCGGAAAGACGCTGGTGCTGCCCACAGTGACCTATGGTGTCAGCCACAATCACATGAGCTTCCCGTGGACTGTGTCGGTACGCCCTGACACGCTGATGTACCTGGTTCGAGACATAGCCGAATCACTGATTGCCAATGGCATCCGGAAGCTGATCTTCGTGACAGCGCACGATGGCAATCTCCCTCCGGCCGAGGGTGCTGCCCGTTTGCTTCACCAGGAACATGGGATCTCTGTGGCGTTGATGGATGGCTGGCAGGGACGAGCCAGAAAGGCCCTCGCCGGCACCCAGTGGGATATCGACCCGGACCATGGCGGGCAGTCGGAACTGTCGATTGTTCTTTACGGCGCACCGGAAACCGCCCGTCCAGAGCTGGCCACGGCGGAACCCCGCCAGAACATGGATGTCCCCGTCGAGGTAATCGGTCACTTTGGTGACACAGTTCCGAAGGGCTATTCGGGAGACGGTACCGCGGCGAGCGCCGAGGAAGGCAAGGCGGCCTGTCAGGCGCTGGTCGATCAGGTAGTGCCGTTTCTCCGGGAACTGGAAGAGAATGGCTGGAAGCGTGGATCGTTCATGAGTGGAATCAGCGAATAGCTGTCGTTGACGAAGCCGGACGTCTGATGACGTCCGGCCCAACCCTCACATTCACGCGTGCTCAGACAGACCGCTCCTCGGAGTGCGAGTTGCCACTGACATCGGTCACCGTGAGGAGGACGGTCGATGGCCCGTTATCCCGGGTGCGTAGCTCATGCTCCCCGCTTGCGGTCGAACCGCTGACCGAGCTGGTGGTGGAGTCTAGTACGTTGCCGTTGCCATTGAGCAATTCAGACGTTACTGACTCGAGATTGCTGCCCGACACTTCCCAGCGTACGTCTGCCCGGAACCAGGGACCGGTTGTGCGACTGTCAACCGCGAAGTGATCGATGATCGGCTCCGCCGGTTCTTCATCCTCGTCGCCGTCATCGTCATCACTATCATCTTCGACCGGGTCGAGCTGGAAGATCACGCCGAAGTCCGTGTCCTCAACCGTGATCGGCACCGTTTCCGGTTCATAGCCTTCCGCGGTGGCAGTGACATCGTAGTCACCGGCCGGAACCTTACCGAACTCGAAGTCGCCTTCCTCGTTAGTTATCGTCTCCATGTTGACGTCATTGCCCCCGACGAGGGTTACCGTTGCACCCTCGATCGGTTCACCGAGGACTTCATCCTCGTTCTCGGCCGTGACGTGGACACCACCGAACACCTGGAACTCTTCTGGCTCGTCCGGCTCATCAGGTTCGGCTTCGAGATCTTCAACCAGTACTGTGTAGTGATCCGCGAAGGCGAAGTCCTCGCCGGCTTTGCGAATGTGCAGTGTGTACTGGCCGGTTGCGGTGAGGCTGAAGTCGGCCGAGTTCCCTGATTTCGTACCGCCGTCCCAACCCGCTCCGGAATGATCACCCCAGCCATGCGAGGCGAAGTCACTGGAGTGCTCGCTCAGATAGTCGATGTGGCTGACTCCGTTATCATCGACCCACCGCCACCAGCCTTCGAAGAAATAGTGGAAGTCTTCGTCGCTGGCTGCATTCCAGTCGAACTGGAGTTGGTCTTCATCCTGAACCGCAGCCAGGCCGGATGGAGGGTCATCACCTTCGAGTTTGCCAGCGACCCGATCACGTAATTCGTTGTTGAGGAAGTCGTAGAGCCGGCTGCCAGGGCACTGTGTTGAGGTGCCGTCCCGATGACCGACACAGTGGGTCAACGCTTCATGCCAGACTCGATCGGTGCGCAGAAAATCGGATTTGCCCTCGGGATGCAGGAAGTGCCGGCCGCATTCGAAGGCCACGGCGTCGACAATCGCGTCCAGCCCGGCATCGCCCCAGAATCGATTCCACTGTCCTTGCTGGGAGTTACCGAGGGCGGCGATCCCAGTCGATCCATAGTTGTAGGACAGTACGTGGCCGCCTTCGACCCCGTTGCTGAGGACTTCCCGGTCTCCGGTTTCTCGAACGCGCCCACGCCGACCCTCGTAGATGTTGCCGAAGCGATCGACCAGTATCTGATAACCGATGTCTCCCCAGCCGAGGTTTGTTGCGTGGTAGGAATGAATCGCCCGGACTTCGGCGGCGCCGTTGGAGTAGTTGTTACTGGTCGCGGTGTGGTGTAGAAAGACTTTCTTGACCGGGACGAAGCGCTCTTCCCATGTGTAATCATGATCTTCGTTGACGCCCCAGCCTTCCCGGGTAATGACGTTGATCGAGATCTCGGCCGAATTGGTCAGTGTCACCTCATTGATCTCATCAGCCCGCGCGGTGGCGAACCACGCCGCACTGCTGTCTTCATCATCTCCGGCGGCATCGATGCAGGCCAGGGCAACCTCTCCGATGTCGACATCGTGATCCGAGTGAAAGTCGATCCAGTATTGCAGGAACTGCGGGCGGTTCATTCCGGCAAGTGTTCCGAAAATACGGGCACCGGCGACATCCAGAAGCGATTCGTCTGTCAGTTCGCCATGTACCGGAATCGCGCCGTGAGCGTTCGAGGAAATCGCCTCGATACCAACCTGCTGCCAAGTCGACCAGTCCTGGCCATTTCCGCTGCCACGAACCGACAGGGTAATGTCTGATGGGGCACCGTGACTGGTCCAGATGAGGCCGACATGCGTCGGTGCAAATGGCACCGGGATAGGCCTGGATTTGAAGGCAGCGCCGGATTTGCCTCTTACCGAGGCTGCGGCCCCTTGCCCACGTACGCTCGCTCCATGCGCTTCACCCGCGGAGAAATCCTGTCTGTTTTGATCTCTGACTTCCTCGTTGCGAGCTTTGCCTGGGCGATGTCCACCTCGGCGGATTGCATCGACCCGGACGTTCGAACCCGGGAACATTGCAGCTCCAGCTGCGCCAAGCCCGAGCGCGGCGGCCCGCTTGAGAAACGTGCGTCGCGAATGGTTTCCCCGTCGAAGAGGTTGTTCAGGCATGATGCTCTCTCCAGTTCGTCGATATCGCCCGGGAATCGCTGGACCCGAGAATGTCCCGCTCGGAATTGGAAATCTAAACCTATCAAGATTGATGATTGATCGCAATTCTTGCCTACGGTGTAGTGTTTAGAGTGTGGGGAAAATTCGAGCCGTAGGTGAATGTCTGACTGGCGCGAATAGTAACTCACATCCGAACCAACCGCTTTGATGATCGAGACGTTCGATTCCATGACGCTATCGCTGGCGCGCAGGGGGGCCAGTTTGTACCGGAATCGACAAGCTGCGGACGCATCATGAGGTCGCAGGTGGGTTGAGATACTGTACGGGGCCGATGCTGCAAAGAATGGCTGGCAGCGTGGATTGTTCAAGAGTGGAATCAGCGGATAACGTCAGCGCGTCATTCCGAAACCGTGACTCTGGATAGATGAAACCCCGGGAGGACGAGTCCTCCCGGGGTCTCGAGTGGGCCGCGGATCGCGACCCGGCATATGTTGCCCGATGATGTCGTTCTATCGCTCGTCGAACCAGACGTTCCACAGGAATGCGCCCTGCTGAATCAGCGGGACGAACCCGCGCAACTCGGACGAACGGGCGTAGATCTGGTAGATATCGCCCAGTTTGATGACCGGTACCTCTTCGTAGAAGACTTCCTGAAGCTCTTCGAAGAGTGCATAGCGGGCGTCGAAATCGGTCTCTTGCCGCAGCTGAGCAGCGAGGTCGACCTTGCGTTCGGTATCCCACCAGCCGGGCCAGGTGGTGCTGGCCACGAAGACCGTCAGCGCTGGATCGATCCCACCGATACTCGTGTAGAACAGATCCCACAGCTCGGGATCGGCACGGCGTTCACCCACGGTTGCCCAGTCGTAGACGTCTTCGACGACGTTCATGCCGACGTCGCGCATCTGCTGGCCGGCCATGAGTGAGGCGTTGTAGCGGTCCTGATACTCGTTGGTGGTGAGAAAGGTGATCTCCTCGCCGTCGTATCCGGCCTCTTCCATCAAGCTTTCAGCTTTCTCCGGATCGCGCTGATCGTAGAGCTCTCCACCGGCTTCGGTGTGCCAGACCATCTCCTGCAGGATCAGGCTGGGATCAAGCCGGAAGTGGTCACCGTAGCCTGCGCGCAGGATTTCCTC
>REEK01000018.1 GCA_007695115.1 Sphaerobacteraceae bacterium
GTTCGACTATGATCTCGATGAATTGATTCCGGCCGCTGCCGGGGTGGAACTCCTCCATAACGCATCTCTGATTCACGATGACACGGTGGATCACGCCGATGTCCGTCGCGGTCAGCCAACGCTCAACTCATTGCTGCCGCCGGAAACAGTGATTCTGCTGGGTGACTACCTGTTCGCCCGTTCGGCGATGCTCGCCGCGGCGACGATGAACCCGCGGGTGGTCGGGGTTTTTGCCTCCACGCTCGCCAAGATCTGCGATGGTCAGCTCAGCGAAGTGTTTGCGGCCCATCAGACCGAGCAGACGATCGACGACTACAAGCGCCGGATCTATGGCAAGACGGCATCACTCTTTGCTGGCTCTGCCGAGATGGGCGCGATCATCGGTCAGGCACCTGGCGATCAGATCGAAGCGATGAGCCAGTTCGGTGGCGATGTCGGCATGGCCTTCCAGATCATCGACGATGTACTCGATCTCCGTGAGAGCACTGACGCGATCGGCAAACCAGCCGGTCTGGACCTGCGCCAGGGAACGGTGACGCTTCCCACGATGCTCTTTTTCGAGCGCAACACGATGAACGGCCACTATGCCGAGCTCATCAGCCGGGTCATCGACGGCAACGAAATCTCGGACAGCGACTACAACGACGCGGTCCAGGTGATCCGCGAATCCGGTGCGCTGGAGGCGTCGATCGAAGTTGCCGAAGAGTATGTCGAACACGCCCGGAAGATCCTGCGTGGATTGCCGCCGGGTGAAGCGACCGACATGCTGGAAGCGCTCGCCATGGAATCCCTCAGCCGAACCCACTGATCAGGATCGGCTGTCCCCCGACACTACATCGCTACATTGCCACCAGACAGCGTTGATACAGACGCTGGAACATGCGATCCCAGACGGTATCCTCCGGGGCGATGCGCGTGACGTCGATCGCCAGATCGTGCGGTTGACCGGGGGTCATCAGCACGGTGGTCGCCATCAGGTTGTGCCGCCGTTCGATGGTCTGATCCAGCAAGGTCAGTTCATGCCGGTGTTTGGGGGCTACTCCGGTGAGAATCAGCACATCGGCGGCAACCATCTTCACCAGGCTATCCCGTGAAACGCGATTGGCGATGTTGACTTCCTGCTTCACATGCTCGGAGAGCTGCTCGTCGGACGCCTGGATCTGCTGGAGCTCGACTTCGACCATATAGGCGTTGAGGGAGAAGTCTCGCCACGGAACATGCTGGCAGGTGATTGGCAGTTCAGTCTGTCGATACTTGCCGACCACGAAGTTGCTGATCCGGCGCGCCCGGTTGCCTGAGGCGTTGAAGATCACCCAGCCCAGGCCGGACGTCAGATTCTGATCCAGCTGGTCGAAATAGTTGTTGAGCCGGGCGAACAGATCGACATCCTGTGTCATTGGTTCGATGCGTTCGATCTCGTACACCATCCTGACAACCTCCTTCTGAAGGCCACCTGATTACCACCCGTGATCGGGTCACTCCCGATCATCGATCGGAACATTCAACAATCTGCCGAACATCTGGCGAAAACGTCGGGAATCGACCTTTATCGCCACATTCTGGTCTGGTCGAGCTGCCGACTTCATCATACGAGTTGCGCCTGCGGTGGTTCGCACGGATGTGTCCACTTGTACCGGAGCGCGCTCGACCTCGACAAGCGACTGATCCAGCACGACCCCTACTGCCAGCGGGTCATGCAGGTGCATGGAACCTTCAGCGCGATCGACGAACGCCTGACGACAGACATCCCGCACGATTTTCGTCCCGCCGGATACTGCGTCGCTCATCTGCTTCCACTCTTCGCTATACAACTTCGTCGAATGGGTGACGTCGAGGCCGATCCAGGTCACATCGAAGTTGCTCCTTGCGATCTGATCGGCTGCCTCGGGGTCTACCGCGATGTTGAACTCGGCGGTCGGGGTGGCGTTGCCAGGTACCTGAAACGCCCCTCCCATGATGACGACGCGGTCAACAAGCTGAGGCAGATCCGGCGCCAGCGAGAGTGCCACCGCCAGATTCGTCAACGGACCCACGAAGCAGAGCGTCAGCGATCCCTGGTAATTGCGAGCCGACTGCACGATGAACTCGGGAGCGGTCATCGCCTCCACTGATCGATCTCGATCGGGAAGCTTTGCGCCGCCCAGACCATCATTCCCGTGGAAGTGGGCGGCATCGAAATGATCCCGTACCAGCGGCCGGTTCATGCCGCGATAGACTGGCAGATCTGTCGCACCGATCGTGTTCAGCACCCGAAGTGTGTTGGTCGTCGCCTGATCGAGCGTCACGTTTCCGGCCACGGTCGTCACGCCGACGAGCTCGATCTGTGGTGTGGTCCAGGCAAGCGCCAACGCCATTGCATCATCGACACCGGTATCGACGTCCATCAGCACCGGGGTCGGAATTCTATCCGCCATCATGAAGCGGCGCTCCTTGCAGCCTCAGCGGCCTGCCAGGTTGCCACCGGAGGCGTCTCCGTCAGTGGCGACTCGCTCACCACATCGATAAACCACGGCTTGCCGGAGTCGAGCGCGGTCTGCACTGCTCGTTCGACGTCGTCCGGATCAGTTACCTGTACAGCTTCCAGGCCGAATCCTCGAGCGATCCCGGCGTAATCGACCCGGTTGAAATCGACTGAGAAGTACCGCTCACCGTGGAAGAGATGCTGGAGCTCTTTGATCCAGCCGTACTCGCTGTTGTTGAAGTGGATGATCGGAATCGGGAGGTCCAGACGACTGATCGTCTCCAGCTCCCCGACCGAGAACCCGAAACTGCCGTCCCCGGTCAGCCCGACAACGCGTCGACCATCTGCTCCGTAGTGCGCCCCGATAACGCCCGGAATCGCGAAACCGAGACCACCGTGGGCACGCGGGATAGCGGTGTAACGCCCGGCGTACTTCAGCGGGTACTCGGCGCCGGTAAACGGCGTCGGCGTCCCCGGATCGGCCACGATCACGGTCTCCGGGTCGAGCACCTTCCGCAAGACCGAAAAGACTCGCTGAGGCTTTATCGCTCCGCCTGGCTCGGATGCCCTGGATTCAGCCTGATCGAAGTAGTCCTGTTTGTGATTGGCCAGTTCGGCCAGCCATGCCTTGCGATCCTGCACATTGGTGGTCCGGAGATTGACGGCATCGAGCAGATCACGCAGCACCAGTTTGGCGTCGCCGACGATCGAGGCATCGGCCCGGTAGTGACGTCCCACCTGGCCAGCGTCGATATCGATCTGAACCACCGAGATGCTCTCGCGAGACGGCAGCGTCCAGTTCAGCGTCGTCACCGAATTGGTGCGGGTGCCGATCAGAATCATCACATCGGCTTCCCGGAGCGTCTCGTTAGCGTATGGCCTGGCGCCATTGCCGCCGACGACTCCGATACTCACCGCGCTTTCTTCGGAGACGCTTCCCTTGCCATTCACCGATGTTGCCACCGGGATGTTCATCGACTCGGCCAGCATCGTAAGCTCGTCCCAGGCGCCAGACCGGACGACACCACCACCGGCCACGATGATCGGCTTCACCGCGGTGCTGATGAGGTCTGCCGCCTGGTTGACGGCATCCGGATCCGGTCGGACTCGTGCGCTCGGGCAGTCGATGTTTTCAGGGAGACCATAGGTCGGTTGATCGGCCGCCGGAGACTCGAGGATGTCTTCAGGGAGAATGATCGATGACACACCGGGGCGTCCCGACGTTGCCACACGAATCGCCCGACGCACCACGTCTGCGGCGGTCTCCGGGCTCTTGATCCGGTGCGACCACTTGGCGATGGCCGCAAACAGCGCTTCCTGATCCATCTCGGTCAGCACGTTCCGGCCGTCCTGGGAGACGGGGGTATCAGTAGTGAAAGACAACACCGGGCTGGACGAGCCCTGAGCTTCGGCCACGGCCGGAACCACATAGGTCGAACCGCCACCACTCGGGCCCTCACAGATGCCGAGTCGCCCGCTGATCCGGGCGTAGGCGTCCGCCATGAACCCGGCAGAGCGCTCGTCACGGGTCATAATGTGCTGGATCTCTCGATGGCGGTAGAGCGCGTCGTAGAGCTCCATCGATGTATCACCAGGGAGCCCGAAGATATGCCGGACACCGGAGTCCGAAAGGATTCGAACGATCGCTTCAGCAGTATTCACGGTTTCCTCCAGCGCTGTTCCGCGTCCGCGACCCGAAAGACGGATGGCTCCCGGGCGTCCAGCTGACACCGGCAACGCGGAACGCAATATCACGTAGTCGTTCGATTCCCCACAATATAGCAGCATCACCTACCCTGACGGCAAGGGGTCAGCAACGCTTTGCTATACTCTGCGGGATGAATATGCACTCTCGAATCATGCGACCAATAACCCGCGCATTCCTCATTGTCCTCACGCTGGCAGTCCTCAGTGCGCCGGCATCACATCCGGTTCAGGGGCAGTCCGGCACCGCGGACATGCCGTATCGACTTGTGCCCGGGATGACATCCTCAACCGGAGTGGATATCCAGTCGCTGTCTGCCAGCAGTTCGATCATCGCCTGGGAAGATCGCCGCACTGGCGAACCGGATGTTTATGTCTATGAGATCGTCGACGGGCGGGAATCACCGGCTGCAGGCACCGAAGCGGTGCGTCGAGAACCGGCTGTTTCCGGATCTACCGTGATCTGGATCGAGGGTGAAGATGCAGATGAACGTGTGATAAACGGCCTCGATCTCGCCGAAGGCGCCGATCTGGAGATCACCAGTGACCCGGCCAGAATTGCCCGACCGACGATCTCGAGCGATATCGTCGCCTGGCAGGAACGGGTGGATGACAAATGGCTGATTCAGGTTGCGAACCCCTCGGGCGAGTCACTTGGCACGCTTGGTGATGACTCCGAAAACGCCGGTCGACCGGCCGCCGCCGAACATCGGCTCGTCTGGCAACAACACGACGGCGACTCATGGAACATTCATCTCTACGATTCGGAGCTCCACGCCACGGCCATCATTACGTCCAGTGAGCACAATGACCAGTACCCGGCGATCTCTGATGAGTACATCACGTTTGTCCGCACACCTGAAGGCGGGGGTCCACCCCAGCTAATCGCGCGGTCGATCGAAGACGGGGACGAACAGGTCATCACCGAGGAACACGTTATCAAGCGACCAGCCATCAGTGGCAGTCTGGTCGTCTGGGAAGACTGGAGATCCGGACTGCCAGACATCTACGCCTGGGATCTGAACCAGAACCAGATGTTCGCTGTGGCTCGTTCACAGCAGGCGAATGCCCCGGTCGTCTCCGGGACCGTTGTGGCATGGATCAGCGGCAACGACCCGCTCGATCAGCGAGTTCAGGCGCTTCAGATCGAAGAACGCCTGCCAACAGACCCACATGATCCACCGGCCGTGCCTTCGCCGGATCGTCTCTACA
>REEK01000015.1 GCA_007695115.1 Sphaerobacteraceae bacterium
GGCTGGCCCCCCTAATCCGCGGCAACCTCATCATCGTCGCACGGCATGTTGCTGTAGCCGGAACGGAACGCTTTGACCACCGAGGTCTCCGGTTCGTAGCTATGCCGGGTCACGCAACCGGTGTCGTTGCCAAGCAGGTGGATCGATATCGAGGCCACATCTGACGTCGTGGTGACGCGGTGGATGTCATCCTTCGGGGGCAACAGCGGGAAGAACTCGCCGGTATCGACGTGAACGTCCTTCGTCAGCTCCAGCCGGGCGTGTCCCGAGTCCGGATCGCCATCCGCTACCGCATACACCTGTTCCCGCTGCGATCCCTGATACAGGCCAATCAGCCCCCAGGCCAGGTGATCATGCACTGGAGTCGATGAACCGGCCGGAACCACCAGCGAAAACAGGGTCAGGCTGCCGTCACCGGCCCGGTATAGCGCATACTGGCCAATTCCACCACCCATGCCGCTGGTCTCATCCGGGGATGCGAACTCTTCCGGAAGCCACCCCTCAGAATTCATCAGTTCGGTAAACGCCGGTTGCAGCTCTTCCACCAGCTTTGCCCGGTCTGGCTGGGCTTCCATTCGCTCCTGAACATGTTCGATAAAACGCGTGATGAATGGGGAATCGACAAACCACTCCTTGTTCGGATCCGGTGTCTCATTTGAAAAATCACACATCGTTGTCTCCAGACACATCAGCTATTCCGGGGATTTCCATCGTTGCCGCATGATAGCAGGTTCACGGAATCTGGCATCGTGACAGCCTGTTTCCCGGTGTTTACGGAAACAGAATCTAAGAGGTCGATCCATTGAAACTCCGTGGTTTCCACGATGTATCGGCAACCGAACTGCCCTACGCTCACCCTAACGCCCACAACCTGACGAGGGAGCGGGGTCCGATCGGGCGATCCTGAACCCTGTTCAATGAAAGGAGAGTCCGGCATGGCCTATCAGCTCGAAGGTCGGTTGCTGGAAGTCTGTAACTGCGAGGTTCTCTGCCCATGCTGGATCGGCGAGATGCCCGACAACGGTACCTGTGACGCCGTTGTCGCCTATCACATCGATAACGGTCGAGTGAACGATGTCGATGTATCCGGGCACACCTTCGCAGTGATCAGTCACATTCCCGGCAACGTACTGGACGGCAACTGGAAAGTCGTCGCGTTTGTCGACGATGGGGCGACCCCGGACCAGATGGACGCGATCCTGAGTGCCTTTACCGGCCAACTCGGTGGTCCCCTGGCTGATGTCTACCAGCTTATCGGTGAGGTTCTCGCCGTCGAGCAGTTGCCGATCAGCTTCGAAGTTACTGGCGGAAAGGGAACGCTCAGAATCGGCTCGGTGGTCGATTCCGAGATGGCTCCGTACCTTGGACCGACCGGCGACATCACCACGCTAAACGAGAGCGTGTTCTCGACAATCCCTGGATCGCCAGCATACGTGGCCAAGGCCTCTCACTACCAGCGCAACAGCGAGCAGTATGGGCTGAAGGACATGAAGCTGCAGGATCACAACGCAATTCAGGGGACGTTCAGCTTCGAGGCCTGATCTCATGCACGCACCAGGTGAGGAGTGTATCCGGCAATGACTGCATTCAATCAAGCCGCAAGTCAGAGCCGGATGCCCTTTCTGGCAACAATCAGCGGACTGGTTCTGCTGGCATGGCTGAGTCTCTGGATCTGGGGGCAATCGCCCTACGACCGGTATGTCAGCCACGATCACGGAACGGGCGGAGTCGGATTTCTGGAGAGCCCTGCCGTGGCGGCGCTCTTTATCGGCGGCTGGACGTTGATGGTTATCGCGATGATGCTGCCGACCACGCTGCCGCTCGTCACGCTCTTTCGCGGGATTGTCCGAAAGCTGGACCGATCGGTCGAGTTGATCGGACTGCTCCTGCTCGGCTACGTGGGGAGCTGGGTGCTGTTCGGGGTCGTGGCACATGCCGGCGACACAGGGCTGCACCTGGTGGTAGACCGGAGCAACTGGCTCACCGCAAACGCCTGGCTGATCGCCTCCGGCACCCTCATCGGCGCCGGTGTCTATCAGTTCACCGAGATGAAGTACCGCTGTCTGGACAAATGCCGCTCTCCCTACAGCTTCATCATGAGTTACTGGCGGGGCCGGAATCGGCACCAGGAATCACTAACCCTCGGGTTCCACCACGGCCTCTACTGTATTGGATGTTGCTGGACTCTAATGCTCCTGATGTTTGTCGTGGGGATGGGCAACCTGGCCTGGATGCTTCTGCTGGCAGCGGTGATGGCGATCGAGAAGAACCTGCCGTGGGGCAGAAAAGTAGTTCGCCCGCTCGGCATTGTGCTGATCACATGGGGTATCTCTCTGGCCGCAATTGCCATGATCGGGGGACTCTAGCAATACCACCCGCACACGCCTGACGTACTAACGCCAACCATCTGACAATTCGAGGAAGGACACGACCATGCAGACCACCAACAATGCGGAAACGACAACGCAGTCGATCAAGGACATGCTCGATGCGCTTAACAGGCACGATGCGGATGCCCTTCTGGCAAGCATCACGGATGACTGTGTATTCGAGAACACAGGTCCGGCGCCCGATGGCACCCGCCATACCGGCAAACAGGAGATCCAGGAGTTCTTCGCCGAGTTCTTCAAGAACGCGCCGAACGCGAAATTCACGCTGGAAACGATGCTGGCTGGCGAGAACCACGCAACGGTGATGCACCGGTACACCTGGAACGATTCTCCAGGGGGCGGCGATCCGGGGAGTGTCCGTGGCGCTTCGATCTTCGTTGTACGGGACGGCAAAGTAGCCGAGATGTACTCCTACGTGAAAGGCTAAGCTCGTCCAGGGAGCTGTTCGCGGGTTCCAGTCTCTCAATCAGGGCTGGAGCCCCATTATGATGCGCGTGCAAATGACGCAGGCAACATTCTCTGCTAGACTAGAATGCACTCACGCATGCCCGCATGAATCGTCGATTCATCATCGATATCTGCAGCACTGGTGGCGATCATGCCCGTGTCCAGAGATCGCGAGCGTCATTCACCGTATCTGGTCGGTCGGGATCATGAACAACGAGTCCTGAAGTCTCTCTCTGTCCGGGCAAGTTCCGGACAGGGCAGCCTTGTGCTCATCGGCGGTGAGGCGGGGATTGGCAAGACCACGCTCGTCGAGCGTTTCATCGATGAGACCGTAAGCGACGAGCCGACGCGCCTGACCGGCTGCTGCTACGATGTCGCCTCAACTCCCCCGTATGCGCTCTGGCGCAACGTCCTCGATAGTTTGTTCGAAACGACTGACTGGTTCGATCCAACGTTCGCCACCCCGATCGCGGATCAGGCGGCCTTCTTTCGTCTTATCCGGAGTCGACTCGAGGAGATCGCGGAGACGTCACCGATCATTCTCGTGCTCGAAGATGCGCACTGGGCCGACCAGGAGAGTCTGGATCTCCTTCGTTTCATTGGTCAACGAGTCCGGGATATGCCACTTCTGATCATCGTCACCTATCGGAATGACGAGATCCGGCCCGGGCAACCGTTCTACGACGCACTGCTCCCGCTGGTTCGGGAATGCGGCGCGGAGCGCATCGATCTTCGCCACTTGAAGGATCCGGATATCGGAAAAATTGTCGAGGCACGCTACGCCCTCGACGATGCCGACCAGGCCCGGCTGGTGGGGATCCTCTCCCGTCGTACCGGGGGCAACCCGTTGTTCATCATCGAGATCCTCCGATCGATGGAACTTGCCGACCTCCTGAGACCGAACGGAGAGTCATGGCTTCTCGCCGATCACGTGGGCACTGACATCCCGCTACTGGTGCGCCAGTTGATCGAACGGCGACTTCAGCTGCTCGATCCAGACGCCAGGGAGATCCTGAATCTCGCTAGCGTGCTCGGTTTCGAGCTCGAACCCAACCTTCTGGTATCGGCAAGCGGAAAACCTGAGGATGTCGTGTCAGCCGGACTGCAGCAGGCTATCGATGCCACGCTGCTGGAACAGCAACTGAGCCGGCAACAAATATGTTTCCGTCACGCCCTGATTCACGAGGCGCTCTATGCGCATACTCCAATTCTCTGGCGGCAATCTCAGCACCGCAAAATCGGAGAGATTCTGGCAGAGTCGCCGGAAACCGATCCATCCCGGATTGCCGAACACTTCCGTCTGGCTGGTGATCCTCGCGCTGCTTTCTGGTCGCTCGAGAGCGCCCGCCATGCCCGGCGACTCTTTGCCCCGCACGCCGTCATCCAGCACCTCGAGCCTGTGTTGCGCTTACCTGAGATGTTGCCGATCGAGAACCGTATCGAAGCCGCGGGACTACGCGGTTGGGCATACGAAATGACCGGGTCGTTCGAGCAGGCGAACGATGACTATCACGCTGAACTGACATGGGCACTGGAAGCTGAGGATCACCACGCCCGGCGGGATGCACTGGTCCGGCTGGCCGAACTCTGGACCTATCGTGACTACCAGCGCGTTGTCGAGTATGTCGAGCAGGCGCTTCAGGTCACTGAAGATATCAACGATCTCTCGCTTCTGGCTCAGACACACAACCGATTCGGCACCTGGTACATCAGTCAGGATGATCCCGAGCGTGCCCGGGCTCACCACCAGCGTGCGCTGGAAATCTGCCAGCAGACTGATGATCAGGCAGGTCTGGCGCAGTCGCACGATCTCCTCGGTCTGGCGCTCAGCCTATCCGGAGACCTGACTCGTGCCGTCCACCAGCATCAGAACGCGCAGGAACACCTGGACACCATCGGAGATCGGCAGGGCCTCTCCAACTGTCTCGCCAACATCGCGCACGTCGGCCCAACACTGCTCGCTGATATCGCGGTTCCAGCCCTGTCACTCGATCGCTGCATCGAGGCCGGGGAACAGGCACTGCATGTTGCCAAAGAGATCGACTATCGATCCGGACTCGTGTATGCCCGGGTCCGGCTGATCGCCTGCCTGGGAGCAAGTGGCGAATACCAGCGCGCACTGAACGCGGTCGACCAGAGCATCGCCGAAGCATCCTCAGTCGGCAATCAGCAACTGTTGAGCGCCACACACGCGATGGCCGGATTGCTCTGGCTGGAGCTTCTCGATCCGGAGCGGGCGCAGGCCCACGCTGAAGAGGTACGTCAGAGCGCCGAACAGCTCGGTTCGACATTTCGCATACGCATGGGCAACGCGATATTTGCACTCAGCGCGATCGCCCGGGGTGATTTCTCATCGGCGGAGTCCGTTCTCCAGCAGGACGATCTCGACGCTTCGACGGCAGAGACGCTGGCCCAGTATCTCCTCTGCCGGGCATTGATCGAACTCGATCTTGCACGCGGCGATGCCCGTTCAGCACTCGATCGAACCGATCTGCTGATCGGGTCGATACCCGGAGCCAGTCGCGATCGACCAGC
>REEK01000159.1 GCA_007695115.1 Sphaerobacteraceae bacterium
CTCTCGAGCGCGGTCCGGATCGAATTCGTAGTCACGTTCGAGGGAATCCGGATCATATGCCCAGGATGGTCGAGGCATGGTGCCCCGTGCAACTTCGCCAACACCAAAGCGGATCGCATTGACCATGCTCTCCCGGTCGAGACCATAGACCAGTGCCTGGCGAACTTCTGGCTCCTGGAACAGCGAGGTGCGCTCCTCATCCAACTGATAGATGAAGAATGTGAAGTTGAAAGTATCGAACTCGGTGACGTTAACACTATCCTGCTGATCCAGGGATTCGTAGTCAGACTCCTGAACCGCGCCGTAATCAACCTCACCGGTGCCGATCTGCTGGGCCAGCACGGTCTGATCCGGGACGATACGCCGGATCCATGTGTCGATGTTCGGCTCGCCCTCGTAGTAGTCCTCATACTTGGTCAGCATCACATAGTCACCGCTGACCCACTCTTCGAACTGGAATGGACCACATCCGATGGTCACGCCCGGCTCGCCAGTCGAGTAATCGTGCGCTGCCAGATCAGCAGGTGCGACATCGCCGAGAATGTGCTCGGGAACGATGTAGTAGACCATGTTCTGCTGAAGGAACGGTGATGCCGGCATATTGAGCGTGAACTGGACAGTGTAATCGTCAGTCGCCTCGACGGTATCGATTCTTGCCACCAACTCTGAGGTCCGCGGCGAACCAGTGTCCTCATCCATGTGGGTCTCGAACGTGTAAACCACGTCCTCGGCCGTCAGTTGCTCCCCATCATGCCAGGTGACATCTTCGCGAAGATGGAACGTGTACTCGAGCCCGTCGTCACTGATGTCCCAGTCCTCGGCCAATTCCGGAATCGGCTCCGTGGTCTCCGGGTGGGTGCCAATGACCGACTTCGTAATCATGCTGATCACCCGTGACGACGCGGTGTCCTGGGTCAGGATGCCGTTCATCGTCTCGGCATCGGCGAAGGCGCCCTCAACGATCTGGCCACCCTGGTTTTCTGGCGATTCATAGTCATCGCCGAAGATGCTCTCATGGTCGTCATCAACCGCGACGTCGTCATCGTCAGTATCATCGGGATCTTCTTCGACGTCGTCATCATCTTCCACGTCCGGTTCGTCATCGTCGGTGTCATCTACCGGATCGACGGCGGGTTCATCATCGTCAGGTTCATCGACAACATCGTCATCGGCGGCGTCATCATCAGTCTCGCACGCTGCCAGAATGGAAGCGGCGACGGGGAGCGTCAATCCAAAAGCCGCACCCTTTCGAAGGATCGAACGGCGAGTCATGGTTGCGCCGAGCACGTCGGTGTTCAAATACCTGCTCACACCGTCATTCATAATTCTGGACCTCTTCCTCTACACCACACCTGAATTAATCACAGTCCGCCGATATTGACGGCGCGACTGGCGTTCTCATTCGTTCCAGCCTGTCCGGAAACCGCGGCGACGCGGCGCAATCCAGCAAATTTTGGCCGGAAACCCAGCGTCTCCGTGCGTTTCAAGATACAGCCTTACCCGGTGCCCCCTTTCAGCGTGCGCGCAATTCAATTAACCTCCACTGGTATTTCTTCGTCTGGATTGTATAGAGCGTTCACTGAAGTGGCAAGAAGACTGTTGATCTGTTCACGAAATCGTAAGAGTAGATTTTTGGCCGCTCTTCCAGAAAACTGATGATCTACCCCCAATTCCTCAGTAAAGTGATCGCCGTGCAGAACATTTAGCACATCAGTGACGAAATTAGTCAACATTTGCCGAAACTCGCTTGCTGTGATGAAAACGCCAGAACAACCAAACAATACTTGTGTTGACACAGGCGTTGACCCACGGAATAGCCAGTTATCTCGCAAGAGAAATGCCCGGATTTCCACATTGAATAAGAACCGCATCTGGGTTGACAGAAGATATTCAGGCCTTTTTGCGTGATGCCTGACCATCGCGACTGAAGATGCACACGTTGAGGAGGTGAGATATCCTCAGAATTCTGGGCTGCGTTGCCTGGTGGAAAACCATTTGCTACCGCGTTTGCCGTCCTCACGGAAAGCCGCTGATGGATCGATTACCCAGACACCGAATCGGTAAACAGGGCACAAGCAGCCATAGTACGAGTAGGGGAACGAGAGGCATATATTGGGGAAAGATGTCACGAGAGCGTCGACACTCTATCGTGTCTGACGACGTTGCCTGTGAAACCATAGTGATGGTATCGCGCACGAAAAGCCCCACCCGGGACTCAGGTGAGGCTTCACTTGACTCGTATTCATGGGCTTTTCGATGGAGCCGATGGGCGGACTCGAACCGCCGACCTGCTGTTTACGAAACAGCTGCTCTGCCTACTGAGCTACATCGGCATCGGCAGAAAACATCACGGAGCATTGCCCCGTTGACGTTCAAGAGTGTACCCCAGTTCTGTCCGCAACGTCCACCCATTTTCTGCCACTTGATGTTGCCGAACCCGCTGTCTATCATGTTCCCTTGTCAGAAGCTGCGTCTGGAGCCCCCACCTGCCGGGAGCGGCACAGGCAGGCAAATTGGTAACTCAGTTCATCATTGGGAGAATGTATGCTCTCCGGTTTTCGTGCGCGTTCTTATCTCGTTCTGCTGACAGTTGCGGCGATTGCCAGCCTGACTCTGGCGGCGTGCAACATCGAGAGCGACTCGCCGACCAGCGACGAAGAGGTTAGCGATGATTCCGCCCAGCCCACCGAAGTCGCTGAATCGACCGAAGTCGACCCGGCGACCGAACCCACCCCTGAACCCACTCCAGAGGAACCGGCCGCGACTGGATCGGAACGACTGCAAGATCTCAACATCGAACTCGAACTCTTCGCTGAAGGATTCATCTCACCAACCGATATGGTGCCAGCAACTGACGGAACAGACCGGCTGTTTGTCGTATCTCGCATCGGTACCATTCACGTAATCGAGAACGGTGAACCACGCGAAGAGCTGTTCCTGGACCATCGGGAGCAGGTCGAACATCACATGGTCGAACAGGGCATGCTCAGCATGGCGCTTCACCCGGATTTCGCTGATAACGGGTACTTCTACGTCTACTACATCAGTGACGGCGAAGAGGATTCGTTCATCTCTCGATTCGAAGTCTCCGACGATGGCCAGTTTGCGGTTCCCGAGAGCGAGACGGTCATCCTCGAGGTCGAACAGCCCCACTACAGCCACAATGGGGGCAATATCAAGTTCGGACCCGATGGCTATCTGTACATCGGACTGGGAGACGGCGAGGATCCTGGTGATCCGCATGAACACTCGCAGAACCCGAACACGTTGCTCGGCTCGATCTTGCGAATCGATGTCGATGCCGAGGAGCCCTATGGAATCCCGGGAGACAACCCGTTCGTCGGGAGCGACGAAGGGCGTGACGAAGTCTGGGCCTATGGTCTTCGCAACCCGTGGCGTTTCTCATTCGATGCTCAGACCGGCGATATGTACATGGTGGATGTCGGTCAATGGGACGTCGAAGAGGTCAATGTGCAGCGGGCCGATAGCCCCGGCGGGGAAAACTATGGCTGGCCGATCATGGAAGGCGATACCTGCTGGGAAGCCGAGGAGTGCGACAAAGAGGGGCTGGTGATGCCAGTTGCCACCTACGACAACCCCGAGCAGGGGTGTGCCGTGATTGGTGGATATACCTACCATGGCGAGCTATCGCCCGAACTGACCGGCATATACCTGTTCAGTGACTGGTGCAGTGCCAATATCTGGGGTCTAGTCTTCGACGACGGCGAATGGACGAAGGAGATCCTCTACCAGGCTGACATGATGGTCAACGCCTTCGGGACAGATCACAACGGCGAACTCTACGTTCTTGATTTCGAAGAAGGGGGAGGCATCTACCGGATCGTCACCAGTTAGCGATGCACTCCCGGTATCTTCACCGTGTCAGCGAGACCAGGACGTCGTATCCAACGCAGGGTCCGACGGGAATTCTTCTGGATGTTCGAGCACCCACTGGGCGATCTCGCGACACGGTGCGCACCAGATTCGACTGTCGCTGCTGAGGCGGCGCACAATATGGCGCATCACGTCGAGTCGGTCCTCAGTCGACATGAGAAATGGATGAAACAGGAGCGCGGTATATCCGCTCGACGCCAGACGCTCATCGATCAACGAATCGAGTCGGTCCCGGAACCCAGCCGGGGCAATCGGATTCTCCGAATCACCCTTAACCGATCGCAAGCCAGCGAAGGCGTCTGAATAGTAGTACGCATCGATCCCTGTCCAGGAAAATGGCAGGTATGCGATGTCATCTCGAATCGCGGCTTCGGCCGCAGCCGGAGAACAATAGGTGAATCCGTTCTCCGATAGCAACTGCGGACTCAGCTCGGTGAGCACACCACCTGGCGGACGAAATCCTCGAACTGTGAGCCCCAGCTTGGCGAACCCATTGAGACTCCGATCGAACAGTTCGCGCTCTTCATCAGAAGAGAGCTGTGACCATGGTTCGTGCTGCCAGCCGTGGAAGGCAACTTCGTGCCCGGTGCGGCGAAGTGAGCCAAGTACCCCTGGGTAATGACCTGTACTCCAGCCCTCCACGAAGTACGTAGCCGAGACCGCATACTCATCGAGGATGAGCATCATCTCGGGCAGATAATGCGTTACTGCTGGATGAAGACCAACAGTTCGATCCGCAGGCCAGGTGCCCCGATAGAGCTCGGCAGCCTCTCCCATGTTGTCCATCGTTATCGATATCGCGCACTGGTAGCCATCGGGCCATCGTCCCTGACTCATTACGATTCCACCTCTCAGTTGTTCCGGCACCGATTTGAATGCGGTAAACAGGTACTTGCCTCGGCAAATGTAGATTTGGTGCCGCGACCAGGCGTCGTCCGTGTGCTAAAGTGCGTCCCTATGCAACAGCGTAGTTGTCAATTGCTGCGGATCACCCATCCGCACGAAAGGACGTCCAATGGCTCATCTCCGCTTTGGGATAAAGACCGCCCAGCACCATGCTGAATACACGGACATGCTCCGCGTCTGGAAAGAAGCCGACCAGATCGAAGTGCTCGAGCACGCCTGGCTCTTCGATCACTTTGCCCCAATAGTCGGCGATATCGACGGGCCATGCCTTGATGGCTGGACGTTACTTGGTGCTATGGCCGCGGAAACGAGTCGCATCCGACTCGGGCTCATGGTCACCGGTAACACCTATCGTCATCCCGCGGTACTCGCCAAGATTGCCACAACCGTTGATGTGATCTCGAACGGCCGACTCGACTTCGGTGTTGGCGCCGGCTGGAACGAATACGAGCACGAGAGCATGGGAATCCCACTCGATCCGCCCGGCAAGCGGCTCCGCCGGTTCGAAGAGGCCTGCGAGATGTGGAAACGACTTTTCACGCAGCCGGTGACCGATTTC
>REEK01000170.1 GCA_007695115.1 Sphaerobacteraceae bacterium
GAAGAGAATTGACGAGGAGAAAAGAGCGAGAAGAAAGACGAAAGCGCCCCAGTGAGTAAGGAGATCGACGAAGCTGGTCCGGTCCCAGGCGACATATCCAAATAAGTTCCACAAAACAAGTGATTCAATAAAGGTTGTGTCAGCCCCGGTCGGTGTCGGCGCATCGTAGCGCAGAGCGAAGGGCAGGGCAGCGAGTAGAAGGCCGCCGCCGATGGTTCCGAGCAGCAGTAACCCTTGCCTCAGTGGCAGGGTCAAGAGCGCCAACAGGGCGATGACTGCCACCAGCAACAGGAGAATCGCGATGTCCCAGGTATTTAGCGAATAGAGCGCACCAATGGCCACACCAGCTCCGGCACTGGCCAGAAGGGCGGTTCGGGGTTCTGGATTCGGCCGCAATGCAAGAAACAGGTTGGCAACAAGTGCGACCGCCAGTAGCATCCATGGATAGGCGATGACGTGGGGATGGAGGTCGCCCAGAATCCAGGAGAATGCCGGAAACTCGGTGATGACGGTTCGAGTTCCGCCTCCCTCGAATCCGGTGTCTTCGATGACGCGCGACGACTGCCAGCCGAACCCTCCCCACCATGAATCCTGGATGGCACCCCGCCCTCGTGAAACGACCTGCGCGATAGCGTGGAGATTTCCGGCGAAACCGAGCAGATAGCCGGTCAGTAGCGCTGAACCGATAATGGCCCGGTTGGAGCCACCCGCGCGCTCCACGAGGTTCGCGGTGAGGCCGCCTGCCGCAATCACCGACATCGCCGCGATCGTCGCCAGAGACAGATTGAAGACGACTTCACCGGGAATGCCAGTGAGCATTCCGGTTCCGCCAAGAATCACATAGCCGAAATAGTAGTAGTTGATCGACTCGCCAGCGAACCATGGGTCTGGCGCGGGAATCGATTGATGAGCCATCACCGAATTGAGAAAGGCGAGCTCCATCGGTTTCTCAGTTCCGGAGATATCCGGGTTGAACCCACGCACGATCAGAACGGCAGCCATGATGAAGAACGTTGCCGCTTCGGTGAACGCCAGGCGCCGCCATCGCTCCTTGAGAAACGGAATCAATGCGCCATGATGTATGGCATAGATCCAGATCGCGACGCCCAGCGACAGCGCTACCAGCCCGATGGTCCAGGGGCCGAGTGAGACACCGGTGACGTGGCCCATCGTCCAGAATGGAAGAAACAGGATGAGCAGCCCGGCTGGACGTGCCAGTGTCAGGCCACGATCCGGCAGAAACCTCGCGACCTGAAACAGAAGCGGATAGGCCAGGGCCGCGACCAGGGTGATCGTCAGATACCAGAGCAGGGCGACCTGTGCGGATTCGAGGATCGTCATTGCTGTTGACCTGCTTGATCGAATGGAAGGACCCGATAGACACGGGTGCCTTCTTCATCGAACACGACTTCCAGCTCGCTGCCGACGAGTTGTTCGAAGGCGTCGAGTCCGTCGGCAGGTGCGTAGTAGTCGGGAGCGCCGTCTACCAGTTGGTCACTCAAGATGGTCAGTCGCTCGACATCTCCGACGATGATGTATTCGATCGCATGACGCCGAATCAGGTAGCGTTTGCGCTCGAGATCGGTCGTTGAGTAGATCTCCCGAACCTCCGCAAGACGTGGGGAGACCTCTTCTCCCGGACGCTGCTGGCTCTGGTGAAAATCCCACCCGAGCACTGCCGGGAAACCGGTCGCTGAGCTGATCCGGGATCCGCCACCGCGATAGGTTCCGATGGACGCTTCGAGAATCACCGGTGTTCCTTCAGCTGATTCCCGCAGCCAATCGATGGCCAGACGATCTCCGGTGAAGTCGATCGCCTCACCTTCCTGGTTGTAAAGCACTCCTCCGGTCATCCATTCGTTTCCCTGGAGTGATGGGAACGACGGGCTGGATTCCATTCGCTGACTGAACCGGTCGATCGTCCCGAACACCGGGTATGCCAGCAATGTGGCAGATAGCATCACAACTGGCACCGCAGTTCCGACATAGATCCACCGACGGTCTGGTTCATTGTCACCGACAAGTCGATTCAGCAGTAGTGGGCCGAATCGGTGAATTGTTCGATGGATCAGCCAGAGCAGCGCCGCGGCGCTGGCGATGCCAATCAGCGTCCAGGCCTGGAAGTAGAGCTTGAATATCGTATTCATGCGTTCCCAGTCGCTGGTGTACAGGTGGTCGGCGACCAGGATCAGGTCGACCGAAAGCACCAGGCCAGCACCGGAAGCCCCGACGATTGCCAGAAGGGTGGCGGCAGATCTTCCCGGGTTCTGCAGCCATAGACAGAGGAAGAGGCCCACAATTATCGCGGAGATCGACGCGACTGGTCGGATTAGCGCCATCGCACCGGAAACGGCGATAAACGGAGAAACCAGAACCAGCGCACGGTCGAATGACTCTATCGAACGGTCTCTATCAGCCGCGATTGCAATCAACGCGCCGAATGTCGCCACTAGAATCCCGGTGATCACGAATCGAACTGGAGATACGTCAGTAACGCCAATAGCGTAGGCCCCTGTAAGATAGGAACCTGTTCCAAGGATCGCTCCATATGCCGAATAGCTGAGGTTTAGCTGCCGGACAGACAACAACCGGACGATCGCAATCACCACAACGACTGAAATGATCGTCAGGAACCCACCGAAGTGAACGAAGAACTGCCCAGTATCCGTGCCGGTGGCCGTGGTGTCGATCCCGTCCGTCTGCGGGTCGAACGTTCTCAGGAACCGGGAAAACATCAACAGCGCAACAAGGCATGCACCGGCGGCGGCGAGAACGGGAGTTGACACTACGGAGTAGGAGAGCCTGAATCGCGACACCACGGGAAATGCGATTGCTGCCAACAGGATGACTGCAGCGGTGGGGCCGTCCCACAGGTTGATCAATGCAAGGCTCGACGCGACAATCCCAGTTGCGATGATCCATGGAATGATCCATTCAGGCCGACTTCGTCGAGTTTCCAGAATCCAGCCATATCCCAGCGACACAACCAGCACCAGCACGGGAGCAGCGATCAGGTGCGGGTGGACGTCACCGTACATAAAGCTGAAGTAGGGGAATTCGGTGATCCCGTAATGAACTACGCGGCTACTCTCCCAGAAATCGACTTCGAGTGATCGAGTTCGCAGTATTTCGCGAATCGCCTGCAGGTTGCCACTCAGCGTCACCAGCACGGCAGTGATTGATCCACCAGCAATCAACCATCCTGTTCGACGGGTGTGAAGCACCGAACCAGCGAGCGTGCTGCCGATGCTGAATAGCCCGGCTGAGAGGAACGCAGCGACGCTCGCCAGCGCCAGATTGAAGGCAATCTCAGCCGGAATACCCGTTACCACGATGATCAGCGCGAACAGGAAGAAACCGTAGTAGTAGTAGTTGAGGTGGCCATCGGCAAACCAGGGATCGTGTGGCGGAAACTCACCCGTTCGGACGATCGCGTTGAGATAGGCCGTCTCCATCGGCTTCTCGCCACCGTAGAACGGGTGCCAGAGATCCGGGTAGTACAACCTCAGACCGAGGACCAGCAGGAAACCGGCGAAGAACGCGATCAGGCTCCCCAGCACCAGCGGTGACCGAATTAGAGATAGGAGCTCGAGTTTTCGTGGCCCTCCTGCAAACGTCCACGCGATCGCCGCGAGGATCACGGCGGCACCGAGGACTGTCGCGGGCGTCAGCCTGATGATCTCGAAGCTCCAACCGATCCAGACCAGCGCTCCAGTGCCGAGCAAGCCGATCAGCGGAGCGAATCCGAGGCCATAGTCAGCAAACCGACCCAGAACGCTGGCAGCGACTGGCAGGCCTGCGCCAGTCAGCGCTAACAGAGCGATGAGCCAGATTGCCACTGCGAATCCGGACGTTCCAGTCAGTCGTTCAGACCAGTCCGCATGCTGGTTTACATCACGTTCGGCCAGTGGCTCAGCGAGCCGAAGCGTGGGTGACTCAGGATAGCGTGCCGGAATCCGTGGCTGAGCAGCCGCATGAGCGAAGCGAAGCTCGATCTCCTCAACCGGTAGCGTCTCGACCTTGCGATAGATTTGCACCGGTGGATGATCGTAGACGCTGAAACTCTCATCAGCTGCCAGGGTGTTGATTCTGAAGTCGCCGAAACCTGGATAGTTGGTTGCCTCGTATGCCAGTTCGAAGCCGAGTTTTTCTTGCTCCAGCAGTCGGTAGTATTCGCTCTGGACCGGATATCTCCACGGAAGACGCGGGATCGAATGAGAAAGCCGCTGGCTCGCCAGCACAATGTAGTCAACATCGTGTAGCACATCGGTCACGAATTCGACGGCTTCTTCATTGGTACGGTCGCTGTAAAGATCGAGGCCACGATACTCGTAGATTCCTCCGCTACCGCCCGGAAGTGCGACAGGGAGTCGATCGTCCCAGATCTCATGAGTGATGGTCGATCCAGGCTCGACATTCTCGTAGATCCACTGGGACGCATCGACCCGCGGATGAGTCCCGGAGTAGACTGTCATGAACATCGCCGCCCAGATTGCCGTGACGCCGATGACGACTGCTATCGCGGTCGCAGGAGCGATACGACTCCGGAGAAGCGCCGGACGACTCTCCCAGAGATAGGCGAGCTGATGACCGACGATTATCGCCAGCGGCGGAACGAGCGGGGCTGCGTAGCGCAGAAATCTCGCTTCCGACGAGGCAATGACGTAGAAGTACGGGATGATCCAGGACAAAAGCAGAATATAGCGTGGGTCTCGTTTTCGGATCGCCAGATAGAGACCGATCGTAACCGCGATGATCGCAGCGACTCCGAATCCGGGAGCTATGCCCCAGAGGACCAGATTTTCGATCTCGTTCAGTCCGGAGATCGTTCCCACGAATTGCCGGGTAAACGGAATATCGAAGATCCCATTGACGATCTCCCACTGGCGTCTGATGTCGTCAATGAATGGGCCCGGGCGCCACAATGCGTATGGCTCGAAGGTGAGAAAGACCGCGAATGTAGGAACGGCGGCGATAGCGAGACCGCGCAGGTATGTCCAGGCTGCGTCTCGCCACGGTAGCGACAGGCGGCTTATCCCGATTGCCATTCCAGCCAGAATCGGGATACCGAGAACTCCAACACTCACCTTGGTCGCCAGCGCCGCACCCCCAAGGGCACCGACCAGCAACAACCACTTGAGCTCGAATCGCTCCGAGATTCGATAGGCAGCGTAAAGCGTGGCTGTTGTGAAGAACGTCACCCAGGTGTCGACCGTAAAGAAGCTCGTCAACTGGATCAACACGACTGAACAAGCGGTGAGGGCTCCGGCGATAAGACCGGCCAGGTCACCAAATGCCCGCCTCGCAAACAGAACAACGATGGCGACCGTGCCCAGATCGACGAGCGCAGTCAGAAATCGTCCGAACTCACCGACATTGGCGTAAGTAAGCGGGTCGGTGTTCGAGAGGACACCGATTATGGACCCGAGAACAAGGGCAACCAGGAATGGCAGGCTTCCGTAGGCGAATTCCTGCGGATTGCCTGCTTCATCGTCGGATCGGGTGTTGAGGGGGCTGGTCTCCGGTTCGAAAAGTGAGCCGAGATTACCGGGGGAGGGCAGGGAAATCCGGTTGTCCATGACCGTGGCGATGAATCGCTCGTCGGGATGGAAGTAGTGACCGTCGTCCCAGTCCTGCCCAGAGAATCGGAGCAACGCAGCGATTATCATGATCACCGCGAAGACGGAATTGAATCGGGGCGATCTCGGTGAGTCAGCGGAAGGTTGATCCTGCATGGTGCACGAATCATAGCAGCGAGAGCGCTCTGCAGTCACGGCCACGCTGGGTTACACTGGAGCCACTCGATCGTGTGACGTAGAGTTGTACGAACGCGCCCGGATCTGGGAGTCAGATTCGAACCCGAGAGGCGAGTCAATGCGCACGCTGAAGGTAATCATTGGTGGAGAGGGGAACGTCGGCAAGACGTCGCTGATCCGCCAGTACGCAAAAGGAAAATTCAGCGAGGCTCGCAATATCACGCTTGGCATTGACATAACCACGCAGGAATTTGAGATCGATGGTCAGCCGCTCAGGCTGGCGATCTGGGACATTGAAGGGCAGGCGGGTAATCGTCCGAACTTCTACCTCGGGGCCCAGGCGATTGTGCTGGTCTACGACGTCACTGAGCCAGCATCACTCCAGGCAATGAACGAATGGTATGCGAGGTGCCAGCGCTACGCTCCAACCGCTCCTATACTGATCGCCGGCAACAAGGCTGATCTCGGCGTCAGGTTCCCGCCAACCTGGGGACGTGTGATGGCCCACTTCATTGGTGCCAAGCACGGATTTCTGTCCGCTAAGACAGGGCAGAACGTCAGCCGGGCGTTCAATCTCCTCGGGCGGGCCGCGGCACATCACGCGAGGATCATGCAGCGATGACCCACACCGCTACTTCCATAAAGGTGGTCTTCCTTGGGTCACCCACGTTCGCAGTTCCGTCCTTGAACGCGATGGTTCACTCACCGAAAATCGATGTCCCGCTCGTCATAACTCAGCCAGATCGCCCTGCCGGACGAGGCAAGACTCTCACGGCGCCTCCGGTCAAAGAGGCCGCGCTCAGCCACGGTCTCCCGATCCTGCAACCTGAAACTCTCCGCGATCCAGCAACGGTCGAAACCATTCGTGAGACCGCACCCGATGTATTGATCGTGGTCTCCTATGGGGAGATTCTCAGACGAAATGTACTGGAACTGGCGCCCAACGGTTGCCTCAATGTGCACCCATCCCTCCTGCCCCGTTACCGTGGCTCGATCCCGATTCAGGCTACGATCCTCAACGGCGACGATGAAGGCGGAGTTTCCTTCATCAAGCTAGTCAAGGCGATGGATGCCGGTCCGATTGTTCATCAGATTCCGGTGCCGCTTTCCGGCGACGAGACCTCTGGCGAACTCTTCGATCGTCTGAGTGAAGCGGCTGCCGAGGCACTTCCAGATGTGGTCGTGAACTGGGTTGACGGGCGAATTGAAGCGCGGGAGCAGGATCACGCTGTCGCCAGCTACACCCGGGAGCTGCGAAAAGCTGATGCCCAGATAGACTGGTCGTCACGTGGCGTCGATATCGAACGACACGTGCGGGCAATGAATCCCTGGCCCCGGGCGTGGTCGACAATTGCTGGAAAACGTGTGGCCATCGACCGGGTAAGCCTGATCTCGACAGAGAATGTAACCTCCGCCGCCGGGACGCTTCAAACAGTTGAGGGGTGGCCAGCGGTGAGTACACGAGATGGTGTGGTCAGGATCGAGAAGCTGACGCCGGCGGGCAAGAAGCAGATGACTGGACAGGACTGGCTCCGAGGAACCCAGGAGCTCGTCGGGGAAGTCTTCGATAGCCCGGAAAGCGCCGCAGAGCCGCTGATTTTCACGCGATAACGAAGCAATGTAGACATAATGAGTGGCAAGCTAGACTGAGTTCGAAAGGGTGAATTGGTTCAATGAGTAAGTTTCATCGGTTTTCGATCGGAAGCAGTGAGGTCGTCGTTCTTTCGGATGGAAACACGGCGTTTCCCGGTCCGTTCCTGATGATCGGGGTGGACGAAAACGAGCAGCTCGAAGCGTGTCGTAAGCATCAACTGGATCACGCGGCCGTCGAGTCGAACATGAACTGCGTCTACGTGAACCTCAACGGTAATCGGATTCTGTTCGACACGGGAGCTGGATCGACCTTGCCCGGTTGCGGCCAGATCTTTGACGCGATGGATTCTGCCGGGATCTCTCCGGCAGAGATAGACTACGTGGTCCATACACACCTTCATCTCGATCATGTCGGTTCCAACGTCGATTCCTCCGGCAAGCCCGCATTTCCGAACGCTCGATATCTGCTCGGCGAGACTGAGTGGGCGTTCTGGTCTGATGAAGAGAATCTGGCAAGCCTCGATCGTGCCGAATTCTGGAAGCTTCCGGATTTCGAGCCAGCCATGGCTGCCACGGCCAGAACCAGCGTCCTGGCGATCCGTGAGCACGTCGATACGTTCCCGGACGATGCAGAGCCGCTCCCGGGTGTCCGAGCCATTCCCGCATTCGGGCATACCCCGGGGCATCTGGCGTACGAGGTCGACCTGGGTACCGAAACACTGTTCATTACTGGAGATCTGGTGTTGAGTCCATTCCACATCGATCATGCACGCTGGTTTCCGGCAGTCGATCTCGATCCCGAGCAAGCCGTCGCGAGCCGTGCGAAAGTATTCAATGCCGCGGCGGACAAGGGAGCGCTGGTCTCCGGCTACCATCTTCCGTTTCCGGGAATTGGCCGATTGAGCCGTGGTGATGATGGGTGGAACTGGGTCGACGAGTTCGCGATGTCGACCCCATAGCCCTCGGAATCGGGGAAGAAGTGATAATGCGGATAAGTGCAGTTATCCGCATTGGCGTTTCCCCCGTTGGTCCGGGGTTGTACATCACATCTGGTTCAGAAACCGTCCAGGGTGGCAGATCGAACGCAACGGCAGATCACGAGTGCGACAGTGTGCGTGCTAGCGTGAAAGAAGCCTTGAGTTGAGTTGGACGCTATAATTCGGTCCAGCTTATAAGGAATGAATCGACTTACCGGCCAGTCTGAATGCGCACGAAATTCGAAAGGCAGCGAAAACCTTGGCTACAGATGTCAAACGGAAAGTTCGTGGCGGCGCAGCGCTCGTCAAAGCTCTTGAGGCGAATGGCATTCGAACCGTTTTTGGAATCCCGGGGGTACACACCCTCGATGCCTACGACGCATTGATCGACAGCGATTATGTCGATACCGTATTGCCCCGTCACGAACAAGGTGCTGGCTTCATGGCGGATGGCTATTACCGGGCGTCAGGTCGGCCAGGTGTCGCCCTGATCGTCACCGGGCCGGGAGTCACCAACGTTGCCACTGCGGTTGGCGAGGCTTTCGCAGACTCATCCAAGGTGCTCGTCATTGCCACGAACCTCGAACGTGAGTATCTCGACAAGCTCGAAGGCAACCTGCACGAGATCACTGACCAGATGGGCGTGATGAAGCCGATCACAAAGTGGTCTCGTCGAATTATGTCAACTCAGGAGATCCCCGGTGCGATTGCCGAAGCGCTTGAGCAGCTCGATATCGGGCGGCCGCGTCCGGTCTATCTCGAGATCCCGCTGGACGTCCTGGCTGAAGAGTGCGAGATCGATGATCTGCCGACAGCGACTCATCAGGTGAAGCTACCGGCGCCGGAGTCGATCACGGCCGCCGGTGACGCCATTCGATCTGGCGGTAAGCTCCTTCTATTCGCCGGCGGCGGATGTGTGAGTGAGGAAGCCTCGGCGGCTCTCACAGAACTGGCTGAAATAACCGGTGCTGCGGTCTTCACCTCACTTATGGGCAAAGGCTCGATTGCTGAAGACCATTCCCGGGCACTCGGAGCCTTCGGCTACCGATGGTCCGATGATTCGCCGATCGTGCCGTTCATGACCGGAAGCGATACCTGCCTGGCGATTGGCACAGGCCTCGGCTTGCGAACGACGGCGAACGGCTCTATGCCATTGCCATCCCGGCTGGTGCATGTCGATCTGGACCCGAACGAATTCAACAAGCGCTACCAGGCTGACGTGGCGATCGAAGCCGACGCGACCGAGTTCCTGCGAGCCCTGGTGAACGACGTCAAGCTCAATGGTGGTCCCGGAGCTCAATGGAGTGACGCAGAGATCGCCGAGGGACGCGAGAAGAACTTCGCCCCGGCTGACGAGCGAGCAGCCCGTTACATTCCGTATCTCAACGCTCTGCGAGCCGCCATCCCCCGCGATGGGATCGTGATCAACGACATGACGATGATGTCCTATGAAGCGGCACGATACTTTCCGGTCTACGGCCCGCGAACGTACACGTTCCCGCGAGGGTTTGGAACGCTGGGGTCATCCTTGCCAACGGCTATCGGCGCGAAGGTCGCACGGCCGGACAAAGCGGTGATCTCGATCAACGGTGACGGCGGCGTTCAGTTCACATTGACTGAACTGGGAGCCGCAGTCCATCACAAGATTCCGGTGCCGTTCGTCATTTTCAACGACAGCACCCATACCGCGGTCAAAGCGGCGCAGCAGCGCACCTACCCGGGTCGATTCATCGACGTCGATCTGGTGAACCCTGACTACGTCAAGATTGCCGAGGCCTACGGGATCCCGGGCTACCGGGCAGAATCTCCCGAGGAGCTCGAGCGCTTGCTCAAGGAGTCTCTGAGATCTTCGACGCCGGTGATCATCGATGTACCAATCGACCTGGAACGGTACTAGATGCTGAGAGGAGTCGAAGACTCGTCGAACACAGCTGAGCAGACGAGCACCCTGCCGGTTCATCGATTCGGTCTGCTCGACGTTCCGGGTCTAACCCACGGGATAACCTCGCGGACGTCAGATCTGCCTTTGAACGGCAACATGAGTTTCATGGTGGGCGACGCTCCCGATCTCGTGCAAACGAACAGGGTAGCCTGGGCTAGTGCGATTGGCTATGACCCCGACCTTCTGGTTCTGGGCAGGCAGGTCCACGAAACAACTGTGTTTGCGGTCGATGAATCTCACGCCGGCAGCGGTGCCCAGAGCGTGGAAACATCAATCCGACGCGTTGATGGGCTGATGACCAATGTGCCCGGCATTCCGCTGGGTGTCATGGCGGCCGATTGCGTACCACTCTTGATCCATGACCCTGGTCTCGGAGCCGTCGCTGCGGTACACGCCGGCTGGCGCGGAACCGTGGATGGTATCGCGAGTATCGCGGTTGCTCGTATGGCTGATGCATACGGTACTGAACCGGCAGGCCTGAAAATCGGGCTCGGACCATCGATCTGCGCTTCTTGTTACCAGGTAGGCTCTGAAGTCGTTGATCGTTGGCAACATGGACCGGTATCCACGACGGCGGATCCTGTTCGAGTCACGTCGGACGGTCTGTACTTCGATCTTCGCGAGGCCAATCGAGGCCAGTTGATTGCTGCTGGAGTCCATCCAGACCGGATCGAGATCAGCGATGTCTGCACTCAGTGTTCGAACGGCGCTCAGTTTTCCCGGAGGGGGCTGGGACCACGCACGGGGTTATTCACATCGATCATCATGCTCGACGATAGTTTCCGAATAAATCAGGGCAGGCAGTCGTGAGTATCGCAACCAATCTCGTGGCCATTCAGGATCGGGTCGCCGACGCCGCAGCTACCGCAGGGCGCCCGGTGTCAGACATCCAGCTCGTTGCCGTGAGCAAGACCGTTGATCGTGACATGGTCGAAGCTGCCTACGCTGCCGGGGTTCGACACTTCGGCGAGAATCGTGTGCAGGATATGCGACAGAAGTTCGAGCAACCCATCGGTTCAGACAGCGTCGTCCATCTCATTGGCCACCTGCAGACGAATAAGGCGCGTGACGCAGTGCGCTATTGCAGCATCGTCGAGTCAGTCGACCGGATTTCGCTGGTTGATGCCTTGCAGAAGCGCTGTGAGGTCGAAGACACCACTCTGGAGATCCTGCTTCAGATCAATATCGCCGAAGAAGAGCAGAAGTATGGATGCGATCCGGGTGACGCAGCTGATTTGCTCGATCACGCCCTGGCTCAGGATCGCCTGACAGTTCGCGGACTAATGACGATTGCGCCTCTGGTTGACGATGTTGAAGAGACTCGGCCCGTCTTTCGCGGGCTACGTGAACTTCGCGACACGCTTCAGGAGTCCCGGCCATCAGCTGAACTCTCACAGTTGTCAATGGGTATGACCAACGATTACTGGATTGCGATCGAAGAGGGTGCCACGATGATCCGGCTTGGGCGAGCAATCTTTCAGGGGTAATCATGAGTCGATCATCTACCGGCGAGATGCCGGAACTCGTCGTCTCGAGTCTTGGCAGCGGTAGCAACGGGAACGCGTTTCTTATCGAGTTCGATGAGACGCGAATCCTGCTTGATTGCGGCGTCCCGATACGCACGCTTCTGGCCTGCCTGGCTCATCGATTCATCACACCAGCGGATCTCTCCGCCATTCTGATCTCGCATGAGCACATTGACCATATGCGTTCGCTAACCCAGCTCCTGAAACGGAGCGATCTGCCCGTGCTCGCCACCTATGGGACGATCGCCGGGATCGAGCACCTGGACCGGGCTGAAACGTCGGTCGTGAAGCCGCTGGAGGCGTTCGAGATCGGCCCGATCGAGATCACGCCGGTTCCCGTGAGCCATGACGCCAGGGAGCCTGTCGGATTCTTCGTCCGGAGCATGGCCGGGTCGGTAGCGCTGTTTACTGACCTCGGAGAGTACAGCGACGACAACCTGGAGTTTGCGGCCCAGGCGGATCATCTGGTGATCGAGTCGAACTATGACGAATCGATGCTGCGCGCGGGTCGATATCCGGCACACTTGAAGCGGCGAATCCGGTCTGCCGATGGGCATCTCAGCAACGACGACTGTGCCACGTTTCTCTGTGAGATCGTCAGCCAGAAGACGCGCGACATCTGGCTCTGTCACCTGTCGGAGAACAACAATCGGCCCGAGAACGCCGAGCGAACCTCGGTGGAAGCCCTGCAGAAACGCGGGTTACACCGTTCGATCACCGCGCTGCCTCGCTATGATGGAACGGTAAAGACCTGGCGCTCATCGCAGAAGAGCCATCAGACCGAGCAGACCCGCCTCTTCTAACTTCAGCCGACAACTAATCTGCCGCCTGATCGCCCGAGCGGTATTGCATGGTGTAGAGCATGTAGTAGTGACCACGCTTCTCGATGAGCTCGTCGTGTGTGCCCTCTTCGACGATCTCGCCCTGGTCGATCACGATCACTTTGGTTGCTTCGCGTACTGTCGATAGCCGGTGGGCAATCATGAATGCGGTACGACCTTCGAGGATCGTCCGGAGGGCGTCCTGAATCACGATCTCGGTCTCGGTGTCGACACTGGATGTCGCTTCGTCCAGCACCACGATTCGTGGATCTGCCAGCAAGGCGCGGGCAAACGACACCAGCTGTCGCTGTCCGACCGAAAGCGTGATCCCGCGCTCATTCACTTCGGTATCGTAGCCGAGCGGCAGAGCTTCGATGAAATCGTGCGCTCCGACAGCCCTGGCGGACTCGATGATCTGTTCATCGGTGGCGTCCATTCGTCCATACCGGATGTTGTCTCGAATGGTGCCGGTAAAGAGGAACGTATCCTGGAGCACGATCCCGAGCTGATCCCGCAACGATTGCTGGGTGACGTCACGGATGTCGTGTCCATCGATGAGAATCTGGCCGTCCCAGATGTCGTAGAACCGGCTCAGCAAGCTGATGATCGAGCTCTTCCCGGCACCGGTTTCCCCGACCAGGGCTATAGAATCACCCGGCTGGGCCTCCAGACTGATACCTCGCAGAACCGGGGTGTCCTCATATCCAAAGTGCACATCACGAAACTCAACGTGCCCCTGAATCTTGGGCAGGGGGTAAGCATCCGGTTTGTCGACGATCTCCGGCTCAATATCTTCGAGTTCGAAGATGCGTTCTCCGGCAACCATGGCGGCCTGAAGCGAGTTGTAGCGCTGCGAAAGGTCCCGGATCGGCTCATAGAAGCGGCTGATATACGCCGCGAAGGTGAACAACTCCCCGATTGTGAACGCACTTCCCCCAAGGATGAAGAGGCCGCCGACGTAGAGAACGAGCGCCGTCGCCAGTGCCTCGACGAACTGGACAACGGGAAAGAGCAGCGCCGCGAGCCGGGCAGCCCAGAGATTCGCTTCGAGGTTGTCGTGGTTGACGTCATCGAACCGGTCGATGTTCTCCTCTTCGCGGGAAAACGCCTGAACCACGCGAACTCCGGCGATACTCTCAGCCAGACTGGCATTCACCCGGGCCATCGTCAGGCGGGTTGCCCGATACGCCGAGATGGCGAACCGCCGCCAGATGACCATGGTGATTGCCATGATCGGCATCACCGAGAGGGCCAGTAGTGCGAGCTGCCAGTTGGTGTAGAACATGATTCCGATAATGCCGAAGAGCAGAATGAAATCACTCAGCACACCGACGAGGCCCTCGCTGAAGAGCTCGTTGATCACACTGACATCGTTCTGAACCCGCGACATGGTTGAACCCACACCGCGTTTGTCGACGTGTCGAATACCCATCTTCTGCAGATGCCGGAACAACGTCGAGCGCAGGCTGTAGACGATCCCCTGCCCGATCTGGGATGTGTAATACACCTGACCGTAGAAGCTGAAGAATCGAACGATGATCGCCAGCGCGAAGGCGCCAAGGAGCCAGTCGAGCGCCTGGACCCCGCTCATTCCGAAGAATGTTCGCGGCGTGTCCGGGTTGACCACGTCGATACCGAGGCCAAACAGGTATGGGAGAGCGAGGTCTGCCGCGGCCGTGATTGCCATCAGGAACGCCGTGAAGATCATCCGGGCGCGATATGGCATGGCTCGCTGCAGGAGTCGGCGCGCAACGCGGCTGTCGTACGCCTTGCCAAGTACCTCTTCGTCTGGTGTCACCTTGTGGCTAACGACCATTGTCGGGCACCTCAGTCACCAATCGAAGCAACCTCTTCCTGCTCCTTCAGTTGCAAGTCGTAAATCCGGGCGTACGCCCCGCCGCGTCTCAGCAGATCATCATGCTTGCCACGTTCGATGATCTCTCCATCGTCCATCACCAGAATCTGGTCAGCGGACTTAAGCGTGAGAAGCCGATGCGCGATGACGAAGGTCGTCCGACCCTTCATCAGTTCGGCGAGTGCGGCCTGAATCGCGAACTCGGTCTCAGTATCAACATTTGATGTCGCGTCGTCGAGAATCAGGATCGACGGCGCCATAAGCAAGCCGCGAGCAATAGCGATGCGCTGTTTCTGGCCACCTGAGAGCGAGACCCCGCGCTCACCGATAACCGTGTCATACCCTTCGGACATCTCGAGAATGAAGTCGTGTGCGCGTGCCGCCTTTGCCGCGGCGATCACCTCTTCATCGGTTGCGTCCATGCGGCCGTAGGCGATGTTCTCTTTGATCGTCACCGAGAACAGGAACGTGTCCTGCAACACGATGCCGATCTGTCTCCGCAGCGTCGGAAGATCCAGATCCTTGACATTGTGCCCGTCGATCAGAACCCGACCGCTGGTGACGTCGTAGAAGCGCGGAATCATTGCGGTAATCGAGCTCTTGCCGGCTCCTGTCGTCCCGAGCAGCGCCACCCGCTGGTTCGGCTCGGCGACGAACGAAATGTCTTTCAGCGCATATTCGTCTGTTTCCGGATAGCGGAACCAGACGTTCTGAAACTCGACGCGTCCCTCGATTGGGTCGAGAACAGTTGCGTCTGGCTTCGAGCGAATCGAAGGCTTCTGGTCCAGTACCTCGAAGATGCGCTCGCCGGAAGCAATCGCCCGTGCGGCGCTGTTGACGACAAAGCCCAGAACACGTGCCGGCATCTGGAGCATAGCGAGGTAGAGATAGAAGGCAGTCAGCTGACCGACAGTGAGATCTCCGGCGACAACCAGGCGGCCGCCATACCAGAGGATCATTGCGATCGAAAGTGTAGACAGCACCGTCATGAATGGAAAGTAGAATGCTGACTTCTTGATCGCGTCGATATTCCGATCGTAGAGTAACTCCAGCTCGTGATCGAACTCCTCGATCTCCCGGTCTTCCTGCGCGAACGACCGCACAACGCGGGTGCCGGCGAGATTCTCCTGCATACGGGTGGTCATGACGCCAAATTGTTGCTGTACGGCGAGGTAGAGTGGTCTGATCGTCTGCCCGAAGTGGAGCGCGGTAACCACCAGCACCGGCATCAGCGCCAGCGATAACAGCGCCAGTTGCCAATTAATCGTCAGCAGGATGATGGTGATGACAAGCAGCATTCCGAATGATTGCACCAGCATTCGCATGGAGAACATAAGGAATCGACGGATGCTGTTTATGTCCTCAGTTCCCCGGGACATCAACTGACCAGTGTGTGCCCGGTCAAAGAACGAGAATGTCGAAAACTGCAAATGGCGATAGAGGTGATTCCGGATGTCATATCCGACCTGTTCGGCGAGGAACTGGAACATGAAACTACGCAGATAGGTAAAGACACCCTGGGTGAGCCCCACAGCGACGATCGCCAGCACACCGATGGTAAGAACCCGAGTGCTGTCCTGAACCAGACCGCCATCGATAACATACTCGACCAGCCGGGGAATGCTCATTTGCATTCCGATGCTGATCAGTAGCGCGATGTAACCGGCTAAGGTGTACTTCCAGTATGGGCGGATGTATGAAAATATTCGGAGAATAACGCGCACGAATGTCCCCAGCCAACCCCGGTGAAAGACAACGAGGTTCAATATAACATGACCGGCAACCATAATAGCGCATCATGCAGGATTTGCGGCACTCCGGATTTCGGATATTTGCGATCGATTACCCATCACCTGCGACCGTACGACGCGAACTCCTGTTCTTGACCCGGTTTCACCCTGCGCGTACAATAGGTACGTACAGAGGAGGCGGTGAGAATCGGACCAGGAGAGGTCGGGTCGTGGACGAAGAAAGACCTAACTATCGAAAAGCTATAGATGATGCACTACTTCTTGTTTACAGCCACCATCATCGCCTGATGAGTCGTCTTCATCCAGATACTGTTCGAAAACTCGAGCTCGAGGAGATCCAGTCTGGACCAATGGGACAGGATCTCGAGAAGCTTTCCGCCATCGCGCAGGGGGAGACGCGCGAAGAGCGAGAACGCGTACTCGAAGCTATCGAATCAGTTCTGCAGATGTTGTTCTGGCCGCCAGGTTCGGAGGCATACCAGGTACCGCGGAGCTTCTGGGAAACCGATCTGGGTCGAATGATCTCGATGGCGAAGTTCCGATCGTACGAGCCAGCAGACCTGGTGAGTATCGGCAATGCTGCTCAGCAACTGGGTGTTACCCGTCCCACTATCTATCGATGGATGGACGATCGGACACTCGGTTATGTGAGAGATGAGATGTCGGGGCGGACTTTCGTTGTTCGTGACGATGTTGATGTTCTCCGTCAGCATAGTGCCGAAGAGATGATGGAAGGTCCATCCTAGATCGACCTCATCCTGCTTGCATGGTAAACGACAGCCCGCGAACGTTGATCGTCCGCGGGCCTCGGTTAGTTAACTCATTGTCGCAATGGGATGTTACGCTCCGGATTGCTCAGCCAGGTACCGCGCTTCCTGAATGGCGATCATTTTCACCACGTCAGCTCTCGCAACAATACCCACAAGTTGCTCCTGATCATCCACCACTGGAATCGCGTTGATTCGGTGTTCGTACATGATTGTAGCTGCGTCCTGCACGGTGTCTGACGGGCTAACCGTCATCACCGGATAGCTCATCAGTTCGCGAGCGGTGGTTGCAAGTATGCGCCTCAACTGCTCTGGATCCCCGGTTCCCGGCACTTGAAAATAGACATCGATGAATGGCAAGTAGATCGGGCCGTCATATTCTGTCTGGCGCGAGATGATGTCGTAGTCAGTCACCATCCCGACCACTCGCCCCTGTTCGGTCACCGGGATCGAACTTACATCGTTCTCCCAGATCAGGCGCGCGACCTCGCCAACGTCAGTCTCGACCGTACAGGTAATCACTGAACGACTCATGATCTTTTCAACTCGTGTGTCCGCTGTCATATCTCTTACCTGCCCCGCTACGATTGATTTCGGACTGATATCAGTGGCTGACTCGTTCGAACGAACTCTCGAGCCTCGGGAATTGCCGCAATCAGGTCACTTGCCAGATAGCCAGTCTGCCCGGCCCACTCCTGGAGAATCAATGCCGCCTCGCTTCCGATCGCCACTCCGGCAATCGCCGCTTCGGATGCGGATAGCCCCTGCGCCAGCATCGATCCAATCAATCCGGCAAGTACGTCGCCTGTTCCGGCCGTTGCCAGTCCTACCGGCGCATACTCGGCAACATACACAGGTCCTTCGGGTGAGGCCACGACGGTGTGTCCATGCTTCAGCACGACGGTCTGGCCGAACTTCTTTGCGGCATCCGAGGCGTGCTTCCAGGGATCTGCCTCGATTACCTCGCGTTCAACCTCCAGCAATCTGGCAAGTTCACCGGCATGGGGTGTCAACACCAGCTCCGCACCGGACAGTACTTTCCACCACTCCTCGACGCCCGACAGCCAGTTCAGACCGTCAGCATCAATTACCGCTCGCCCAGTGAACGGATCCACCGGCTCCGGGTCTGTGAATGACCCAAAACCGATTCCACTCCGGCCAGGCTGTCCAAACCCGAGTAGCTGTCCCAGAAACTCCGGGACCGGCGTTTCTGTGCCCAGGCCGGGTCCAATGACCAATGCATCGTGTTCGTCAATGTGTTTTCCGACGATCTCAGCCATACGTGCCGCTGCACTGGCATGTTCAGACACCGGAAGCGGCAGGAATGTCAGCTCCGGGACCGCGGTTGCAATCGGCGCGATGATCGAGGAAGGGGCCGCGATCATCACCAGACCAGCCCCACCTCGCATGGCCGACTCGCCCGTCAAGCGCGGCGCACCGTAGTAGTTCGGCGAACCACCAATGATCAACAAGGTACCGGCAGTTCGCTTGTGAATACCGGTGCGGCGATCTGGAAGCGCACGTCGGGCAAGGTCAGATGTCAGAAGACATGCTGAGGCCGATTTTGGCTCGATCGCAGAGTCTAGTCCAATATCGACGAGGCGAATCTCACCGCAAATCCCGGACGCAGGTTGCTGGTAGAGTCCGACCTTCGGCAAGCCGATGGTCAGCGTCACATCAGCGGACAGTACGTCCTCGCTCGCTTCGCCAGTGTCCGCCGAGACACCTGAGGGCAGATCAACCGCCCACACGGGGAGATACCCGCTCTCCTGCTGATCACGAACAATCCCGAATGCCTCGATCACGTCTTCTGGCAGCTCGAGGCGACTTCCAGCGCCGAATACGGCATCGAGAACCAGATCTGCTGATTCGAGCGACTCTTTGAGCTGTTGAACACCGGTCACCCAGATGATCTGTTCCAGAGACTCCGTCTCTACGGGCACCTCGGCGTTGTCGTCCCGGTTCCAGCCCCAGACGTCAACCGACCAGCCAGCTCCGTCGAGAAGCGTTGCCAGAACAACCCCGTCTCCACCGTTCTTACCCGGGCCGGCCAGTATCACGGCATGGCCGATATCCTCGTAATGCTCGGTGATCTCATGGAACATCGCGGTCGCTGCGCGGATCATCAGTTCGGATTCGGTGACACCTGCCTCAACTGCGTTCTGCTCGGCAGACTTGACGTCCTCGACTGTGTGAAGCGGAATCAAATCAGATCGTCCTCTCCGTAGCTTCCCGGGATCTTCGTTGCCGCGACAACGGCAATCGAGTCCGTCCGGCTATGTGTCAGCGAAATTGCAACATGACGGAAGCCGAGCTCCCGCGCGCGGTTCGCAGCAGTTTCGTGCAGCTGAACAATCGGCTTGCCTCGACGGTTCGGCAGGGTTTCAATGTCCCGCCATCGGATCCCTCGGACACCGGTTCCCAGCACTTTCATCACCGCTTCTTTCGCGGCAAATCTGGCCGCCAGCTCCGCAGGGCGCGTACCGTATCGCTCACGCTCGCGCTCTGTATAGATCCGTTTGAGAAAACGCTGGCCAAAACGCTCCAGCGCTGCCGCGATTCGTTCTATCTCGATTGCGTCTACACCAACTTCAACAGGGCCAGCCGCCTCTGGGTCCCAGATCGGTTGGTATCTATCGTCCGATGCCTGCATAGATGAACCCCTGCTTTCTCACGTCTTCCGGTTCGTACATGTTTCTTCCATCCAGAAGCACCGGAGTCTTGAGTAGCTCACGAACTCGCCCAAGATTCGCCTGGCGGAACTGATTCCACGGCGTGATCAGGATCAACGCATCGGCACCGTCGACCGCATCGTATTGATTCTCCGCAGTTTCGAGGTCTGGAATTTCTGTCCGTGCATTCTCCATAGCCGCCGGGTCATAGGCAATGACCGTCGCACCTCGCTGGAGGAGCATCCGGATGACGTCGATTGCCGGCGACTCTCGAATGTCGTCCGTATCCTGTTTGAACGAAAGTCCCCAGACGGCGATCCGCTTACCATTGAGGTCTTCCAGAATGTCCTGAAGTTTGTGTACGAACCGTCGGCGCTGATCCTGATTGATCTCGAGGACTGCGTGGAGCAGTTGCGGGTGAGTTCCCGCCTCCGCGGCCATGTGCGCCAGTGCACGTACATCTTTGGGGAAGCATGAACCCCCGAATCCGATGCCGGCATCCAGGAACAGTGGTCCGATACGCGGATCCAGACCCATTCCTCTACTCACCACCGTAATGTCTGCGCTAACACCTTCACAGATCTGGGCAATCTCGTTGACGAAGCTGATTCGCGTCGCCAGAATCGCATTCGATGCGTACTTGATCATCTCCGCTGTCCGGGTGTCAGTAACGACGGTAGGAGCGTCGAGCGTTCGATAGAGTTCTGAGACAGCGGCGCAGGCATCTTCGTTCGTGGATCCCAGTACGATTCGACTCGGTTGAAATACGTCCCGTACAGCGTTTCCCTCTCGAAGGAACTCTGGGTTACTGACGACGGCAAAGGTCGCGTCCGGATTGCGGTGCTGCTCAACAATCGAGGAAACCAGATCACCTGAACCGATCGGCATCGTTGACTTGTTGATGATAATGGTGTGTCCGGACAACGCTTTACCGAGCATCTCTGCAGCAGAGCGAACCATTCTCATATCAGCTTCACCGCTGAACGCTGAAGGCGTATCAACGCATATGAATGCGAATTCTGAATTCGGAACCGATTCAGCGTATGACGAGGTGAATTCGAGCCGACCAGCCTCGAGATTGCGCTGCAGCATCTCTTCAAGGCCTGGCTCGAAAATCGGGCAGACGCCCGATTGCAGCAGCTTGACTTTTTCCTGATTGATATCCACGCCGTAGACATGGTTTCCAAGGTCCGCGAACGCCGCTCCGTAAACCAGTCCAACATACCCGGTGCCGATAATCGAAATTGTTGCCATTCAGAAACGTACCCTTCATCCTGCCCGACATATCATCCAGAATATGGGATGACCGGACTAATCATACCCCTCGTCTCCGGTTTCGCTACTGGTAAGCGAAACACCCGTGACATGGGTTCGATAGCTATGCCCCGAGCTATAGAGCTTGATCGAGGAAATCTGCCGTGGAAGCGGCTCCAGATCACCAAGCGACATCTCTGCATGCGTCCATTCGCTGCGCTGAACCCGGGTGGCGACGTCTTCAGGGACCGGTTCGGACGGGTTCTCGGCGATATAGAAGCCATGCCACCACTCCCGATCATGTCCGTTCACATCGACGTAGTCAATCTTCACGATCAGCGGGAACTCGGTCATGGCGTCGCCTCCTCCGAGCGGACGCTGTTCATCGATTCTGAGATCGAGAGAGAGATTCAGCGAAGAATGTACTCGCAGAGACTGCCCGATCGACTGCTGCACTCCGGTTTCCCAGTTGTCGCCCGCGTTCGTTGAGCGAGACAACTGAAGCGCGACACCGGAACGGTTCTCATCCTCCACCGGTACGCGCTCGATCTGGCCAGATTCGGTCGTCCCTTCCCCATCGTGATCGTGAAACTCGATCCAATCGGACATCTGATGGGAAAAATCGCCGTTGCGGATGTGCTCACGAGTCGCGCTGGTGACACCACCGTGTGAGCCTGCCGGATCCACCAGAACCTGTTCGTTGGCGCTGAGGGTTCGAGTTTCCTGCTCGGTTTCCACTTCGGCAATACCGCGGAGAACCGCAACGCGCACATTGAGAATCAAGTCTTCTTCGCCACCGGATCTGTCCAGCCGCTGGGTTTCCACCATGAAGGCGCCAGTCTGGACGTTGCGGATCTCATCACGCATCTTGATGCTGGCTGGCCCCGATTCAACGCGAAAAATCGAGGAGTTGAAATCTCCCCGGGGTGCCATGCCCACATAGATCGAACCCCGGATCGGCTCGATGACGGTCTCTTTCCGCTCGCGAAACAGGCGTGAGGTGCGCATCTTGTCGACGCGGATCAGAGAGGTTTCCGAAACTTCGATGGTGCTGTTGTCGAAGAGGGTGATCCAGGCAACTGACGCCGAGCCGGTCGAGATCTGGTCTCCTTCTCGAACGTCCGTCCGTTCGGTTACCAGGCGCCAGTCCTGTTCACCTTCGGACCGGATGAGAATGCTCTGTCCGGACACTGCTTCGATGGTCGCGGTCTGCTCCTGGGTGCTGTCGAGGACGTAGGAATAGGCAACATTGCCGGTGAACAGGGCGAGCGCCAGAAAGGCCGCAAGGCCACCCAGCAACAGTACCCATGCCCGAACAACCTGCTGGGACGGGGAGCGGGTTATCGACGTATCTCGAATGATGCCGGAATGTTCTGTGGATTGATCCATTGCACATCGATCTTGTCAACGCGTGCTCCGGGCGGGCCCGCAGCCAGCAGCTCAGTCATACGGTGGACAGGCGCCGAAGCACCCTGAACTTCTGCTTCTACGGTCTGACCATCTTGACGGTTCATCACCCAGCCGCTCAGGTTTCGCTGCCGAGCCAGCTTCCTGACCCACTGGCGAAATCCGACGCCCTGCACTCGTCCCTCAACGACTATTCTGGCACACACGACGTTCCTGGAGTCTCCCATTATGACAACCTCGGTCATTCGTCTCACGTACGCGCACGGCTTTCAAGCCATAGCTGTCGCTGTTCCTGAGTCACTCGCTCGTCCACCCTCGCGTAGCGGGCGAGAAACTCATCGTGGGCGGCTTCGAACGAACCACTTGTGATCGCTTCCCGGATCTGCACCATCATGTTGCGCAGAAATCGGAGATTATGAATGCTGGCCAGGCGCTGGGCGAGCATTTCGCCAGCCCGAAACAGATGATGCACATATGCCGCAGTGTAGTTCTGACACATCAGGCAATCGCACGTCGAGTCGAATGGCTCGAAAACGTCTCGGAACCGGCCAGCCGGGATGTTCACCCGCCCGTCTAGTGTGAACAGCGCCCCACGCCGGGCCACTCGTGTCGGATGCACACAGTCGAACATATCGACCCCGCGGAAGACGGCCATCCAGATATCTTCCGGAGATCCAACACCCATCAGATAGTGCGGGCGATCCGGCGGGAGACCCTCGAGCGACGCATCAAGCATCTCAAAGAGTTCCTGTTTCGTTTCACCAACACTCAGGCCTCCGATTGAGAAACCATCGACCGAACGTTCAGCTGTTTCCTTCGCCTGGCGAGTTCTCACAGATGGATCGAATCCACCTTGAGTAATGCCAAACAGCATTCCAGGGTCACGACCATCCTCAACCAGTTTCCGATGATGTGTAACGCTTCGGTCAAGCCAGCGGATTGTGCGGGTCGCTGCGCCAAGTTGATCACCCGGGTCGGCATCGTAGCCGGCGAGTTCGTCCAGCGGCATGATGACGTCGGACTGATACCCGGTCTGGAGTTCGAGCACCGACTCCGGCGTCAGCTCGTACTTGCGACCGTCAATGTGCGATCGGAACTCGACGCCACGCTCCCGTACTTTTCGCATCGACGCGAGGCTGAAGACCTGAAATCCGCCAGAATCGGTGAGAATCGGACCGTCCCAGCTCATGAACTGATGAACCCCGCCGGCCTGGGAGATTATCTCCGGCCCCGGTCGCAGCAAGAGATGATAGGTATTGGCCAGGATGATCTGCGCACCGGTTTGCCGGACCTCCTCGGCCGTCATGGTCTTGACTGCCGCCTGAGTACCGACCGGCATAAACGCAGGAGTTTCGACGTCGCCTCGTCGTGTGTGCAATACACCGGTGCGAGCGGACGTCGTATCATCTGTGGCGGTAATGGTGAATGTATTTGTCACCTGCGTCATCCCTGCCGCTCATTCGAACATCTGGCGTTCTCAAGTAGAACTTGACGTTGAAGAGGATGGTAACACGCTGATGTTGCGGGCTGTTCGCCGTATGGTACTAATCAGATTGTTCAACGCACTGTATAGCGCTGGACGCTGGGCCTACGACCCGCTAACGCGGGTGTTCTTCGGAAGCGCCTGGCATAACTGGCGCCGGACGCTTCTCCCCTTCACCGGGCCGGATCGCACGCTCGAGCTCGGCTGCGGCACCGGCGAGTTGCTTCCCGAGATTGCGCTGAGATCGAGGGTGGTTGTCGGGTTCGACTTCTCTGATTCCATGCTGGAGGCGGCAAGACAGCGGGTTGCGAAGTCGGAAATCGATGCAGTAATCATTCGAGGAGACGCTCGTGCGTTGCCGTTTGTAGATGAGGAATTCGATTCAGTCGTCTCGACGTTTCCGGCCAGCTTCATCGCCAGTAAGACGACACTGAACGAAATAGCCCGCGTGCTCAAGCCGGGCGGACATTTTGCCGTCGTCGTTTCGGCCCGATTCACACGATTCCAATGGAAGCGGCCATTCATACACCCGGTTCTACGCGTGGCTTATGGATCTTCGCGTTCAATGAATCGGTGGTCCGACGATCTGCTGGCCCATCCCGCTATGCCCGGCAGCTGGCAGGATCTCAAAACGCCGGAAGGCGAGGCGTTTGTCTGGGTAGCCCGCAAACGCCAGCCTCAGTCCGAAACCTAGCCACGCCGGGAACGGCTACTGACGATCGGGCCATCATCGACACCCATCAGATCGCCCAACGGATCATCTTTACTGGCCGAACTGGATGCAGCTGCCAGGGCAGCAGGCTCTCGCTGCTTCCGCTTCTTTTCAGTCCGGGCTCGCCGACCGTCTGCGGTCGATTTGCTCTTCGTCTTTGCGGATGCCTTGTCAGATTTTTCAGACTTCTCAGCCTTTTGACTGGAAGACTTCGCCGCGGATTTTGTCTTCGCTGTAGTGCTCTTCTTCTTGGCTTCTGTGGATTTCTTCTTCGTCGCTGACGCCGTTGATTTCGATGCCTTGGCTGGAGGCTTCTCTTCAGCACCGTTCGAGGACTCGGTCTTATGGTACTGGTCCCGAGCTTTGGCGATACGTGCTTCAGCGCTCGCGGATGGTTTTGTTGCGGGGCTATCCATCTGATCGAGGCTCAGCCCTTCGGCGACTTCGTCTGCCGTCTCCTGGGTCGAGGTTTCGAAATCCCTCGCGGCAGCGATCAGGTCACCCTGAGCATCATTGAAGGTGTTCTCCGCTTCGGTCTGAAACTCCATCGCCGTGTTCTTGAAATCATCGGCAGTTTCCTGGAGTTCATTCATAGTCTGTTTGAAATCGCCGGTGATATCGTCAGTAGCTGACCGAAAATCACGAACCGCACGACCAATAGTCTGACCAATTTCAGGGAGTTTACCTGGGCCGAAGATGATCAATGCGATGATAAGGATCACCGCGATTTCCATCGGTCCCATTCCGAGCATTCAGGGGACTCCGTTCGTCTTTGCCAAAGGTTTCCAGGTTACGCCTGCTACGCGCCGGTAGTATACCATTCATCAAGCCGCAGCCCGGTGAGCAGCCGGCCGGCAGATTAGCGTCGAGTCTGGAGGTTCCGAGCGTGCGAAAGGTGGTCATCGATGGTCGCATTCTCGGTTACCGCTATGGCGGCATCGCCACATACGCACGCCAGCTGGCGCTTCGCATTCCCCGGCTGACGAGCAACCTGAACCTGTCGATTGCACTGCGGCGTCAGGTTCTCGAATTCGCCGATCGATCGCTCCAGACACTGACCCCGCCCCACCATCGTTTCGAGCGGGAACTGTTTGGACTCGAGATCACGGCAAGACAGCCCGACCTCGTCCACTCAGTAGATTATGTCACCCCAGTTGCCCGAGGGCCAAAGACGGTTGCCACGGTTCATGACCTGGCGTTTCTCGATCATCCTGAACTGGTCACGGCAGACTCGTATGCCTATTACTCGCAGATCCACGATGCGTTGCCCACGACCGACCGGGTGATCGCCGTTTCACCAGCAACACGGGATCGGCTGATCGAGAGGTTCAACCTGCAACCGGAACGGGTCACCATGATCCCCAACGGCTATGATGACGCAACCTTTCAGCCTGAGGTTTGCAACGATATGAGACTGATCGGCGAACGCTCACCGTTCCTGGCCAGGGCAATTCGAGATGAACGGCCAATCGTACTCGCGGTCGGGACCGTCGAACCTCGAAAACGCTACGAAATACTTGTGGATGCACTGGAGAATCACCGGGCTGAAATCTGCCGACTCGCGGGAACAGAACCGGTCGTTGTTATCGCCGGACAATCTGGCTGGCTGTCTGATGAACTGGTGGCCCGTATGCGCCATCAGGCAACTCAAGGTCGCCTGGTCTGGATACGTGATTGCGTCAACGACGAGCTCGCCGCGCTCTATCGACAGGCAAAGCTTCTCGTCATGCCATCGATAGACGAAGGGTTTGGACTCCCTGTGCTCGAGGCGATGGCCTCGGGAACGCCGTCTCTTGTGGCCAACACTGGCGCGCTTCCCTGGCTGGTTGCCGATTCAGGGTTCATTGAGGACACTGATGTGGCCTCGGCCTGGGCCGAGAAGATCGGCATGATTCTGGCAGACAATGAAGTGCGTCAGCTGCGGGGCAAGCGTGGAATCTCGCGGGCAGCGACGTTCACATGGGATGAAACAGCCCGCCAAACCGCCAAACTGTATGAAGAGGTAATGAATGAGCGTTGACTCGATGCGGATCATTGCAGGTCTTGGTAATCCCGGGGATCGCTATCGTGGGACCAGGCACAATATCGGGTTCATGGTCGCCGAACGGTTGATCCAGCGCCTGGGATGCGATGCGGCCGAGGCCAAATTCAATGGGCTGTTCAATGGCTGCCGTAGCGAATTGGGACGAGTTGGGATTCTGCGTCCGCAGACCTTCATGAACCGAAGCGGAAACAGCGTGGTTCCGGCGCTGAACTGGTTTAAACTCGAGCCGGAAGAGGATCTGCTTGTCGCCTACGACGATCTGGATCTCCCATTCGGGGAGATTCGCCTGCGCCGCAGAGGCTCAGCTGGCGGCCACAATGGGCTCAGTTCGATCATGGAGAAGCTCGGGACTACCGAAGTACAGCGACTGCGGATCGGGATCGGCAGGCCATCGCAGGGTGATACGGTCTCGTACGTGCTGAATCGATTCAGCAAGGAGGAAGAAGCCGATTTGCTGGCAGTCGTCGATCACGCAGCCGACGCGGCGATCGCCTGGCTCACCAGCGGGCTGGATGAGACGATGGGGCGATTTAACGGCACCAACGTGCTGGTAGTACCGGAGTAGTCGTTCGATTGGCGACACGTCATCGATGGCTGGCGGTAGAATTGGGCCAGCAGTCGCCAGAAGCTATGACCACGACGTTCATCGACTGTCTAGATGAAACGGTCGGAATGAAAGGCAAGCTGACGGATGGACATTACACGGGTGGCGGTAATCGGAGCGGGTACGATGGGTGCAGGTATCACTCAGGTCGTTGCTCAATCCGGAATACCTGTCACATTGATCGATCGCGACAGCGAAATTCTCAAACGTTCGATTTCCAGGATCGAGAATCAGCTATCGCGAGCGGTTGATCGAAACCGGATGACAAGGGATGAAGCCGATGTCACGCTCAGCGTGATCGACACAGACACGTCGATCGATGCCGCAAGCGAGGTCAACCTCGTCATCGAAGCCGTCCCGGAGCAGTTCGAGCTCAAGGCGAACATTTTTCGTCAACTGGACGGCATTTGTGGCTCGACAACGATTCTTGCAAGCAACACATCATCGATTTCAGTAACTCGCCTCGGCAGTCAGACCAACAGGCCAGAGCTGGTAGTTGGCTTGCACTTCTTCAACCCGGTTCCGCGGATGGAGCTGGTGGAAGTCGTTGTTGGCGGGCGGACCGGAGATGTCGTCGTCGATACGGTGCAAGAGTTTGCCCGATCGCTCGGCAAGACCCCGGTTATGGTTCAGGATTTCCCGGGATTCGTATCGAATCGGGTGCTGATCCCAATGATTAACGAGGCGATCTTCTGCTATCACGAGAGCGTCGCCGGCGTTGAAGAGATCGATACGGTGATGAAGCTCGGTATGAATCACCCGATGGGTCCACTGGAACTGGCAGACATGATCGGACTGGATGTCTGCCTCGATATTCTCGAGGTGCTCCATTCTGAACTTGGAGATCCAAAGTACCGGGCATGCCCGCTCCTGAAGCAGATGGTGGCCGGGGGTAAACTGGGTCAGAAGTCTGGCGAAGGATTCTACTCGTACGAAGACTAACCCGATTACAAGAACTGGACTGGATATAAACATGTCAGCAACTGAAGAGACAGCCGAAAAGGCAGCCGAAACCACCGAACGCAGCGGATATTTGCTCCTCCTCACGGGTGACGAACGACGCACCGCTGAGGCGGCGCTCGGGATCGCCCTTCGTGGCGCTGGACACAACCTTCGCGTTCACATTAGTCAGCTCTTGAACCGCGCAGATCGACAGCGTGGTGAAGTCGCCGCGGTTTCGTTTCTTACCGGAGTCACGCTGAGTCAGCACGGAAAGATTGGCGCTGTCCAGACTAAGGCAGACGTTGAGGGACCAGGAATCACTGAAGAGCGCCTGGAAACGGCGTTGCAAGAGGCGGCAGTCCACATTCATCGCGAGGTAACCAACATCCTCATCATGGACGGACTGCTAACGCTTATCGACGAAGGTTTCATTGACGAATCCAGAGTATTGAAACTTGTCAACCGTGCCGGCGCCGGGCTCGACATCGTCCTGACGGGTCGGAAGGCCAGTGATACGTTGATCGAGGCAGCTGACACGGTCACAGAGATGAACGTGATCAAGTCGCCAGGCTCAGGCGACGACGCGCCGCGCCGTGGGATTCACTACTAGCGCGGCAAGATGGCAGGATGTGGGCTCGATGCGAACTCAAACACGCCCGGTGAACCAGCAGACCGGTGAACGCCGAATCCGGGTCCTCATTGCCAAACCGGGCCTTGATGGCCACGATCGAGGCGCAAAGGTGATGACCCGGGCGCTTCGTGATGCCGGCATGGAGGTCATCTACACAGGGCTGTTTCAGACGCCGCAGATGATCGCCCGGGCCGCACTTGATGAAGACGTCGATGTTGTCGGTCTGTCGATCCTCTCTGGTGCCCACAACTCGCTAGTCCCGGATGTCATCTCGGAACTGAACGCATCCGGACTGGACGATGTGCTGGTGGTTGTTGGCGGCACCATACCGATGAGCGATGTCGACAAGCTCTATGAGGTTGGTGTCTCCGCAGTATTCGGTCCCGGTACGCCTCTTGAACGCGCTATCTCCTACATCCGCCACCACGCTCCCGGTCGGGACGACACGTTGTGAACGGCTTGCTCGATAGATTTCTCGACGGTGATCGGCAGGCGCTCGCGCGTCTGCTTTCCCATGTCGAAAACGAGACTCCGCTTGCCGATGAAGCGATGCAGGAGCTGGCCGATCGTACCGGCAGCGCTCATGTGATCGGGCTCACCGGGCCACCCGGCGCCGGCAAGAGCACCCTGGCCAATGAATTCGTGAGGCAAACTCGGAACTCCGGCAAGACAATCGCCGTACTTGCCATCGATCCGACGAGTCCGATCTCCGGAGGCGCCACGCTCGGTGATCGCATCCGGATGCTCGACATGCAGGACGACGATGGCGTCTTTCTCCGCAGCATGGCATCCCGAGAGCAGACGGGCGGATTGAGCCTCGCCGCATTTGGCGCAACCATGATCCTCGATGCGTTCGGGTTCGACATCGTGCTCATCGAGACGGTCGGCGCCGGGCAGGATGAGGTCGATATCGCCCGACTTGCCGATACCGTAATGCTGGTTCAGACACCTGGGATGGGTGATTCGATCCAGGCTGTCAAGGCAGGTATTCTGGAGATTGCTGATGTTCTGGTCGTCAACAAGGCTGATCAGCCAGGTGCCGACGAGACAGTACGCACCCTTCGAGAACACGTCCGCCAGAGCACAACGTCTGGATGGCGTGTACCGGTGTTAGCGGTGATTTCCAGCACGGGCCAGGGTATCGAAGATCTGATAAGTACGCTGGAGCAGCACCAGCGTATGACCAGCCAGCAGGTTGCATTCGAGGAGACGCGTCGAAGGCAACGACTCCACTACCACGCGAGAATGCTGGCAATCCGGGAACTGGCTCGACACATAGAACGAAATCAGGCTGGCAATCCGGGTTGGTCGGACCCGCATCAACTCGCTGAGGAAATGATCAACGCGTTTGTCCAAGATCGAACCGAAACCAAACCGACGTCATCAGCGGATCATCCAGCCGATTGACGAGCAATCCTTGCGGCAGCGATCCCTGCCCCGACGGTGTTGTCGATATTCACCACGGTCAAACCCGGAGCACACGTCTGCAACATCGCCATCAGGGCGGCCTCACCGTTTCCTCCGAAGCCATAGCCTACTGAGGTCGGCAGTCCGATTACCGGGATGGGGGAAAGCCCGGAAACAACCGACGGCAACGCTCCATCCATACCGGCTAGCACAACGACAACATCGGCATCCCACTCGATTGCCTCACGGAACGGCTGAATCAGGCGATGCAGGCCAGCTACACCCATGTCCGGCCAGATTCGGGCGCTCGACTGCATCTCCTCGACGACCAGTCTGACCTCGTGGGCGTATGGGACATCAGACGTCCCGGCCGTGAGGATGGCTACCCGCCCGAGCAATCGCCGGTCTTCGTCCGGTTTTGAGGCTGATCGCTGAATTCGAACCATTCTGGAGCCAGCCGGGTGCTCTATCATGTCCTCGATGTAACGCTCCTTGAGAGCCTCGAGGATCGGCTCGGTAACCCGGCTGATGAGCGCAGTGCCGGTCTGATCGAGGAGTAGACCCGTCAGCCGGACTACCTGCTCCGGTGACTTCGTCTCGCCCAGAATGATCTCCGGGACACCCAGCCGGGCAGCGCGGGTCGTCTCCAGTTGTGCATCGTCATCTCCGGAGTACCGTGGTGGCTGATCCAGCGCATTTCGCAGTTCCCGCAGCAACTCGTCGCTTCGGAAGCGATTCGTTTCGTCGGCACCGCTCATGAGTCCGCCTCTGAGTTCTCGACAGTCTCCTTGATCAACCTGTCCAGATCGGAAATCGGCGACGTGTCGCCCAACTCGAACAACATCAGAAACTCTCGATTCCCCTTCGGCCCATAGATCGGAGAAGCGGTCAGGTTCGCAGGTTGTAACCCGAACGTTGCTGCACTGGTGGCTACCGCGTGGATGACATCCCGATGAACCCGTCGATCGCGAACAATGCCCCCTTTGCCAACCCGGTCTCGCCCCGCCTCGAACTGCGGCTTGATGAGCGCAATGCAGCGACCAGATTGTGAGTTCAGGACTCGCTGAACTGTGGGAAACATCTGAGTCAGCGAGATGAACGAGACATCGATCACCACGAGATCTACCGGCTCTGGAAGCGACTCGAGATGCCGGGCATTCGTGCGCTCCATGACGACCACTCGCTCATCGGTGCGAAGCTGATAATCAAGCTGGCCGTATCCCACATCGACTGCGTAGACGCGAATGGCTCCATGTTTCAGCAGAACATCGGTAAACCCTCCGGTCGATGCGCCGAAGTCAGCGCATACCCAGCCGTTCGGGTCAATCGAAAAGTGCGTCAACGCGTGAACCAGCTTCTCACCTCCTCGGCTGACGTATTCCGGGCCAGACACCACCATAAGTTCAGCGTCGGTCGAGACTGCCGCACCGGCTTTATCGATCACGGCATCGCCGATTCGAACCTGTCCAGCCATGATCAACGCCCGCGCCTTGCTCCGTGTCGGTGCCAGGCCCTGTTCGACAAGAACCTCATCGGCGCGTCGCTTGCTCACGACGTGCCTCCTTCGACCGATTCAAGGAACCCGGCGTGCTGAACGTGGCAGATTGCGACAGCAAGTGCGTCGGCGGCATCGTCCGGCTCCGGAATTTCCTCCAGGCCGAGAATCAGCTTGACCATCTCTTGGATCTGCTTCTTGTCGGCGTTCCCGTATCCGGCGACTGCCTGTTTCACTTCGGCCGGTGTGTACTCCACGACAGAGATCCCCGACTCTGCGGCCGTCAGCATCGCCACTCCGCGTGCCTGGCCAACCGAGATCGCGTTGGTCACATTCCGGGAGAAGAACAACTTTTCAATCACCATCACAGCGGGACGATACTCCCGAATAAGGCCGATCAGTTCATCATGAAGTTGAAGCAATCGGGCGGGCATATCCTGGCTCGACGTCGTTTCAACGATGCCGAACTCCAGCGAAGATGCCGGGTCTGATCCTCTAATAACGCCGTAGCCTAGCCGGGCGGTGCCCGGATCGATTCCAAGTGTTACGCGGTCTGGGGTCAAAATAGCTCTCTCACCGTCTGATTCGGCAGTTCTTCGGCGTCGGGTGCTTGATTTTGCGATACTGGCGCGCTATAATCGGTGTTGGGAGTAAGGGTCAGGTCACTAATGATCAGTCAAATTTCGATAAAATCAAAGAATTGTCCCGTTCAAGTCGGAACGTAACGTGAGATGCCCTGCGCGTGTGTGCGGGGTTTTGTTGTGTACGGCGGAGTCGACGCATAACGTCGAACCAGAAAATGGGTGGGGGTTCAATGGAAGCCAGCCTGATCGAAATGGGCAAGGACCGTGGATATCTGTTGTCGGATGAAGTCATTGCGGCGTTCCCTCACCCCGAGGACGACGTCGAACTCCTTGACGATTTGTACCATAGCCTGCTCGAGAATGGCATAGAAGTCCTCGACGATGATCCCAATAAGCGAAAGATGGATCTTCGCTCACGGCTTTCACTCAACGGTGGCCATCATCCAGTCCCCGATCCGGCAGAATCGTCTATTCCCGACAGCAAACAGATCGCCGAAGAAGCACTTGCTGCCGGTGTCAGCGACTCGGTTCGTCTCTATCTTCAGGAAATTGGGGTCACCGATCTTCTGAAAATGGAAGAGGAAGTCTGGCTGGCCAAGCGCATGGAGCGCGGCCTTATCGCAGAAGAGCGCATCAAGAACGGTGATTACCTCACTGACTCCGAACGGTTCGAACTCAATGCCGACAAGGAAGACGGAGATCAGGCCCGCTCTCATCTGATTCAGGCGAACCTTCGCCTGGTCGTCAGCGTGGCCAAGAAGTACGTTGGCCGCGGTCTCTCGTTCCTCGACCTGATTCAGGAAGGCAACATTGGCCTGATGAAGGCGACGGACAAGTTCGACTACCGACGTGGCTTCAAGTTCTCCACCTATGCCACCTGGTGGATCCGACAGGCCATCACCAGGGCTATTTCCGATCAGAGCCGCACCATCCGTCTCCCAGTTCATGTGGGCGAGACGATTAACCGGGTCAAGAAGACCGGTCATCGCCTGCAGCAGATCTTCGAGCGGGAACCGACCTCGGAAGAGGTTGCCCGGGCAATGGACGTCCCCGAAGAGAAGGTACGCCAGGTACTGGACGCTTCACGCCTTCCGGTGTCACTCGAGGCGCCCGTTGGCCAGGAAGGCGATGCTTTCCTGGGCGACTTCATCGAAGACGAGACCATGCCCCCACCACTGGAGCTCGCTTCACAGCAACTGCTGAAGACCCAGATCACTGACGCACTTTGCCGCCTGACTGAGCGAGAACGCCGCATTGTGATTCTCCGCTTCGGGCTGGACGACGGTCAGTTCCGGACGCTGGAAGAAGTCGGCCGTGAGTTCGGGATCACGCGAGAGCGAATTCGTCAGATCGAGGCGAAGGCGCTCCGCAAGCTGCGTAACCCGCAGCACTCCGAGACGCTCAGGGGCTATCTCGACTAGCCAGGTCGGTAAGCAGGAAACAAAAGATGGTTCTGGGCGCGTCAGATGACGCGCCCTTTGCTTTGCCTGTAATTATGTTGACAAGCGGGAGATCGTCAGTGCAACGTTGTGCCCGCCGAAGCCTAGCGAATTGCTCAACGTGTGGTTCAACTGAGCTTTGCGAGGCCCCTCCGTTACATAGTCGAGTGTGCAGTCAGGGTCCGGGTTCTCGTAATGCCATGTCGGTGGAATAACACCACTGAGTATCGACTGGATCGTAAAGACGGCTTCGACTGCAGCGCCAGCGCCGAGCAGATGGCCGGTGAGAGCCTTTGTAGAACTGATCGGTGGTGCCGTCTCTTCACCGAAGACCGACGACGTCGACAGCGACTCAAGTCGATCGTTCAAAGGTGTCGACGTCCCATGCGCATTGATGTAGTCGATGTCACCGGGTTCCAATCCAGCCTGCTGGATGGCGATGCGCATCGCTCTGGCTGCTCCACTACCGTCCATGGCCGGTTGAACGATATGCGATGCATCTCCGGTGGCGCCGTAGCCAGTGATCTCCGCGAGAATCGTCGCACCACGAGACTGTGCATGCTCCAGTGATTCGAGAATCAGAACTGCTGACCCCTCTGCGATGACGAACCCGTCCCGCGTCAAGTCAAATGGTCTGCTCGCGGTCGTTCCTTCGGAGTTGCGCGTCGAAAGCGCCTGGAGCGCCGCAAATCCAGCAACTGATCCACGCGTCACCGCTGCCTCAGAACCTCCCACGATCATCACATCGGCGTCATTACGCCGAATCGTGTTGGCCCCCTCACCTATCGCGTGTGCGGCGCTGGCACAGGCAGAGAGCGTGGCGAGGTTCGGGCCTTTGGCACCCAGCGTGATCGAAACGTAGCCGCTGGCCATATCAGCGAGATACATTGGAACGAAGAATGGACTAACCCGACTCGGCCCACGCTCGTTCAGTGTCGCGATCTCTCGCTCGATCGTCTCCATACCGCCCATCGCGGTACCGATCAACACGCCGATCCGGTCTGCGTTAGATCGATCGATGCTCAACCCTGCGTGCTCGGTAGCATCGAGGCTGGAGGCCACTGCCAGTTGAACGAATCGATCAGACCGGCGAGCCTCTTTCGCCCCCAGATACGCTTTCGGGTCGAAGTCGAGCACTTCGCCAGCAATCTGCGAACTGAGATCGCTGGCATCGAACCGCTGAATCGGGCCGGTTCCAGACCGGCCCTCCATTAGCGATTTCCAGACGGCGTCCAGCGTTGACCCGATCGGGCTATGGATTCCCATGCCGGTCACGACAACGCGGTTCGTCTTCTGGTCAGTCACGCGTGAGCACCTCCGGGTTCAGACAGCGAGGTGGCGTTGTGCCATTGAGCACCGCCAGGACATTGTCGGCAGCGAGTTTGGCCATTCGTGATCGTGTCACTTCACTGGCGCTCGCAATATGCGGACAGACTACCGCACGATCGATGCTAAGCAATGGATGATCTGCCGGAATCGGCTCCGGATCGGTGACATCGAGTCCTGCGCCCCAGATCTCACCCGATTTCAACGCTTCAACGAGCGCATCGGTATCCACAACCGGTCCCCGTGCTGTGTTGATGAGAATCGAGCTCGACTTCATCTTCTTGAACTGTTCAGTGCTGAACAGGCCACGAGTCTCCGGTGTAAGCGGGGTGTGAACTGAGACGAAGTCGCTGCGGGAGAGGAGATCATCGAATTCAACATGTTCGACGCCAAGCTCGGACTCGGCCGCCTCGTTGCGGTACATGTCCGAATAGACGATCGTCATGTTGAATCCGGCGGCACGTTTAGCCATCGCCACGCCAATTCGGCCCATTCCGACGATACCGAGCGTTGCGCCATAGACATCCTGACCGAGGTATCCGAGTGGCTCCCAGGTCTTCCATTCGCCTCGAGCAATGGACTGATGTGATTCCGAAACGCGTCGTGCGGCCGACATTAGCAGTGCGAAAGCGAAGTCGGCCGTGGTATCCGTCAGCACATCTGGCGTAATACAAACGGCGATTCCGCGCTGTGTGCAGGCATCCACATCGATGTTGTCGTAGCCTACCGCGAAATTACTCACGACTTTCACTGCCGGAAGTTTGTCGAGCACGCTTCCGTCGATTTTGTCGTTCAGTGTCGAGAGAATGCCTGCGGCCCCCTCGACGTGCTCCAGCAGCTGCTCTGGTGACGGCGGCAATTGCTCCGGCCAGACGACGACGTCGGCTCCTGAGCTTTCCAGTGTTTCCAGCGCCACTGCTGGAATTTTTCGGGTCATTGCAATACGCATCCCGGTACTCCCTCCTGTACACGCGCATTCTAAGCGGCAGCACCGCAACGGGCAACAAGAACGATCAAACCCGGATTCAGAACATGTGTTCGCAACCCGGTTGAAGCCGACCGGAAACGGGTGATATGATGTGGTCGGTTGAGTCCTGAGTTCGATGCGCTGCAAATAGTGTGTTGAGCCAACGTAAGATAACAAAAGGGAGCTGCTAAGCGGGTCTCGTGGGATCCGGGGTTGCGGCACCCACCTGCTTTTGCAGGTTCAAGACCTTATCAGTGGTCGAGCTACAGGACTCTCCTTTTTCTTCATCTGCACCCCACTAAACCGGAGCAAGCCGTGTCGACAGGCGGACTCAAAGCCCCGATTACGATCCTGCACGGTGATAACAGACTCGAGATACGCGACCGCCTCTCAGCGGCCCGTGAGTCGATCGATCCGACCGGGCTGAGCACGTCGGTGTTCGAGGACGCCAGCCGGGTAACGGACGACGTCGCTCTGGCCACCGGATCTCCGGGATTTTTCGGTGCGGATCGACTGGTCATCTGTCACGATCTGATTACTCCATCGACAGGCGGACGCCGCCGATCTTCACCAAAAAAACAGCCAGAAGCCGATCCGCTCAAGTTTCTTGGTTCAACCGCACCTGGTGTGTGGGTCATTATTGTGGAATCGAGCCTGAAGCGACCAGACGAGAAGCGTGTCAGATCGATCACCGACGCGCTCGATGTGCAGCAGGTCAATGTCCCGCGTGGGCGCGGATTGATCGACTGGGCATGTGAACGGGCGAGACGCCACGAGGCAATGCTGGACGGAGCTACCGCGACGCGCCTCGTCGAGGCATTGTTCCCGGGAACATGGCGCGAAGTCGCTCGTCAGAACGACGTTCCGCCTGACCTGTATCGACTTGATGCCGAGATCGCCAAGCTGTCTGTGTCTGTCGGCCCAGGCGGAGAGATCTCGTCTGCTGCAGTTGCCGAGCTGGTTCCGAACGCCGACGCCCTCGACATATGGGGATTGAGCAATGCGATCGCGGATCGTGATCAGGCCCGGGCGATCAAGCAGCTCGAGCTGGCGCTCGATACCGGGCAGGCACCAGAGGCGATTCTTGGCCAGTTGGCCGCACAATTCGAATCGTTCGCGGTGGTCCTGTCCGCCCGGGGACGGCCAGATCAGGCGGTTGCCCAGATGACCGGGTTGACCGAAGGCCGGTTGCGACAGGCTTCTCGTGCCGCTCGCAACTATTCGCGGGAAGATCTGCGACGAGCGATGGTGGGCATTCGCGACGTGGATTTCGGAATCAAACAGGGACTGCACGAACCTTCGGACGCCCTGAGCGGGCTGGTCGCGGAACTTTCACGTCGACGGAGTCGGTAACGTCCTGTTGGCGCGCACAGCAAAAGCCGCCCACAATCGTGGGCGGCCCCGGTGGAGTCCTGAAAGGGACGTGCCTAGCTGCTGGCTGCTCCGGCGTTGACCAGATTGTTGAATTTCTGGCGCAGACGCGACTTGCGGCGTGCAGCGTTGTTCGGGTGAATGACACCCTTGTTCGACGCCTTGTCCAGCGTGCTGATCGCATCACCGACGGCCAGAGCGGCATTGTCAGCATCACCCTGCTGGATCAGCTTCTCGGCGCGACGAATTCGCGTCCTGGCGGCCGAGATATAGACACGGTTTCTCTGGCGTCGTCGTTCGGAAACGTCGACTCGCTTCGCAGCGGACTTGATGTTCGGCAAGACTTCCACCTTCCGGGAATTCAGCACAAAATGTCGTTGGCAGCGAACTACCAACCTCGCAAAGTTTAGCAGCGAACATCTGTTTCGACAACCGCGCGTCCAGCGTACAATACCTCGCGATGAATGTGAACAGTGACGACGATCAACAACAGAGCCCGAGCGCCAGGCTGACCACCCGTTCGGTGGCAGTCAATGCAGGCATCGTCGCAGCCGCGTTCATCGTCAGCCGGATTCTCGGGTTGCTTCGCGAGGTCCTGATTGCCAGCCAGTTCGGCACCAGCCCGGAGTACGATGCCTACGTTGCGGCATTCCGGATCCCTGACCTCCTGTTTCTGGTGGTGATGAGCGGCGCCTTCGGCTCAGCGTTCATCCCGGTATTCGGCGGATTCATTGGTCGCCGGGAGTACGCGAAGGCCTGGGCTCTGGCCAGTACGGTCCTGACCTACACGGTCGTCGTCCTGCTGATCGTGGCGCAGATCATTTTCTTCTTTGCTGGACCAATAATCGGAACATTGATCGCCCCGGGCCTCGGGCCAGAACAGCAGGAACTCGCGGTCAATCTCACCCGGATGCTCCTGCTCTCCCCGCTCCTGCTCGGCCTCGGTGCCGCAGCTAAGGGGATGCTCGAGGCGCAGGATTCGTTCACGCTTCCGGCCATCGCTCCAATCCTCTACAACGTCGGGATCATTTTCGGCGCCGTAGTACTTGCTCCGGAGTACGGTGCCTACGGCCTTGCCTACGGGGTGATCGTTGGAGCCGCGGCACATGCAACCGTGCAGTTCGTCGATCTGGCGTTGCGAGGATGGAGCTTCCGGCCATCATTCAATTACCGGACCGAAGGTCTCGGCACCGTTACCCGACTAATGGCACCACGGATCATTGGCCAGGCAGCGTTTCAGGTGAACATCATTGTGATGACGAATTTCGGATCCCGGCTCGGTGATTCACGTGTCTCGGCGTTGAACTACGCCTACCAGCTCTTCATGCTGCCTCATGGCGTGCTGGCGCTCAGTCTTTCGACGGTCATCTTCCCGTTGATGGCCCGGCAGTTCGAGCTCGGTCAGCACCAGGAAATGAAACAGACGCTAACCCGCGCGCTCGGCCCGCTCATCTTCCTGACCTTTCCGGCGGCAATCGGCCTGATTGTCTTCCGGGAGAGCATCGTCCAGATGATCCTTCAGTTCGGCACCTTTTCAGCTGAGTCCACCCAACTTGTGGCAACCGCGCTGGCGTACTTCGCCATTGGTCTGATCGCTTTCGCCGTCGTCGAGGCAATCACCCGGGCGTTCTATGCTATGCAGGACACGCTGACGCCAGTCATCGCCGCTGTACTCACCGTGGCGGCGAATATCGGACTGAGCTGGTTGCTGGCGCCGATACTCGGGCACGGCGGTCTGGCATTGAGTATTTCGATCACCACCTCGATCGAAGCTGCGGTATTGCTATTCGTGCTGTATCGACGAATCGGCGGGCTGGGTTCGCCACTGTTGCTCTCAGTTCTGAGAACTTCGGCAGCCGCCGTGGTGATGACGATCGTCGCCCTGTTGATCGCTGGCCCGGTGGCGGAAGCAACCGATCCGGGCGACGGACGTTCGATCTGGAGTATCGGGCTGTTCCTGTTCGCATTGGCGACGGCTGGCGCAACTTACCTCTGTGCCGCCTGGTATCTGCGGGCACCGGAATTGATCATGCTGATAGAACGAATCTCAAGCCGGATTCCGGGTCGCGCTCGCGGATAATCTGTGAGCTGACACTCACTCCGGTATACTTGTGGTTTGAAATTATTGCCTCGGAGTAAGCAGGGTAGCGAGTATGAAGGATCAACGGTTCATACGGAACTTCAGCATTATTGCGCACATCGATCACGGCAAGTCCACCCTTGCCGACCGATTGCTCGAACATACCCACACGGTGAGCGACCGCGACATGAAGGAGCAACTTCTCGACTCCATGGATCTGGAGCGCGAGAAAGGTATTACCATCAAAGCGCGGGCCGTGCGTATGGACTACGAGGCATCCGACGGCAACGTCTACGAGCTCAACCTGATCGACACTCCAGGGCACGTCGACTTCTCCTATGAGGTCAGTCGCAGCCTCGCCGCCTGCGAAGGCGCATTGCTGGTGGTCGATGCTGCACAGGGCATCGAAGCGCAGACGATGGCCAACGTTCATCTGGCGGTAGAAACTGGTCTTGAACTGGTTGCCGTGATCAACAAGATCGATCTGCCAAACGCTAACCCGGAACAGGTCAAGAAGGATCTTGGGAATATGGTTGGACTGCTAGAGGACGAAGTCCTTGCTGCGTCGGCCAAAGACGGCACCGGCATTGCCGAAGTGCTGGAAGCGATCGTTGCCCAGATTCCGCCGCCAACCGGCGATCCCGACGCTCCGCTGCGGGCGCTGATCTTCGATTCCCACTATGACGCCTACAAAGGCGTGATCGCCTACGTGAAAGTCATTGACGGGCGACTGACTCAGCACGACACCATCCACATGATGCAGCGTGACAAGAACACAGAGATCCTCGACGTCGGCATCTTCCGCCCAGCAATGCTGACCAAAGAAGAACTCACGGCTGGCGAAGTCGGCTATGTGGCAACCGGACTGAAGAATGTCGGTGATTGCGAAGTTGGAGACACCATCACGCTAAGGAAGAATCCAGCCAGCGAACCGCTGTCCGGATACCGCCCGGCCAAGCCGATGGTCTTCGCCGGCCTTTTTCCGGTTGAGGGTGAAGAGTATCCGCAGTTGCGTGACGCGCTCGATCGTCTGAAGCTGAACGACGCATCGCTGGTCTTCGAGCCGGAGGCCTCGGATGCACTCGGGTTCGGATTCCGCTGCGGTTTCCTCGGACTGCTCCACATGGAGATCATTCAGGAGCGCCTTGAGCGTGAGTATGATCTCGATCTCCTGGCTACTGCCCCGAGCGTGGAGTACGAAGTTCTCAAGAACGACGGAACGGTGCTGGCCATCGACAACCCGTCGGCGCTCCCGAACCTCGGCGAAGTCAGTGAGATTCGGGAACCATGGGCCGACGTCTCGATCCTTTCTCCCAGTCAGTACATCGGTGCGCTGATGGAACTGGTTACCACTCGTCGCGGTGAGCTGGTGAACATGGAGTATCTCGATGAGAATCGGGTGCACCTGACGTTCGGCGTGCCGCTGGGCGAGTTGATCGTTGACTTTTACGATCAACTGAAGTCGCGCACGCAGGGTTACGCCAGCCTCGACTACCATGTATCTGGCTATCAGGCGTCGAATCTCGTCAAACTCGACCTTCTGGTCAATGGACAGCCGGTGGACGCCCTGTCGATGATCACCCATCGCGATGATGCGTATTATCGCGGTCGCGATCTCGTGCAGCGTCTGCGCGAACTGATCCCGCGGCAGATGTTCGACGTCCCGATTCAGGCATCGATCGGCAGCCGGATCATTGCCCGCGAGACCGTCAAGGCAATGCGCAAGAACGTTCTGTCGAAGTGCTACGGTGGCGACGTCTCACGTAAGCGCAAGCTCCTGGAGCGCCAGAAAGAGGGCAAGCAGCGAATGAAGATGGTCGGCAGTGTGGAGATCCCTCAAGAGGCCTTCCTCGCCGTGCTGAGCATCAATGGCAGCGGCTCGAAGGAGATGAGCAAAGCGTGAGTGCCGTCCCGTTGCGCGTCACGGTTATCTCGGCCGAACACATCTCAGATCTGCCAGACATTCCGTTTGTGGCCCGTTCACCGGTTCCTGGTGAGCCTGCGGGTCAACAATGCGTTCTGGAACCTCTCTCAACTGATTCCGACTTCTGGACGACAGACTGGGTCGCAAACCTCATCTCGATTCTTGAATCGCGTTCAATCGATAATCATGTGGGATATGTCGTGCCGGGACACCCGATGCTCGGTGATCGAACAATCCAGGCGCTTGTCGATCTCGACGCCCGAGGCGAGATCAACCTGGAACTCTTCGACGAGCCGCTACCAGTGGTTCTGACCGAGCTGCTGTCTGCATCTGCTGGCCCACCGGCGTTTATCGATGGCCTTACGTTGATCGAGCGCGCCCGGACTGCACCATTCGATGGTGGACAATCCCCGTTCAATACGTCCCAGACGTCGATCATCACGTCGATACCACCGGCCCGCGCTGGAGAGTTTCTGGCAGATTATGCGACTCGCTGGTACCGACGAACCACGGAAGTCCGGCTGATTCCGATGACTGGCGAGCTGGAACAGGTCGTTCTGCCGCTTGATCAGGTCCGGGAAGAGTCTTCGCTCTATCCTCACTACCTCATCATTCCGCCTGTTGAGGCTGATGAGTACCAGCGAAGCTCTGATGACCTGCAGCGCATTGTTGCGCGTCTCAGGGCCCCTGGCGGCTGCCCGTGGGATATCGAGCAAACCAATCAGTCGCTCAGTAAGAACCTGATCGAGGAGTCCTACGAGTTGCTCGATGCGATCGAGCGAGGGAATCGCAAAGCAATCCAGGAAGAGATGGGTGACTTCCTCCTTCAGGCGTTCATGCACACCCAGATCACTCGGGAGACCTGGAACATGACGCTCGAGGATGTGAACCAGTCGCTGATCGACAAGCTCATTCGCCGGCATCCTCATGTGTTCGCCAATCAGAACGCGGACTCCCCCGACGCGGTGGTTCAGTCCTGGGACGAGATCAAGCGGAACGAACGTGCGGCAAAGGGCAACGTTGAGACGAGCTCCCCACTCGGGGATATCCCGCTGTCTCTGCCAGCATTGTCGCGGCTCCAGAGCGTACTGAAGCGATCACGGAGAGCGAATCTCGATTCGTCGAGACTGGATCAGGCAGTCGTGTCAACAACGAACGGGGTCGATGATCAGCGCGAGCAGGAACTTCTGGAACAGCTGATCAGTGTGGCCAGGGACGCGCAGGAAGCCGGTATCGATCTGGAAAATGTCGTCCGCTCATGGACTCATCGCTACGAGCAACAGATCACCAGCGCCCTGTCGACCTCGGAAACAGCGGACTGACTGGACAATTCCCCCTGAATCACGAACAATTGGCAACTTGAAACCGACGGCACGTAGTGATCGGAAGGACCGACCATGCAGGAGACAAAGCCCACTGTGAAACGTTCCTACACCACCTGTGGGGAACTGAACGCGGGCAATATCGGCGAACAAGTGACCCTCAAAGGCTGGGTCAATCGACGCCGAGACCATGGCGGTCTGATTTTTCTCGATATGCGTGATCGCTACGGTATCACTCAGGTCGTGATCAACCCGGAAAACGCCAGAGATGCACATGCAGTAGCAGAAGGTGTCCGTGGAGAGTACGTCCTCGCGGTCACCGGTAAGGTCGGTGAGCGTCCGGAAGGTACCGAGAACCCGAACATGGCCACCGGCGAGATCGAGCTCGTGGTCAGCGATATCGAGGTACTCAACCCGTCAAAGACTCCCCCGTTCTACGTCAACCAGGAGTCCGACGTTGACGAATCGCTGCGCCTGACCTATCGATATCTGGATCTGCGACAGCCAAGAATGCAGCGCAACCTGCGGCTTCGACACCGGGCGATCAAGATCATTCGTGATTATCTGGATGATCGAGACTTCCTCGAGATCGAGACGCCGATTATGGTGAAGAGCACGCCGGAAGGTGCCCGGGACTACATCGTTCCGAGTCGCGTCTTCCCTGGCGATGTCTACGCGCTCCCGCAGTCTCCACAGCAACTGAAGCAGCTGCTTATGGTCAGTGGAACCGATCGGTACTACCAGATTGCACGCTGTTTCCGTGATGAGGATCTTCGGGCCGATCGCCAGCCAGAGTTCACCCAGCTCGACCTCGAGATGTCGTTCGTCGATCGCGAAGACGTTCTGGACCTCACCGAGGGACTCTTCGTCAAGATGTTCAGCGAGCTTGCGGAGAAGCCGCTAAAGGATTCCACGTTTCCCCGGCTGAGCTACCAGGAATCGCTGCTCAAGTACGGAACCGACAAGCCGGACACGCGGTTCGGGCTGGAGATCAGCGACGTAAGCGAAATCGTTGCCTCAAGTGAGTTTGGCGTGTTCGCCAACACGGTGAAGTCAGGCGGAGTTGTCCGCGGATTCTCGGTACCTGGCAAGGGCGACATTCCTCGTTCGCAGGTTGATGCGCTGACGTCTGCCGCACAGGGGTTCGGAGCCAAAGGACTGGTCTGGATCGGCCTCGAAGAGGGCGAAAACGGACTGTCCGCCCGCTCTCCGATTGCCAAGTTCCTCAGCGATGATGAGGTCAACAACCTCGCCACCGCGACCGGGGCGTCTGCCGGCGACCTGATGTTGTTCGTGGCCGACAAAGAGGCTCCCACGGCCGAAGTGCTGGGCCGGCTGCGGAACCATGTCGCACACGAATATGAACTGATCGATGAGGGCTCCCACGCCTTCTGCTGGATTCTGGACTTCCCGCTCTTCGAGTGGGACGAAGACGGCAACCGCTGGGATGCGGCTCATCACCCGTTCACTTCCCCGATGGATGAAGACGTCCAGTTCCTCGATTCCGATCCCGCCCGGGTGCGCGCCAAGAGTTACGATCTGGTACTGGACGGGTTCGAACTCGGCAGCGGCAGTATCCGGATTCACGATCGGGACATCCAGAACCGGATGTTCGGTCTGCTCGGATATTCTGATGAGCAAGTCGAGGAGCGATTCGGCCATCTTCTCCGGGCATTCGAGTACGGCGCACCACCCCATGGCGGCATCGCTCCGGGCATCGATCGCACGGTCATGCTGCTCGCCGGAGAGCACAACATTCGTGAGGTGATCGCCTTCCCGAAGAACCAGAGTGGACAGGACCTCCTCATGGGGGCACCGTCGCCGATCGACGAGACCCAGCTTCAGGAACTTCACCTGCAGCTCGATCTGCCGCCGGAAGAAGACCACGAAGACGAGTAGGGTCTAAACCCTGTAACCCTCAGAATTCAGCAGCGGCCGGGTGACTTTCACCCGGCCGCTGTTCGTCCCAGAATCTCTTCTTCTACGGCTAGTCTGTCCAGCTCATCCCGGAAGCGGGGTCGATTCCGTCTTCCCGGAACAGCGTTTCGGGATCAGAGGCGCTCGGCGACCCATCCCCATTGACGGAGAACTCCACTACCGCGGCCCGGAACGTATTGCCGTCAGGGTCAAAGAATGCGAGGAAGTCTCCGCTCGGGGACCACTCCGGCGCAGTCACGTCGCCCAGTTCGGTTATCCGGGTTGGATCACCACCGTCTGCGGGCATCACCCAGATGTCCGATTGCCCCTCATATCGACGAACAAACGCGATCCACTCGCCATCAGGAGACCAGCGCGGGAAGAATGACGAATCATCCGGCCCACCACTCGTAAGGTCAGTTCGCTCATCATGATTGAGATCACAGATTCGCAGTTCCATCCAGCGATTGAGGTCCGCCTGACCACTCATGCGCTGAGCAAAAACGATCTGCGTTCCATTCGGCGCGAAATCTGGTCGCTCGACATTGTCGTTCTGACGCTGCGAGCAAGGAACTCTCCAGGGGTCTCCCGTGGCACTTCGTCGATGCCAGAGAAAGTTGTAGCTGGTGCCGGCATCGCTCACGTAGGCGACGCCAACCCCAGTCGGAGAGAACACGGGATCGAGCGCCCAGGACACCTGATCCAGATACGCTTCTGTCCCCGGAGTCGAGTCGGGCTGGTTACCGGTCACGCGCTGTCCGGAGCCTGAATCTGCATCAGCGAGAAACAGGTCTGAGTAAGCGTCCCCCGTGCGAACAAAGAGGAACTGATCACCATTGTGAGACCATGCCGGCGAAGATGCATCCCCATAGTCGGTTAGTTGCGTAGTAGAGCCATCCCAGAGGTGAATATCGCCGTCTGCCGCAAAGAGAATTGTTCCCTCGTCTGCGGCAGCGGCTTCCAGTCGAGGATCGGCTTCGGCATCCATTTCGCCACAGGATGCCAGCGCGACCGCGAACGTGATCGTTACCAGGATTGTCGTGACGATGAACCGTCGGTGCTTGAATGAGATCACACGTGGCCTTCCGTACTTCACTTCCCGGTTCGGTCTCTATCTGCGGCCCTGTAGCCGGCATGGTTCAGCGCAGCTGCTGCGATGTTAGCTTCGTTCCAGGGTCTGCGCTGATCACCATAGATCATACTCGTTTCGTGCCCTTTACCGGCAAGCAGAATTGTATCGCCCGGTCGCGCACGAGACACAGCCTCCTCGATCGACGCCTTGCGGTCTTCGACGTTGAGAAATGACTCCCCGTCAACAGCTCCAGCTTCGCGAGCGCCATCTGCAATATCGTCGATAATGCGCTGCGGATCCTCGAACCTTGGATCTTCAGACGTAAAAATGCTGAAGTCCGCCAGTTCGGCAGCGATTCTCCCTTGAACAGCTCGCTTACCTGTGTCGCGCTCGCCAGCGCTTCCCATGACGAGAATGACGCGGCCACGAGTCACCGAACGAACCAGGTCCAGTGTCGCCGCCAGCGACGCCGGAGAGTGCGCGTAGTCGACGATAACATTGAATGGCTGCCCGAAATCTACTGGTTGCATGCGCCCCGGTACATGAGACAACGACTCGAGCCCCTGTGCAATCTGCTTCAGATCCAGTCCAACCGCCATTCCTGCTCCAGCGGCTGCCATAGCATTAAAGACGTTGTAGTAGCCGATTAGTTTCAGATTGACCTGCACGGATTTCGAATCAGCGGTCATTGTAAATGATGTACCGGTCGCACCGACGCTGACGTCACTCCCGAAGATCGTCGCCGAGGAATCTTCGAGGCTGAACCACGTGACAGGAAGACAAGACGACTGCCCTATCATCCGGGCTCCCGGATCATCCAGATTAACGACCACCCCCCGAGGATACGGCCGATCGCGACCTGATTCAACATGCCTGATGAGCTGAGCCTTCGCCTCACGATACGCCTCGACCGTCCCGTGAAAATCGAGATGCTCACGCGTCACGTTGGTCACGATGCCGACGTCAAACGGGCAGTGATTCAGCCGGTAGAGTGCCAGCGCGTGTGAAGTAGCCTCAAGAATGGCCCAGTCGACCGATTCTTCCACCATATCAGAGAGTAGTCGTTGAACTTCGAGCGATTCCGGGGTTGTCTGACGAGTGTCGTGCTCGACAATCGAGTCGCCGATTCGGATTGCGACGGTACCCACCATACCGGTGCGCAGGCCGTTGGCTCTAAGCATCGCATCGACCAGATAGGTGGTCGTTGTCTTTCCGTCGGTTCCGGTTATTCCGATCACGCCAAGCTTGTCACCAGGATAGTCGAAGAAGCGAGCTGAAACGGGTGCAAGCGCTTCCCGGGAATTGGATACGACGGCAACTGCGTCGAAGTCATCCGCTGCGGAAGGATCTTCTACCAGAGCTGCACTAGCGCCACGCTGACGTGCTTGCTGAAGGAAGGAGTGTCCATCGGCGTATCCCCCGCGGAGTGCAACGAAGAGATCTCCCTGCGAGATCTTGCGGGAGTCGTATTGGATTCCGGAAATCAACAAGTCGTCACGATCTCGAAGGACCGAGGCGTCAAGCCCTTTCAGCAACGAAGTGAGGGTCCACGGGCTCATCGTCAGGCGCCTGGACCTGAGCGAAATCGCCGCCAGAGGTTGACGAGTCCGGGCTGATAGACTCGCTCATGGACACCGGGATAAATGGATATGTCTCCACCAAACCCCTGTTTGAATCGGTAGACGCCCCAGAGGCCGGAACGAACATTGATTTCGTCCTCGCTCGCTTCGTCTGGGGGAGTGTCTGTCGGAGGAATACCCCACAGATCGTAGCGCTCGCATCCCCGCTCTCGAGCCCACTTCATCGCTTCGAACTGCAGCAGATGTGTCGGCATATGGCGTTGAGCATGTCGCGACGAGGCGCCGAACATGTAGATCGCCTCGTCCTGGTGCTTGAGAATGATTGCCCCAGCGACGATCGAGCCATCGAACTCAGCCACCAGAAGGGCAGCATCTTCACCGAAGGCGTCGATCATGTCGGCGTAATACTCGATGCTGTGGATACCAAATTCATCGCGGGAACTGGTCTCTTCCAGAATCTCGTAAAACTCGGGAATTTCGTCAACTGATGCTTCACGGATCGTGACACCACGACGTCCGGCGAGCCGGATGTTGTAGCGGGTCTTGCTCTTCATAGCTTCGAGAAGCTCATCGTCTGAGCCAGACACCGGCACCTTGATGGTACGCAGCGGCTGGAGCTCGATTGGCGAAGGTTGCCACCCGAGTTGGCCCTGCTCTGTGAGACCCGAGATCGGGGCATCTGGCTCGACAAACGCGACAACGCTTCGACGCTGAGAAGCGAGGTCGTCAATTGCCAGCGTGAGTGTGGCCAGTTCTGCAGGAGATGTCTGGTCAGAAACGACCGGACCCCGTGGAGCGTACAGCACGGTGAACGGGCCGATTGACCGCACCAGCACCTGGGCAGCAGCCACAGGCTTGTCCCGGTTTTCGACCACTATCCGAACCGGCTCCCAGCCGTGGAGTGACTTGAATTCTCCCCACTGCCAGGTCTGAAGAACACTGCCACCGAGCGCTGAGATCGCAGCATCCCATTCAGCACGATTGGAAACATGTTTCGCGCGAATAGAATGGGCCAGCGTTGCGGCAACATTCGGGTTGACTACGTTCATTGGTCCTCCAGGCCAGTGGGCTCCCGCAGGAATGTGGCTTCTTCGATCGCCTCTTTGATCAACTCCTTGCGATGCTCATCAGAGACCTGCGTCTCGAGATAAACCAGCGTGTCGATTGCGGCCTTGCCGCCAATACGACCGATCGAGAGGATCGCCACAGATCGAACTTCGTCGTCTTCATCCTCGATCATGGCAGACAGTTGATCGATCGCCGATGGATCCTCGAACTCTCCGGCAGCCCGAGCAGCCTCGCATCGGATGTCGGGATCTTCGTTCTCGAGCTCACGGAGTACGATCGGCAACCACTCCGGGCTGAGCTGATGTCCCATCGCGACGATGGCCCCGGCCTGTTCCAGCTCGAAATCAGATTCATAGGCATCGAGAATCGCCTGCCGGACTCGAGGTTCGCCAGTCAGAAACGAAGCGGACTCGAGCGCACGCCGCCGGACCATCCAGTTTGCTCCGTGGTCCATCAGGTGAAACAGCGCATTGCGGGTCAGCGATGCCGACTCACTATCCAGGGCCTCGGTCTCGGCATCGAAACTGTACCTGCCGAGTCTCTCAGCCACTGCCTGCTGAACGGCCGCGCTCTGGTCGTTGTGCGCCAGTTCGACAAGGTCAGCCAGAAACGCCGTGGAGTCGTCCTCCCAGAGTCCCTGAATCGCACGTGCCCGCACGGTTTCGTCTTCTTCCTTCATCATCAGGCGAAACAGGCGGCTGAAATCAAGCGCAACGTTTTCGTTGGCCATTTCAACAAGAATGAGCACGGTGTCGCGCTTCAGCTCATCTGGAAGCGTCTGCCAGTGTTGAGCAAACACCGACACCTGACTTCGGGTCAGATCAGAGAGTTCAGCCAGACGGCCGGGTTCAACTTGCCCGGCCGCTATCTCTCTCAGAATTTCTGCGGGATCAGTCGGTTGATTCGTTGCTGGATCCTGGTGTGAAGTAAACGACATCATCCGCCTCCGGATCGATCGTGAACTGAGGATATTTGTCCGACGCTGCGAGATTCCGGATCAGTGCCGCCGGCATCGGGCGTTCGACGTTGGCAGCAGCGACAATCTCATCCATCACGGCCATCAACTGTTCGGAGCTGGAATCAACGCGCTCTCCGGCATACGCAAATGCATGCTCCAGAACCTGAGCGGGCTGCCGTCGGACGCGATCATCGAGCGGAGACGTGCCTGCCAGCTTTGGAAATCTGTTCTCGCTGACCAGCATGTCCTCGTTCGGCGCACAGTAGAAGGTCACCGTGTCGAACTTGTACTGCTGCTTCTTTTCGTCGATTGTCAGAAGCTTGCGATCCTGGCCAGAAACGGTCAGGAACTCGATCGTGTAGTGCCCAGGCGTCTCGCCAGCTTCGATCGTTACGAAGGCACCCGGAACGAGATGCTCCTTGAAGAACGCAGCGAACCCGGCAAGGTATCCGCCACGATTGCCCGTCGGAAAGCGCACCTCGATCGGAAAGGTCTGGTTGGTGAGCGGGGACTCGAACGTCACAATCGCCGATCGCTGTCCGGGTAAGACGGCTCCGGAGATGATCGACTGGAACGTTGCGTCATACGGCAGTACGCCATGACGATGTTCGTAGAATGTCAGAACGTGCTCGACGACGCCCGCATCAATGATTGAGGGTTCATCGTTCAGATCGATGAGAACTCGATAGTCCTGGCCAACCTCGCTCGCCTTCCGGTTTGCAACATCCGGAGTTGACGTGCCAGACGTCGTCCAGAAGTGCGCACCAGCAATCCCGACAAACTCGAAATCACGCGTCTCTCGGGAGAGTCGGAAGTTCACCGAAAATACGTGCAACGGGTATTCCTGAGCGTTCTGACGAATCCCCAGCAAATCCTGGACGATCTGATGATCGGAGACCGGTCCACCCTGCTCGGCAACATAGTCCTTGATCCGTCGCAGATCACCGCGACTCAGCCGCGGGACTTTGTCCTCGGCCATCCACTCGTCGCCGAAGTTGGCAACAGCGTAGTCATAGGCCAGCTGGTCCCGAAGCGCCTGGACAATCTCCTCATCCGTGGCGTCGTTCAGATCTGCAACTGTCTCGACGTCCGCGGCGGCCGGAGCCGCTGAGGCCTCTGGCTCGTCCTGAGGAACAGCTTCAGACTCGTCGAGTGGCTGATCAGTGAACGTGTCATCACTGGTGACGCCATCATCCGAATAGGTCCCGAATCCTTCGTCATCGGCAATTGCCGTTCGCCGAGCCGGATAATTGGAAGGAGTCGGCAGTGGCTCGCTGAAACGCGCTGCGAACGTGTGGTCAGCGTCTTCGACGCTTTCCAGCTCCGGAAGCATTCCGGTCCGCGTGGTCAGAAAGATGACCTCATCATCCTGCTCCTGCCGAATGAAGATGTGATCGTTTGCCTTCAATGCGGCATCGATCGAATCAACCTTGGTGCCATCCGCGGTTTCCAGATGATCGGCAATAGCGCTCAACCGCACTGAGATAGGAGATGTTGCGCTAAAGAATCGAGCAGTTGCGCTTACCAGCCCGAAGACCTTCTCGGCCACTTCCTTCTGGTCTGCTGATCCCTTGAACTTCGGACGGACTGTTTCCGCGGTTGCCTGCATGGTAAGCCTTCCTGATTTGTCAGAAGCATTCAATCTGGAGCGGGGAATCCGCCAGCCTATCGCTGGCGCAACGAGGCGATGAGTTCGTCCGTTGATACGGGACGATCTTGATTGCGAAGAATGGTGATCACGTAGGTAATTTGCTCATCCGTGAGTCGCACTTGGCGCACAGTCTTACTCCTTTGCGGTACAAGGTTCGCCAACCGCGCAGTATACCGCAAATGGAGCCAATCTTCAACCGCTTGTTGAGCAAGAGTGAACTGTGCTATTTCGTCTCTATCGACCTCAACGCCAGTGCTGATGCTCCAATGACATTGGCATCGGCCCCAAGGAATGACCGGGTAATTCGCGCACGACGCGCTGCGGCCGGATATGAGTATTGCCTCACTCGTGCCATCAGTGGATCGATCAATACCGTTCCTGATTCTGAAACGTATCCCCCGAACACCACAACACCTGGACTCAGGACGGTGATCAGGTTCGCCACCGCAATGCCCAGCACCTGTACCGTCTCGGCAATTATCCGGCTGGCTACCCCGTCGCCCCGTTCGGAATCCGCGAAAATCGACCGCACGGTGAGCGTCCGCTCACCTTCGGCCATCATAATCGCCTGCTCATCACTTGATTCCTGAACAGCCTTTCTGAAACGTGAAAGAATCGAGGGGCCGGACGCATAGGCTTCGAGATGACCGGGTTTCCCGCAGGAGCAAATCGGGCCATCGGGGGCGATCATCATGTGGCCGATCTCTCCAGCAGTGTTGGACGGTCCACGGACAAATTGGCCATCAACCATGATCCCGGCACCGACACCGGTACCAAGATGGATATAGACAACGTCCCGGCTACCTCTGGCTGCACCGAACCGCGCTTCCCCAAGCGCAGCGGCACGTGCATCGTTCTCCATAATGGTGGACACGCCGAGATGTTCCTCGATGAGGTGGACTAGCGGGAAGTTCTCAAACCCGGGCGCACGGTGTGACAGCAGCGTCAGCCCACGATCAGCATCCACCGGTCCGCCAAACGCGATACCCGCTGCGGACAGTTCATCGGTACGCACGTCAGCACGGTGGCAGGCTTCGTCGATGAGGCCCTCCACCGTATCGAGCACTGTCGTTGCCGCTGCTGAGCTGTCGATTGCATGGGCCTGCCCGATAATCGCTCCCGCGCGGTCACAAACGACAACCCGCTGCCCACGTCCACTAATTTCGATCCCGAGCACCCGTGTTTCCGGGTCGATCACCTGTCTACCGGATTCGGTTGTTCCCCGCTCGAATTGCTCACCCATCGTTTCTCCACAACAGCTGATCGCCGCTCACGGGCGACCCCGAATCCAACAGAAATCTGGCTAAATCGTAGCAGGTTTGTGCGAAAATGCACGATCGATCGTGCAGCACTATTCTCGCACAGAAACAGGTTGGCAGCGCCGGCTGGTGCATGGTAGACTCTGCGCCGTAACAACTGAAGAGCATTCCCCGATAGCTCAATGGTAGAGCGACCGGCTGTTAACCGGTAGGTTGTAGGTTCGAGTCCTACTCGGGGAGCCCCAGAAGGCGCCACAAATGTGGCGTCTTTTTTGTATCAGTTTTCCAACCGCGTGCTACACTCGCCCCCAACACGTATCGAAGATACCAGCCACCGAAAAGAATGGAGCACGAATGCTTGCCCTGACTGCACAGGATGTCCAGACACTCGTCCCGATGAAACGCGCTGTCGAACTCATGAAGATCGTCTTCTCGGATCTTTCGGCGGGCAAGACTACCTCTCCACTCCGAACTCCAGTACCGGTCCCTGAGGCAGACGGCGTCAGCCTCTTCATGCCGGCCTACGTTCCGTCAATCGAGGGCCTTGGGATGAAGGTCGTCTCGGTATTCCCACGAAACCGTGAGCAGAACAAACCGACAATCAATGCGATTGTCGCCGTCCTCGATGCCAGCACTGGCGAGCCGGTGGCGTTAATGGACGGAACATTCCTCACCGCCCTTCGAACCGGAGCTGGTGCTGGAGCCGCAGCCGATCTTCTGGCGCGGAAAGACAGCAAGGTGATCACCTGTATCGGAGCCGGCGCTCAGGGCCTGACGCAGGTCTGGTCCGTTTCGGAGGTTCGCGACATCGAGACCGTTTACATCTACGATCCCGACGATTCGATGCGCGAGTCATTCGTTGATCGCCTGGCTCGTTACGACTCGAATCTTGCGAAGAAGGTAGTTCCCGTGACTGACCTGCCAGCTGCACTGCGGGAGTCGGATGTGGTCTGCACGGCGACCACATCGAAGACGCCAGTCTATGATCATGCCGATATCCGGCCAGGCACGCACATCAACGCCGTCGGCGCTTTTCAACCGACGATACAGGAGATCCCTGTCGAGACACTGCTCAACAGCTATGTGGTTGTCGATTCGGTTGAGGCGGCAATCGAGGAAGCTGGCGACCTGCAGATTCCGATCAACAACGGAGAGATCAGTCGAGACCTGATCAGTGTCGAAGTCGGGCACCTCGTCGATGGAACGGCAAAAGGCCGAACAAGCGACGATCAGATCACGTTCTTCAAGTCGGTCGGCAATGCCGTTCAGGACATCATTGTTGCCAAAGAAGCCGTTTCTCGCGCGATCGAGACTGGCCGGGGACAGGAATTCTCACTCTAGCTGTCATGGCAGCGAATACTCATAAAACAAACGCGCCGGGAAAAGTCCCGGCGCGTTTCTCGTTCAAGTGATTGTCGAACTTCTGGATCGTCAGTCTGCGGCCACCGGCTCGAGTCGCAGTTTCGGCTGACTCACCGGACACTGACCTTGCGGGCAGGTCCCATCCCGGAAGTGCGCTTCGAACTCATCAGGGAACGCCTTCATCATGCCCAGCAGCGGCATCGGCGCGACCTGTCCAAGTCCGCACAGAGAGAGATCAATGATGTTTTCACTCGTTGCCTCGATCAGGGCGGCGACTTCGTTCGGCGACTGGCCATTGCGGACCTTATCGACAATTTCGAGTAGCGCCTTGTTGCCCAGTCTGCATGGCGTGCACTTGGCACAGGACTCATACCGGTTGAACTGGGTCAGGTAACGTGCGAAGTCAACCGCGCAGATCGACTCGTCGAAGGCAACGAAGCCCCCGGAGCCGAGCATAGCGCCGACTTCTTCAAGCGATTCGAAATCGATACCCACGTCGAGTTGATCCATTCGCAACGGTCCTGCAGAAACACCGCCCATCTGGATGCCCTTGAGTGTGTATCCCTCTTTCGCTCCGCCATAGATGTCTTCGATAAGCGATCGCAACGAGTAGCCCATGTCGACTTCAGCGACACCGATTCTCGCCACCGGACCCTGAATCGTAACGAGCTTGGTGCCCTTGCTCTGTTCCGTGCCGATCGAGGCGTACCAGGAGCCACCATTGTTGATGATCGAAGGAACTGCGGCGTAGGTCTCGGTGTTGTTCAACACAGTTGGACGTCGCCATACGCCCTCTTCGACTGAGCGAGGTGGCTTGGTTCGTGGTTGTCCACGCTCACCCATGATGGCGTACATCAATGCTGAGCCTTCGCCGCAAATGTAGGCGCCACCACCACTTCGGACGCGCATGTGAAACGATTTCCCAGTACCGAGCACGTTGTCACCGAGCAGACCCAGCTCGTAGGCCTGGTCGACGGCGTGCTGGAACCGCGCCAGCGCCAGAACGTGCTCACCGCCGATGTAGTTGTAACCATGTGGTGTCTCGAGCGCGACACAGGCAATCATCAGTCCTTCGAGGACCAGGTGGGGATCACTCTCGATCAACCGGCGATCCTTGAAGACGTTCGGCTCGCCTTCGTGACTGTTGGCAACAACATATTTCGGCCACGCCTGCGTTCGCCGTCCGCTCTCCCACTTGATCCCTGCCGGGAAGCCGGCCCCGCCACGTCCACGAACGTTTGATTCCTTGACTTCATGAACGATCTCTTCGGGGGTCATCTGCAGCAACGCCTTGACGAAACCGGCGTAGCCACCATTGGCGATGTACTCTTCGATCGAGTCCGGATCGATTTCGCCGGCCCGCTTGAAGAGCAAGCGATGCTGGCCCTTGAGGAACGGATGCTCGTTCAGCGGTGCGATCCCCTTGAACGATTCATCGCCACGGACACCCATCGCATGCTCAACCGGGAAATCACCGGTCTTGAATGCCTGAACGAGTTCCGGAACGAGATCGGTCACCACATTCTGAAATACGATGCCCGGGCTGTCCGGGGCGAAAACTTCGATGAATGGCTCGGCGAAACACCAGCCGGCGCAGCCGACCTGATGCAGCTCGTAGTCCAGTCCACTGTTGTCCAGATGGAGCTGGAGGTTCGACCAGGTGTCGAGCGCGCCTTTCGCCTTGCTGCACTCACTGATCCCGACGTTGATCACCCAGCGATCGCCACCGAACTTCGACGTCCAGCGCTCTTGAGCCTCGCTAGCGTATTTCTCGAAGGCTTCCTGATTAGTCAGTCTCATCGGAATCCTCCACGGTTGCTGCTTTTGACTCAGACCGGAGCGTGTCCATCAGTCCTTCGAACGATTCGACGGTCAGATGGCCGCAATAGTCGTGATGATCGAGCTGTGCCACCGGGGCGAGATCACAGACACCCAGGCACCCATTGACGATCTGAACCGTCAAGGTTCCATCCCTGGTCGTCTTTCCGCTGGTCACGTCATATCGTAGATCGAGATGATCCACCAGCTTCTGAGAGCCCCCGACGTAGCAGGCCGTCCCATGGCAGAGCAGCATTGTGTGTTCGCCAGGTTCGTCCGTCAGGAAGTCAGCATAGAATGTCAGTAGCCCGAAAATCCGGTTGGTGCTGACACCCAGGTGCTCGGCAATCGCTTCAGTGGCAGCCTTCGGCACATAGCCGTAAAGGTGCTGAGCCTCCTGGCACGCCTGAACGATAAGCTCCAGCGAATCCTGATAATTCTCAGGGTTGTAGCGGTCTTCGAGAATCGTGCGAAGCGGTTGCAGGTCGATTTCAGAGGCAGGTGCGCCATGCGCCAAGGTTCGTTCCCTTCAGACTGGGCGGGCAACACCATGTTGCACCGTTCTGTGAGGGCATTCACATATGCTCTGGAGTATAACAACGCCCATTTTTCCCGGCAAATCGTGGCAAAATAGTGACACGCAAACGGGTCAGTCCCGCTTGCGCCAATTCGAGACATACATGTTGAAAGGTTCTTCTCCTGTGTCGTATTGGGACATCATCGCTGAAAACCAGATAAAGGACGCGATTCAAAAGGGCGATTTCGAAAACCTCAAGAATGCAGGCCGCCCCCTCGCCAGCAAAAACGACGAGATGGCCGGGGAAAACTGGCTCGCGAATCACATTCTCGAGCAAAATGACGAACTCCCCGATTGGCTCTCGCTCCGCCTGGATATCACTCGCCAGCGAGAAGTAGCCAAGAAGTTCCGGGATGAGGCGGTAGCGCGACTCAACGAACTACCAAACCGTCTATGGCCGACCGATGCGCGATTGCGCCGGTTGATCGAGTTGTACGGAAAGAATGTGAAGAAGCTGAATCTGTTGATCGATGAGCACAATCATCGATGTCCATCTATTCAGCATGAGCTGGTGCGAATGCGTGAAGACGCGATCGACCGCAAACGCGAGATCATTCGCCGGGAGCGAGCGCTCGCATTTACTCGTGACTCAACTGTCGAACCCGATCGATGAGGCGCTCAGGAGCCGAAACCTTCCGGCAATGCTCACCGATAATCGTAAGCATCCCTGCTTCGAGGCGAAATACGTGTTTGCATGGAGGGCATGCGTCAAGATGCTGACGCACACGCCTGTGCTCGTCATCCGTGAGCTCCCGATCAATGTATTGATACAGGAGCTTTGCAATATGCTCGCAGTTGCGCATTATCCTGCCCCTTGCGCTTCGGTATCTGTGTCCTGACGAATCGACATCAATTGCTCCCGAAGGCGCTTGCGAGCCCGGTGCAATCGAGACATCACCGTTCCCACTGGAATATCGAGAATCTCGGCGATCTCTCGGTACGCAAACCCTTCGACGTCGGCCAGAAGCACCACCTGTCGATAGTTATCCTGAAGATCATCCAGTGCGCGAAATACATCAGCATCGTCGATCTGGGCCAGAATCTGGTCCTCGGTAATCGAAGATGACGGCTGCACACCGCTTTCCACCAGATGACTATACAGGTAGTACTCTTCAACATCATCCAGTGACTGGTTACGCGGTCGACGAACCCGCTTCCGGTACTCGTTGATGAACGAGTTCGTCTGTATCTTGAACAGCCAGGCACGCAGATTTGTTCCCGGCTTGAACTGCGCGATCGACCGGAACGCACGCAAGTACGTTTCCTGAACCAGGTCCTCGGCATCGGCTGGATTCCCCGTCATTCGGAGCGCCGTGCGATAGAGAGAATCGATATAGGAGATGGCCTCATCTTTGATTGCCTGTAGTTGATCGGTTTCCGGGCAGCACGTGTTTGACAATTCCTGGACCCTTTCACGCCACCGTGAGGTAGTGGTAACGGGCCGGTCTTCATTGACCGGCGCGGTGGATCGGTTGATTGGGAGATTCGCACGTCTGGGGCCGTAAAGCTGCAGAATCAGCGGCGTCTATTGAATTGCCTGAGGAAATTACCGTCGAACGATTCAAGAAAACGATGCATGTCGAGAACATCATCCACCGTGACCGGATCAGTCTCGGCATATTCAGATTCGAATGCATCTTCTTCTTCGATCAGATCGATAGCCGCTGCTTCAACTGTCGTACCGTCGTCGTGTTCACCAACAACAGCCGCCACAAACGACTGTGTTGCGCACTCGGGACAGCGAACAGCCAGTACCCACAGATTTCCGTTTCGTCCAACGACTCGCATGTCGTTCAACGAAAAACGCTGGCGGCATTGAACACAGTCTTCAACAACCGACAGCACAATGCGTCTGACTTCCGATGAGTGATCGTGTTCCATCACATCGCTCAGACCGAGCTAATTCTCTCGCTTTCTGTCGAAATCATCCAGATCGAGTGAGTTGATGAAGTCTCGAAAGACGGTCAGATCTTCCTCCGCAGGCGAGTCAGTGGAAGCAGAAGATGATTCCGCCTCTGACATCGCTGCGTCCTCATCAACTTCCTGTTCTGATTCAGCGTCGAGCATTACACCAGCTCGCTCCATTACCGATTCATCGACAAAGATCGACACGTCGGTACGAACGGCCAGCGCAATCGCATCACTCGGGCGGCTATCGATTTCCACCCGACGACCCTGCTGATCGATAACGATCCTGGCGTAAAAAACGTCTTGCGCGAGATCAGTTACGAGGATCTCCTGAACCGTTCCTCCCATATCGCTGATCATCGTCTTGATCAGATCATACGGAAGCGGACGTGCCGCAGAGACACCCTGGAGTTCCATCGCAATCGCTTCAGCCTCGAACGGTCCGATCCAGATCGGCAGGTGTCGCTCGCCATCAACTTCCTTGAGGATGACGACTCGATGTTGTGTGACAAGGCTGACACGAATACTGTCGACAATCGTCTCAATCATCCGGCGAACCTTCCTCGCGCGCCGTTCGGATCATTTCGACCCGACTTCTAAACCACGAGCACGCGCCGTATCGAGCGTGAGACCTCAATTTCGATTCTACTATCCGGAACGAAGCGACGCCACAGACAAGCACGTTGCTCATTCGAGGGCGTATGAGGGTCTCGGGAAGACTTGAATCGATCCGGGCGGCCAGTACGCCACCCATGATTTGCCAATTATGTCATCTTTGGGCACCGTGCCAAACGAGCGTGAGTCGCTCGAGTTCTCACGATTGTCACCAAGAACGAAGAACTCGTCTTCAGGTATGACAATCGCTGACTGATTCCCACCGCGCCAACTCGTCGATGAGGAGACATAGTTCTCTTCGAGCATCATATCGTTGACCCAGACGGAGCCATCACGAATATCTACCGTTTCTCCCGGTAAACCGATAATCCTCTTGATGTATGGATCAGAGCCCGATCCTGGTGGGGTAAACACCACGATATCGCCACGTTGGGGCGGATTGAAGATGTATCTTCGATCTTCAGCTTGCCTGGTCACACCCGGAAGTGCACTGAGTACCGAGTTCAGGTCAAAACTGGTGTAGGCTCTTCGGTTGATCACCAGCATTTCAGAGTGAGACAGCGTCGGCTCCATACTGTTGCCATCAACCCGGAAATTAATGACAACACCGCGAACCATGAGGAAGATCAGAAGGGCCAGCAGGATCGTTTCGATGATCTCCCAGGCCGTGGCCCGGTGATCTTTCTTGCCCGCTTCCTGCTCCGATTGTTCAGGGTAGTAATCTTCAGCCGGATAGCTGGCGCTTTCGGCAGCTTGCGCATAGCCTGAATGCTCAGGGTAATCAGGTTGGTGCGCTTGGTCTCGGTTCCATCGGGGTTCGGAGTCCATGAACGGACCTGACGAACGGCGCTCTGGGTTATCGCTACGATCCACTTATCCTCCATAAAACGCCTTGGGCACCCGGCTTAGCCGTCGTGCAACAGAGATTATACATTCGTCAGCGTCTGAATTCCGAAACTTTTGGGTGATATGGATTAGCCGGAGAATCGACACGGCCAACGTATAATTGAGATATCTGAACGTATCAGACGAGAATTCTCCAGCGTCACTCCTGATTAGCTGATCACGGCAACATCGAGATCACGGGCAGGTATGGAACCAACGAGAAGGCCAGCTACAACACTACTCAGTCAGGGCACCGTGCTCGAGGATCGTTATGAGATCCTGCGGATCTGTGGTCGTGGCGGTATGAGCACGGTCTACGCAGCGCGTGATCTGCGGTTTCACCATGTCGAACGGATGTGTGCGGTCAAGGAGATGCAGGTTGCGGCGCCTGACGATCACACGCGCGTCCTCCGTATCGCAACCTTCGAGCAGGAAGCGGCGATGCTGGCGACGTTGAGTCACCATGCGATCCCCAAGATCTTCGACACATTCTCCGGAGGGGGGCTCGTTTACCTCGTTCTCGAATTCATCGAGGGCGAGAACCTCGAATCAGTCATCGACAACGCTCCCGAGCCCTTGCCCGAGGCAACAATGATCAACTGGGGGCTGCAGATCCTCGAGGTGCTCGAATACTTGCACGGTCACGCTCCTGAGCCGATCGTGTTCCGTGATCTGAAGCCGTCAAACATTATGCTCAAGCCTGACGGCCGACTGTCACTCATCGATTTCGGCATTGCGCGGACGTTCCAGCCGATGCAAAAGGGAACCATGATCGGCACCGAAGGCTACGCTCCACCGGAGCAGTATCGTGGAATTGCCGAACCGCGTGGCGATATATACGCACTTGGAGCTACCCTGCATCATCTGGCAACCCGGACCGATCCGCGTAGCGAAACACCATTTACGTTCGAGCAGAGGCCGGCACGCAAGGCCAACCCTGATTTGTCTCGTGAGTTCGAAGAGATTCTTACCCGGTCACTGGCCTATTCTGCTGCGGATCGATTTCCGAGCGCCCAGGCCATGGCAACCGCACTCAGGGGCCTGAACCCCGACGTTGTCGCTCCTGCCGGGGCCAATAAGTCGGCTAGTCAGAATTCCGGCAAGACCACCGGTATTGCGCCACCGGTGAAAAATCTGACTCAGTTCGGAACAACGTTCATCGATGGAGCCGGCCCCGAGCACGTTGAAGCGGAGAGCGAGGAACTGCCACTCCCGGATGGATCGCTTCCGGTTAAAGAACGGGTGGTCTGGGCGCACAAGACTGGCGATGAAGTACGGGGTAGCGCAGTGATTCATCATCGGCGCGCGCTCATTGGATCCTATGATCGCCATCTCTACTCGATAGACCAGTCAACAGGAGCAGTCAACTGGCGTTTCCGCTGTCATCGCGGCGTCGTGGCCCGGCCGGCGATTGCCGGCGATTACGCGTACGTCGGGGCCGAAGACCAGTCGTTCTACTGCGTCCGAATGTCAAACGGCCGGATGGAGTGGACATTCCGCGCAGCGATGCCAATCCGGTCATCGGCGAGCGTGGCGAACTCACGCGTCGTTTTCGGAGCAGACGATGGCTACTGTTATGCACTGGACAGCACGACAGGTGAACTCAGGTGGCGACAGCGCACCTGGGGGCCCGTACGGTCATCTCCGGCCAGCCATCAGGACAGCTTTCTGATCGGCTCGGATGACGGCGCAGTCTACCGTTTGAACAGTGACGATGGCCGGATCGTCTGGCGCACTCCCCTTGGAGCGCGCATCTTCTCGTCAGCGGGTGTCGATTCAGGCGTCGTGATCATTGGCTGCAACAACGGTGGGATTTACGGACTTTCCTTTCAATCCGGGGACATCCTCTGGAAGCAGCAAACACCCAACGAAGTCCGGGCAAGTCCGAGAATTCTCGGTGGGGTCGCCTACATCGGCGGTACCGACGGAGCGTTGTACGCACTGAGCACCAGTGACGGAAGCGAGATCTGGCGCACGCAGATCGCCAACCAGATCACATCTACCGTGGGAATCTACAGCGGATATGGCTATGTCGGGACAATTGACGGTTATGTAAACTGCGTCAACCTGAGGGACGGTGGCACCGTCTGGCGATATCGACTGGGAGGACCGGTAACGTCGACTCCAGCTATTGGCGACGGCGTTCTGATTATCGGCAGTCTGGATCACAAGGTCTATGGTTTGAGGCTCTGACACCGAACGAGTTGTGAAACGGAGGGCGAACATCAGTGGCAGTCAAAGTTATCCTGCACGTGCTGAATGAAGAACCGATTGTGGCTGATCTCGACGAGCTTCCAGACACAAAAGACAACTGCGTTGTGGCTCGCAAACCGCGCAGACGCGATGGAAAGTCGCTGTCCATGCTGGCCGAAGGGGTGGAAACCGTCATCTATCCCTGGACACGCATCACCTTCATTGAGGTGCTGGATACAGTGCACGCCTCGTCGGGGTCGACAGCAGAGAACATCGTGGGCTTCTTCCGGGAAGACAGTCGGGAATCGTAGCGATAGTCGCATCCAGTTGACTTGAGTGCGGAACGTCAGTGACACAAGACGTTTAACAAAAGCAGCCCCGCCGGAGTTACTCCAGCGGGGCTGCTCGTTCGCTCTAGAGCTGGTCAGGCAGGCTATCGAACGCTAAATTTATGCATCTCGACGAGCAGGTTCGCCACTACCGCTACCCTGCTGTTCACCTGGCTGAGCCTGCTGCGGTGCAGCATTCGGATCACTGTGATACTGCGGCTCGGCAGGTGGCGGTGCTTGCGGTTGTTGTGCGTATTGCTGCTGCGGGTACTGCTGACCATACTGCTGCTGGCCGTACTGCTGCTGCTGTTCTTCCTGTTGCTGTTCTTCCTCTTCGTCTTCATCTCGTGCGGATTCCTTGAACTCCCGGATTCCGCGACCGAGTGCACCACCAATCTCCGGCAGTTTACCTGCTCCAAAGATAATGATGACAATCACGAGGATGATGGCCAACTCCCATGGGCCGATTGGCATATTTCGGATCCTCTCATTCAATAACCCGCCAGCGCGACCACTTCTGGCTCGGGATTATAACCCATCCGGTTCTGCAAATCCTAACCGGATTTCCTGCCCGGTAACGTCCCGTTCCGGTCTCGTTTCCACGAGCTCTTTACGAGGCGTTACGATCCACCAATACGCCACTCCGGTATCTGCCGGACTCGATCCCCTGGATCAACCAGCGGCATCGGCTCTCCGACTTCTATCCGATCCGAAACAGCATAGTGGTAACGTGGATAGAATAATACCACCGCCGGAACTTGCTCAGCAAAAACCTGTTGGAATCCTTCGTAGTGCTCGTTCTGTTCCTCGATCGTCGAGGATTGTCTGGCGGCTACCAGATACTCGTCAGCGAGAGTATCGGCAAACCCGGTGAAGTTCGAGCCGTCCTCGCCTCGTGATGAATGCCACATCTGAAACCCGTCCAGGCTTCCGGTAGATGTCCTCCACCCGTACATCGCAGCAGTAAACTGACGATTCTGCAGGGCCTGCTGGAGATCATCGTTGGACATCACCTGAACATCGACCGATATCCCGATATCGCGTAGTTGCTCCTGAATCAGGTTGGCCACAGCAATTCGCTGAGAGTCATCGCTATTGACGATGATCGGAACCAGGAAATACTCCCCATCCCGTTGTCGAATCTCGTCACCGTCCTGAAGATCCCACCCCTCCTGCTCCAGAAGCTCCTCTGCACGCTCAGGATCGAACTCTGCGTGGTCTCCGGGCTGATGGGCAGACGACATCACCGGGATCGGGCTGGAACCTCGATCGGCACCTCCGTCAAGAATCGACTCCAGGATCGCATCACGGTCGATTCCATGTTCGATTGCCATCCGGGTATTGACCTCGCGAAAATGTGGGTGCCGAACATTGAAAAAGAGAGCCGTGTATCCGGAGAGTTCCGGGTCAAATATCTCCCCGGCGTCGTCGATATCGTCGTTCGCGTGAATCTCTTCGATCGGGATATACGAGATTCCGTCAACATCGCCGTCGAGAAACGCCGCCACCGCCTCCGGACGTGAGTCGTAATAGCGAAAAACCACTGGATCCAGTGCGTTTTCAGCAGGTTCCACTTGCTCGAAATGTATCTCCGCGGCGGAGTAGTCGATCTCCTGGATCGAGAACGCTCCACTGCCGATCAGTGAGGTATCCAGTTCAATATCGGCCAGATCCCCGGCCAGATATGACCCGAACTGATGACGAGGAAGAATCGGAAGCTTGAGGTAGTGGGCAAACCCAACATAGGGCTCCATCAACTGGAACTCGATCGTATGGTCGTCAATCTGCGTCAGGGTGATCGGCTTCCAGAAGAGCGAGAGGTTTCGATCTCCCGGGAACTCCGGATCCTGCACCAGCGAGACGGTGAAGAGGACGTCAGTCGCCGTGATCGGCTCGCCGTCATGCCAGCGAGCCTCAGGGTCCAGTTCGATCGTGTGTGTCTGTCCATCTGTCGACACCGTCCACTCCGCTGCTAGATCAGGCACCGGATCGCCGCGCTCATCGGCTTGCATCAGCGAGCGGTACAGCATGGCGGCAACCGATCGCTCGGAAGCCGATTCAGCGAGCAAAGGATTCAATGATCGAGGAAACCCGACTGTCGCCTCAACATATGTCAGATCCTGTGGTTCATCAACGACCGGAGTCTCGGACCCTTCAACGTCAGATTGCTCGGCAAGGTTCTGATCGTCTTCAACGAGGCCAGTCCCAAACTCCCTGATCTCGCCGTAGAAGATCACCGCGATCGCAACGATCACAACAAGAAACCCCACAATGATCGCCGAAAACACGGCGACACGATTGCGGGGTTCATGATCGTTACGAGGCGTGGGAGGACGACGTGTCTGACTCACCACTGTAAAAAGCCTCTCCGGCGATTACAGTACGAAGCTTGCCAGCAACGCCAGAGCGAAGAATACGAACGCAATCCCAATCGTGAACTGGAACAACAACTTCTCGAACCCACGGCGGGTTCGCTGGACAGACATGTTATCGCCGCCGAACGCACTGCCGAGACCACCACCACGAGCTTGCAGCAGGATGGCCCCAATCAGAACGATCGAAACGAGCATCATCGCCAGATAAATCGCGACTTCCATGTAGAAAAATCCTCCGAAAACTCAGTCAATTTCAACTGAGACTATATCATCACAGCGGTTGACCAATCAATTCTCACCACTACCAGCGGCGGCGCGAATTATGGCGACGAACTCGCCGGCATCCAGGCTCGCTCCGCCGACCAGCGCTCCATCGACGTCCGGGCAAGCCATCAACTCGTCAGCGTTCGACCCTTTGACGCTACCGCCGTATTGAATCTGGACACCATCTCCGGCAGTGGACCCATGAAGAGCACCAATCGTAGATCGGACAAATGCCGCCATTTCCTGAGCATCGTCAGCCGACGCTGCCACACCGGTTCCAATCGCCCAGACTGGCTCATAGGCGATGACGACGCGCGACATGTCGGCCTGAGTGATCCCCGCTAGCGCGCTCCGCAGCTGTCGCTCAACAACGGCGTTCGCGTTGCCGGCTTCTCGCTCTTCCAGCGTCTCCCCCACGCAAAGGATTGGGGACAGGCTGGTCCGGAGAACGGCCTCAAGTCGAGCCGCCACTGCAGCATCATCTTCACCCAGGATGTGTCGTCGCTCGCTGTGACCCAGAACCACATGAGAGCAGAGCGGCGCAAGCATCGACGGCGAAACCTCGCCGGTAAATGCCCCAGAATCCTCGTGATAGCATGTCTGAGCGCCGACGGAGATCCCCGAGCCGCTTAGCGCGTCCCGCACCGGAACAATCCAGGGAAAGGGCGGGATCAGGACCCGGTCTACACCGTCGAACTTGGCAGCGCCTTCACGTACCTGGCTGGCCAGCGAGACAGCCTCATCCAGGCTCGTGTTCATCTTCCAGTTTCCGGCGATGATGGATCTTCGTGTACTCATATGGTTACTCCCCATCCTGTCGCTCGAGTACCGCGACACCAGGCAATGTCTTGCCTTCCAGAAATTCGAGTGAAGCCCCGCCACCGGTCGAAATATGCGAGATCTTGCTGGCGAGCCCCATTTGCTCAACCGCAGCAACCGAGTCACCGCCACCGATCAGACTGTAGGAATCTGATTCAGCAACGACGTTTGCGATCGCTCTTGTTCCGGAAGCAAACTGCTCAAGTTCGAAGACACCCATCGGTCCATTCCAGACGATCGTCTTCGCCCCAGCGAGCGCATCGCTGAAAGATGTGATCGTCTCCGGGCCGATATCGAGCATCATCTCGTTCGATTCGAACTCACCCATTCTCGCAACCCTGGAATCGGTATCCGCGCTGAATTCAGTTGCTACGACACCGTCCGTCGGGATCATCAACTCGACACCCTGAGAGGTCGCCCGCTGCATGAGATCACGTGCGGTGGCGACGTTATCGTCCTCAACCAGTGAAGCTCCCACGTCGTTGCCGGCCGCCTTCAGGAACGTGTTGGCCATTCCTCCTCCGATCAGCAGTCGCTGTGCTCGTCCCATGAGGCTCTCGATTACCGCAATCTTGTCAGAGACCTTGGCTCCACCAAGAATCACGACAAACGGCGAATCAGCATCGGTCAGCACCCAGGAGAGTGCTTTGACTTCCTTCTCCATGAGCAAGCCAGCTGCTGACGGCAACAGTTCTGCCACGCCGACCGTTGAGGCATGGGCACGATGGGCGGCTCCGAATGCATCAGAGACGTAAAAGTCCGCCAGTTCTGCCAGTTCACGAGCCAGCGCGGGATCGTTCTTCTCCTCGCGCGGATCGAATCTGAGGTTTTCGATCAAACCGACGTCGCCCGGTTTCAGATCCTCTACCATCTTGCGTGCGGCTGGCCCGGTGATCTCGCGGGCATAGCTGACCTCTCGGTTCAGCAACGATCCAACCTGCGCGGCAACCGGTCTCAGTCGCAGTTCCTCCCGGACTTCGCCTTTCGGGCGCCCAAGGTGAGACATCAGGATGACGGCCGCGCCACCGTCAACGAGTCTCTGGATCGTCGGAATCGTCGATCTGATGCGCGTATCGTCTGTAATTCGCCCGTCGCGCAGGGGCACGTTGAAATCTGCCCGAACCAGCACGCGCTTGCCATCGAAATCCAGATCATCCAGTGTTCGAATCGTCACGGGTACACCTCCTGAGTGTCGAACCGGTGCTCCACCCGGGTAACTACACGAAACGGGCGCCACAGTGTGACGCCCGCCGCTACTTCCCTGATGGTCCAGCAAAAGCCGGTCCAGACGGGTTGAACTACTCGGCGCCGGCTGCAGCAACCATTGCAGTCAGGTCTGCCACCCGGCAGGCATAGCCCCACTCGTTGTCGTACCAGGCGATGACCTTCACAAGGTTGTCGCCCATGACCATGGTCGAGAGGCCATCGATGATCGCCGAGTGCGGGTCCATCCGGAAATCGGTGGAAACAAGCGGTTCGTCGGTGTAATCGAGAATACCGGCGAGATCGCCCTCGGCAGCTGTCTTGAACGTGTTGTTCAGATCTTCGACTGAGGTGCCCTTCTCGACTTCGCATACGAAATCGACGAGCGAGACGGTTGGCGTGGGCACACGCAGCGCGAAACCGTCGAACTTGCCCTTGAGCTCCGGAATAACCAGCGCGACTGCTCGTGCGGCCCCGGTTGAAGTCGGAATGATGTTCATCGCTCCAGCGCGAGCACGCCGAAGGTCTGAATGCTGGGCGTCGAGGATTACCTGATCATTCGTGTAGGAGTGGACCGTCGTCATGAAACCACGCTTGATGCCGTAGTGGTCGTTGACGATCTTGGCCACCGGCGCCAGACAGTTCGTGGTGCAGGATGCATTGGAAATGATGTGGTGGTTCGCATGATCGTACTGATCTTCATTGACACCGAGCACCACGGTGAAGTCTTCGTTCTTGCCGGGTGCGCTGATGATGACCTTCTTGGCGCCAGCAGTGATATGCGCACGGGCCTTTTCTGCGTCGGTGAACAGACCGGTCGATTCAATGACGATTTCGACGTCGTTGTCGCCCCACGGGAGCGCAGCCGGGTCTCGCTCGGAGAACACCTTGATCTCGTTGCCATCGATCACCAGCGAGTCGTCAGTTGACTCGACATCAGCATCGAAGCCACCGTATGTGGAGTCGTACTTGAGCAGATGAGCCAGTGAATGTGGGCTGCTCAGGTCATTGACGGCAACGACTTCGATGTCCCCGTCATACTCATACATGATCGCCTTGACCAGCTGGCGGCCAATGCGTCCGAATCCGTTGATTCCAATCCGCGTCGTCATCGTCGAACCTCCCTGGTGATCGGGTTGGGCACCGGTCCGGAAGTCCCGTGACCGCCTTGCCCTGACTCCGAGTATCGTTCGTGCCGGCCATTCTGGCCAGTATGCTCCTTGTATCGTGCATCAGACTCTGAACTACTGTGTCGATGCTCGCGAGCCAGCTGAATCAGCGCCCGCGCGAGTTTGCCGGGATCGTGTCTCAACGGAAATTCCGGATTCACGACATCTTCCAGCACGACACGTACCGAATCATCGAGCTTCTCCAGCCCGCCGAGTCCTACCTCTCGCACTGACCATTCCGGCTTGATCAGTGCCTGGGCTGGTTCCAGATTACTGTTGATCAGAACATGGTCCACAACCCCGCGGCCGACATGTTCTTCGAGCGCAACTACATGGTCAACGGCTTCGAAGTCGTCAGTCTCCCCGCGCTGTGTCGCGACGTTGCAAACGTAAACGGTTGCCGCATTCGAGGCCTTGATTGCTTCAGGAAGACGATCGACCAGCAAGTTGGGCAATACCGATGTGTACAAGCTGCCGGGGCCAAGAATGATCAGGTCAGCAGACAGAATAGAAAGGAGCGCCGGATCATATGGAGACGGATTTGCCGGGTCAAGATAGACAGATGAAATCTTCTGCCGCTCTTCCACGATCGCCGATTCACCACGAATCTCGCGCCCGTCATCCATCTTCGCACAGACCGTAATGTTTTCGAGTGAAGAAGGCATAACTTTCCCGCGAACTGCCAGAACGCGAGAGCTCTCGGCAACAGCCTGCTCGAAACTTCCAGAAACCTGGGTCAGTGCCGTGATGAAGAGGTTCCCGAAGCTATGGCCGTCCAGCGCCGAGCCTTCCTGCTCGAACCGGTACTGGAACAGATCACTCATCAACGTTTCAGAGTCTGCCAGCGCCACAATACAGTTTCGGATGTCACCAGGTGGCGGCATATTGAACTCGGTGCGCAGCCGGCCGGAGCTACCACCATCATCACCCACGGTGACGACCGCAGTGATATCGATATCATGTGTCTTGAGACCCCGGAGAAGCGTCGATAGCCCCGTCCCACCGCCAATTGCAACCACTCGCAACTCGGGCTGACTTGGGCCAAACCGATGCGCCTGGATGATCTCAGCAAGTGGTTGATTCGGTCCAGAACTCGCGTCCCAGAATGGCGCAAGCAGCGAACGGCTTAGCTGGTAGAAGCCACCAATAATAAACACGATGCCGACGCTGACCATGATCAACTCGCGATATGGGTGCGGAATGAACTGAAGAGTTATCGTTTGTACGAAGTTTGTCAGTCCGGCGGGTACGTCGTAGTTCCGATACAGCCAGGCCAGAGCCATGGCAATAGCAAGGCTCGTGAGCACCAGGCCCAGCAACAGGGCAGCTATCCACCGCTTAACTGCCATACCCGGCCGAAGCCACATGCGAAGATTCATGGTTGCCTTTCTTGCGGCTTCGCGACGCAGCCTGAGAGGGCAAAATTGCCCTCGCGATTATAGCATGCAATCCCGCATTTCCCGGGCCGCAATCTGTCGAGAGGCGGCTGTGAGGAATTGAGCATATCTGCTATAATCGAAGACGGAATTGAGATTGCCCGAGGTGGAGTGGGCACTGCCCACTTTAATTTTTGCCCGAAATCCGGTGCAATTTCTTGCCAGACCCGATCTCCCTTGTCCTGACGTCGCGTCGTCATTGCCTCCGGGAGACAACTGAATATGGAGGTTCTTTCCCCGATGAAAAGTGATTTCTACACCGCAATCGCCCAGATCGCCGCAGAACGAGGAATTCCGCGTGAAGCGGTCGTCTCGTCAGTCGAGCATGCACTGCAGACAGTCTATAAGAAGATGACCGGTTCTGAAGAAGAAGTCGAAGTGGATATGGACTCTGATTCCGGTCAGATCAGGATCTACGTCGCGCTTCAGGTCGTCGAACAGGACGCCGAAGAACTCGGTACAAACGACGTCCGTGTCGAAGATGCCCGTGCTACCCATCCGGAAGCAGTTGTTGGCGACACGATTCGTCTCGACAAGACCCCGAAGAACTTCGGTCGTATTGCTGCGCAGACCGCAAAGCAGGTCGTGCTCCAGCGTATCCGCGATTATGAGCGCGATAGCGTCCATTCGGAATACATCGACCGCGTCGGTGAGGTGCTCAACGGAATCGTCCAGCGAGCCGATCCTCGGGCGGTCATCATAGATCTCGGCAAAGCAGAAGCCGTCATGCCAGCCCGTGAGCAGGTTCCCACCGAGCGGTATCGCCCGGGGCAGCGCCTGAAGGTTTATCTGCTGGAAGTAAACCGGGACACTCGTGGTCCGCAGGTTATTGTTTCCCGGACCCATGCGCAGCTTATCAAGCGATTGTTCGAACTCGAAGTACCGGAAATCTTCTCAGGTGCGGTCGAGATCATGGCCGTCGCCCGTGAGCCAGGCCTGCGATCCAAGGTCGCCGTGGTCGGTCGTCAGGAGAAGGTTGACCCGGTCGGATCGTGCGTCGGTATTCGCGGCGTTCGAATCCAGAACATCGTCAACGAGCTCTACGGCGAGAAGATCGACGTCATCGAATGGTCTCCGGACGTTCAGACGTTCATTTCGAACGCCTTGAGTCCGGCCAAGCCGATCAGCGTTACGCTAAATGAAGACGAGCACGTTGCGCGAGTGATCGTTCCGGTCGACCAGATGTCTCTGGCAATCGGCAAAGACGGTCAGAACGCTCGACTCGCCTACAAACTCACCGGATGGCGCATCGATATCAAGGATCCGGAAACGCTGCGCGGGGAAGACGGAGAGTTCTTCTTCCAGCCATCATCCGGTATTGGCGAGGTCCCGGACGATCTGATGGGGTTTGGTCGACAGCCACGGCTAGTTCGCCCAGATGGAACCTTCAGTATTCGTGACCGCGAGTTCGGACCACTTCCGCATGACCTCGTCGCAATGAGTGTGGACGTTGAAGTCATCGACGAAGAGGTCCACGTCTACTACAACCGTGAACTTCGAGCCCGGTTCGAGTTCGAGACCGGCCAGGAACTGTCGCTTTCTGAGGAAGAGAGTAGTCAGGTCTAGTGCGCCGGAGTCTCGGTATTCGACCGTGTTTCGGCCGAAGCTGAGGAAAAGATGTCCGAGAATACCGGAGCGACGCAACGCAAACGCGGACAGAGACGTCCGAAACATGTTCCACAGCGAACCTGTGTTGCCTGTCGCGAGAAAGAAGCAAAACGAGCATTTGTCCGGATAGTCCGGACGCCGGAGAAGACGGTCGAGATCGACCCGACCGGCAAGAAGAACGGGCGCGGCGCCTACTTGTGTACTCGTCGCTCGTGCTGGGATAAAGCCGTCACAGGAAAAGTGCTGGAACGAGCACTGAACGTGACGATTGACCAGGCAACACGAGATAGCTTGCACAGATACGCTGATCACCATTTCCGCGACGAGTAACGCGTGACCGCGGGTGCCGCGCTCCAGCAATAAGCATGGAGGTCCTACATATGAGTAAGAACGCAAGAAAACCCCGCGGAAAAGGCGCGCGCGGAAAAAACGCCGGTGGACCGGCACGTGGTCAGCAGCCTCGCCCTCAGGCTCCACAGGCACAAACAGCGACAGTTCCATCTGCTGCGGCGACAGCCGAAACGATCATTCTTGGTCAGGTCGTCTCAGTCGGTGAGCTTGCCGAATCCCTGCAGATGCCTCCCGTCGACGTTATCAAGCCACTGATGGCTCGCGGCGTCATGGCAAGCATCAATCAGCAGATCGACTACGACACGGCTGCCGCTGTGGCCGAGGAGCTCGGCTTCAAGGTCGAGTTGCACGTTCCGGAAGTCGTTGAGCAGCATGATCGCGATCTGCGGACCCGTGAGGAACGTGACTCTGATCCAAATGCGATCAATCGACCACCGGTCGTCACGATCATGGGTCATGTTGACCACGGCAAGACGAAATTGCTGGATGTGATTCGCAAGACCGACGTCGCTGAAGGCGAAGCTGGCGGAATTACCCAGCATATCGGTGCCTATCAGGTAGAAGTCAATGGGCGCCGCATCACCTTCCTCGATACACCGGGCCATGAGGCGTTCACGGCAATGCGTGCTCGCGGAGCCAAGGTAACGGATATCGCCATTCTGGTGGTCGCGGCGGATGACGGCGTTATGCCTCAGACCCGCGAAGCGATCAATCACGCCCAGGCAGCTGAAGTGCCGATCATTGTGGCGTTGAACAAAATCGATCTTCCGCAAGCGAATCCGGAACGCGTGAAGCAGCAGTTGACTGACGCTGGCGTAATTCCCGAGGAATACGGTGGCGATGTGCCCCTGGTCGAGATCTCGGCCAAAGAAGAGACAGGTATCGAGGACCTCCTCGAGATGATCGGCCTGGTTTCTGACCTGCTCGAACTCAAGGCAAACCCCGATCTCAATGCCGTTGGCGTTATCGTCGAAGCAGAGATCGACCGCAACCGTGGTCCGGTCGCGACCGTTCTTGTCCAGTCCGGCACACTGCAGCAGCGAGACATCGTTGTCGTCGGGGCCACATGGGGCAAGATCAAGGCGATGCACGACGATCGTGCCCGGCGGGTTCGACGAGTTCTGCCAGGTGGTCCAGTCGAGATCCTCGGCCTTGTCGAAGCACCGCAGGCCGGTGACTACCTGCAGGTCGTTGAAGACGAGAAAACCGCTCGTGATCTGGCTGAAGTGCGCCAGCGTCAACGACGAGCCGAGGCGTTTTCCGAGACTCGCGTTGTCAAGCTGGACGATAACTACTCCGCCGAGGAAGACGCGTCCCAGGAACTTCGACTTGTCATTAAGGCAGATGTCCGGGGCTCGCTCGAAGCGATCCAGGGATCACTGCAGAAGCTCAACGAGGAGTCCGACTCGATCGGCATTCGCGTTGTACACGCTGACACTGGTGCAGTCACGGAATCCGACGTCATGCTGGCGCAGGCGTCTGGTGGAGTGATTATCGGATTCGGTGTCCGGCCAGATGCGGCAGCCAAGCGATCGGCTGACACGTCCGGCGTCGATGTTCGCTATTACAACATCATCTACAACCTGGTTGATGAGGTCCGCGCCGCAATGTCCGGACTTCTCAAGCCGGAATTCCGTGAAGTCACAGACGGGTACGCCGAAGTCCGACAGGTCTTCCGGCTTCCGAATCGCGAAGTTATTGCCGGACTGTATATTCTGGACGGCAAAGCAGCCCGGAATTCCAAGGTTCGCGTACTTCGAAGCGGTACGGTACTTCACGATGGCACGGTCTCATCCCTGAAGCGATTCAAGGATGATGCTCGTGAAGTTCAGACCGGGTACGAATGTGGACTCGGGGTTGCCAACTTCAACAACATCGAAGAAGGTGATCAGATCGAGTTCTATCACATCGAAGAATTTGCACGATCACTGTAAACGCGCATGCAGGCAGCGCAGGAGGGTACGCCCTTCTGCGCTGCTCTTTTGCTGAAACCGTGAGTTCGAAGACGAGACAGGAGTGGTAGATCATGTCCAGTCGCAGACGGCAGCAGGTAGGGGACTTGATTCGAGATCACGTAAGTGAGATTCTGGCCAGCGAGATGAAGGATCCCCGACTGGGAATGGTGAGCATCACCCATGTCGAGATGAGCCCGGATCTGCGTTACGCCACGCTGAACACATCCGTGTACGGTTCGGAAGAAGAACAGCAGGAGACGATCCAGGCGCTAAGTGGAGCGTCCGGGTATATCCGTCGTCTGCTGGCGCCAAGGATGCGCATCCGGCACATTCCTTCAATCCGGTTCCGGCTCGATCACTCGATGGAACATGCCGAGCAGATAACGCGAACGCTGAATGAAATCCAACCGCAGGATGACGAGACCACCAGCGAAAAAAAGGATGATGAGTCCACGCGCTCATAGCCGAACCCTCGTCACCTCAGTATGAGTGGAGTATTGATGAACTACCCATCTGAATCGCCCCAGATCAGGGAAGCCATCCAGCGCTCGAAGTCTGTTCTGCTCGTATCTCACGCCAACCCGGATGCGGACGCAGTGGCGTCGCTCCTCGCCTTTCGGCAAGCGTGTATCGGTGATCAACGAAACATCTCGATGGCGCTGGGACCGGGGACCGTTCCGGAAAACCTCGGCTACCTGCCAGCTATCGACGAACTTCAGCCAATAGCGGCCGTCGATGTCAACAAGTTCGATCTGGTGGTTTTCCTCGATTCGGCAGACGAAGACCGGGTAGGTCCGGAAGGTTCAGCACTCCTCGAAGCGGCTAGAACCAATGCGCACGTCATCAACATCGACCATCACGTCACGAACACGCGTTATGCGGACGTCAACCTGATTGATGCCGAGGCAGCTGCAACCTGTGAAATTCTCACCCTGCTTCTCTCGGATCTCGGAGTTGAGATCTCACCGCCTATTGCCACGACGTTGATGACCGGAATCCAGGGCGATACGCTCGGGCTGCGAACCCCCAGCACCACCGGGCGAACGCTCGAAGTCGGTGCAACACTTTTGCGAGCCGGTGCGGATCTGGATAAGATCGTCGACTCTCTCTTCAGAGTCCGTCCCTACTCCACGTTGAAGCTGTGGGCCGAGGCGCTGGGCAAAACCACCTTCACTGGCGATCTGATCTGGACTGAAGTGACCGAAGATATGCTCAGTCGATCCGGTGCGGACGAATCCGAGGCCGAAGGGATTGTCAACTTCCTCGCCGGCACCGAGGGAGCCCGAGCTGCCGCGATGCTCTATCGAAAGCCAGACGGATGGCGCGTCAGCATGCGCTCCCTGGGCGACGAGGTGGATGTATCGAAGCTCGCGGGCCTGTTCGATGGCGGCGGGCATAGCCGAGCAGCTGGATGCCGACTTAGTGGCGATGAATCCGAGCGGCAACGATTCCTCGACACCATTGCCGAGCAAATCCGACCATCAATCGCCATGCCGGCGAATCAGAACTAGACGTTCTCAGTCATGGAACTTCACGGATTCATCAATGTTGACAAGCCATTGGGATGGACATCCCACGACGTTGTCGGCAAACTGCGTCGGATCCTTTCCACCCGAAAAATCGGCCACGCCGGAACGCTGGATCCCGCAGCGACCGGGGTACTTGTGGCCGGAGTCGGACGAGCGACCCGGTTTCTCGACTACGTTCAATCCTCGTCGAAAGAGTACCTGGCGCACGTAGTCCTCGGAACGGAATCTGAATCGGCCGATATCGATGGCCGGATGGTGGATCACCTGCAAGATTCGATTTTTCCTCCGGAACTTCGCGACATTGAGTCCGCACTTCGCCCATTCATCGGGCAGATCGAACAGGTCCCACCAAAGTTCTCGGCAATCAAGATTGATGGGGAGCCGATCTATCGAAAAGCGCGACGGGGAGAATCGGTCGATGTTCCGACGCGAACGGTCACGGTTCATGAACTCTCGGTCGTCTCCTATCGATTCCCTGACCTGATTCTCGCAGTGACCTGTGGCTCCGGATTCTATGTGCGCTCGTTAGCTCGTGATGTCGGCGAATCGCTCGGGATCCCTTCGTATCTGCATCATCTGGTGCGCACTCGAGTCGGCGACTATACCCTGCAATCGTCGACCTGTATTCAGGAACTTGAGTCGATGACGTTCCCGGAGATGTGGACCTTCGCGTCCAGCGGGATCGAAGCTGGTATCGCCCAGCATCGTGCGGCATTTCTTCACGGAGATCACCAGACAGCGTGGTATCATGGGCGGTCGATACACGGGCCCGGGATCGTGCAGAATGGACCGGAACTCGTCCGTGGAATCGGTTCGAACGGCGTGTTTCTGGGTCTCGGCAGTCAATCGAGCGTCAGCGAGTCCGAGTCGGACATCCAGCCGGCGATCGTCATCCCAGAACGGCAATAGTCCGGGAGTTCCTCTGTGAACAGCGAATCCTCCATTTTCCGATCGTTGGCCGAGCTTCCCGGGGATCGCCATGTCGTAACGGTCGGCAGTTTCGACGGTGTTCATCGCGGACACCAGTATCTGATTCAGCAGGTTGCCGAACATGCGTCCAGACTCAACGCCTCCGCTCTCGGAGTAACGTTCGACCCTCATCCCGCCGAGGTACTCCGACCGGACAAGGCCCCGTCACGGGTGTGCACGACGTCGGTACGCACGCAGGAAATGCTGACTGCTGGCCTCGATCGTGTTGCGGTACTTGAGTTTGACCACCAGATGGCAAACCAGTCGGCAGACGACTTCCTGTCCGAGCTCGTAGCAGCCACTCATCCGGCAGGCATAATCATCGGTGAGGATTTCGCGTTCGGCCACAAACGACAGGGAACACCAGAGTTTCTCCGGGAACGGGCAGACCAGTACGGCTACGAGCTGACAATTGTTTCCCGCGTCAACCCCGATAGTCAGGTCGAGTGGAGCAGCTCGTTCATCAGACGTGAACTGGCCCAGAATGGCAATGTTCGCTCTGCCGCGGATGCCCTTGGACGCCTCTTCAGTCTCTCAGGCACGGTTGGCGACGGAGAAAAACGCGGGCGAGAACTTGGCTATCCAACGGCCAACCTGAGACCACCGGAGGGCTTGATCATCCCGGCCGACGGCATCTACGCCGCTCTGGTCGACGTCAATGACGAAATCAACCAGAACGGACTTCCCTGCCTCGTTTATGTTGGGAAACGCCCCACGTTCGACAACGATCTGCGGGTGATCGAGGTCTACATTCTCGATTTCGATGCTGATCTTTATTCCCGGAACATTACGGTCCATTTCATCGAGCTCGTTCGGCCCGATCGCGCATTCGACTCTGCAGATGAGCTCGTCCAGCAGATGCACAACGACGAAGTCAGCGGTCGCCGGATCCTTTCCGAATTCGGCGCAAACGTCTCGACGACACCAGGCAATTAGTTAGAACACGAATGGAGCAGGCGCACATGGTGCTGACGGGTGAGCAACGTGAAGCGGCGATTCAGCACTTGATGAGCCGTGGAGTAGCTGAAATCATCGTTCGCGAAGATCTCGAGAAGAAACTCCGTGGAGACAAGCAGCTGCGAATCAAGCTGGGCGTTGACCCGACGCGACCAGATATTCACCTCGGGCACTATGTGGCGTTCCGGAAGCTGCGCCAGTTTCAGCGACTCGGCCACAAGGTCGTGATCATTATCGGTGACTGGACCGCACGTATTGGCGATCCATCGGGCCGATCGGTTCAGCGCCAGATGATGACCGAGGAAGAGGTCCGCTACAACGCGCAAACCTATCTCGATCAGCTCTCCAAAGTCGTCGATGTCGATGAGGCTGAAGTTGTCTGGCAGACCGAGTGGTTCAGCGCCTTCACGCTCGAAGACGTTATCCGTCTGACTGCAAAGTACACCGTTGCGCAGATGTTGACGCGCGAGGACTTCCACAATCGCTACGAGAGTGGTTCTCCAATCGCCGTGACCGAACTCCTCTACCCTCTGCTCCAGGCCTACGATTCCGTCGCCATTCGGTCTGATGTTGAAATGGGTGGCACGGATCAGACGTTCAACCTGCTGGTTGGCCGTGATATCCAGAAAGAGAGTGGCCAGGAACCACAGAACATCTTCACTGTGCCCATTCTTGTCGGCACTGACGGCCATCAGAAGATGAGCAAGAGTCTCGACAACTACATCGCCGTCAATGATGCTCCACAGGACATGTACGGGAAGATTATGTCAATTCCTGACGGTCCGATGATCGAATACTATCGCCTGCTGACCGACGTGTCTGATGAAGAGATCGAACAGATGCAGTCCGATTCAGCCAGCGGAGCCGTCAACCCACGTGATCTCAAAGCACGCCTGGCCCGGATCATCGTGGCTGATCTTCACTCTGAAGAGGACGCAACAAAGGCCGAGCAAGCCTTTGATAGCGTTTACCGGCAGAACCAGCTCCCGGATGAGATGCCAGAGTTCGCTTACGTCCCGGGCACCGGCATTCTGAGCGTACTGACGGGTTCCGGGGTTGCGAGCTCTAACCGGGATGCTCGCCGCCTCATCGAGCAGGGCGGAATTCGCGTCAACGGGGAACGAGTGACGGACCCGGAATCTACGATCGCCAACGTTGGCGAGGTCGTCTTGCAGGCCGGAAGACGACGATTCGTGCGACTGGTACCCGCGAGTTAGACGGCGGTCGCCAGTCGGTTGACAGGCAACTCACTGTGCTATAATTCCAGTCGCGAAAGCGAACGATCGGGGTGTGGCGCAGTAGGTAGCGCGCGGCGTTTGGGACGCTGAGGTCGGAGGTTCGAGTCCTCTCACCCCGACTGAAATGCGGGAGTAACTCAGTGGTAGAGTCCCTGCCTTCCAAGCAGGTTGTCGCCGGTTCGAATCCGGTCTCCCGCTCCCAATGATTTTCCCCGCCTGGTTGATCCAGGCGGGGATTTATGTTTCTACGTCTACCTTCCAGAGGGGCCAGCGGAGATCGAAACATGGGAGCAGAACGGTAACAGCTGGACGCTTGTCGGGGATTGGCAGCCAGACATGAGTTGGCATGGCCGATATTGACGAAAACAGAAGCTGGTCGTCTGGGGTGTGACCGCCGCTTTGCTCCTCGATGCGGCTTGGTCAATGGCGACGAAACTTACCGTGGGTTAGTCCCGAACCGTGTCGCTGGCCTAGCGTTTCCATACCGCCCGATAGTCCTGCAAATACGCTTCATCGTTCGTTTTGCTGCGGCGGTGCTTGCGTCCATCTATACTCCGTAGAGACTGCGTTTCACTCGACACTCACCAGATGAAGTGAACCCGCGAGGCAGCCAGACCGTCACTCAGGGGACAGGCGCGGCACTTCACATGCAATGAACTTGTTGACAACACATTCCGGCAACCAGTCTGGAGTCGCGTTGTGGGTCCCGAAATCGCCCATAGTCGTACCCGAAAGGCTACTCGTACCAACTTGTTCGAGATACTGGAACGAGCATACCGTCGATATCGAGACGTCAACGGTCACATTTACGCTGCCGCTATTTCCTACTTCTCAATGATCTCGCTGTTTCCATGGCTCATCTTCATCGTCACGATGCTTACTTTACTCGTGCGGGATCCAGTCGTTCAGAGTCAGATCATCACCCAGGTGGTGGACCAGTTCCCACCGGGCGCCCGAATTCGGGGTGAACTTCGCGCATTTGTCTCGGAAATTACGGTCAGACGCAGTGGTGTCCTTGGTTTAGCGGGGTTGGTCACAACAATCATCGTAGCAAGCGAAGCGTTCCGGGCGCTCCGCTATGCGCTCAATGCGGTCTTCGGTGTAACCCAAACCCGTTCGGTGCTCCGGGGCCGGGGGATTGACCTTCTTGGAATGCTGGTCGTGCTGCTGTTCGGGACGGTGTCAGCCGCGATGGCAACGTTGCTTGATCTGGCCTGGATCGAACGCATTACCCCGGCCACTGGTGGCAGCTTGAGCGTGCCATTGCTGATAATCGGTTACACACTGCAATTCCTGCTCACGTTCGTTGCGTTCGTGCTGATGTACCGGGTCGTGCCCGAGATATCCATGGACTGGCGAATCTTGTGGATTCCTGGACTTATAGCGGCAATTGGATTCGAGGCGGCACGGATCAGTATTTCACTGTTTCTCAACTACTTTGAACGGTTCCAGCAGATCTACGGTGCGCTAAGCGTCACCGTCGTTGCGCTCGTTTTCGTATTTGTCGTCGCGAACATCGTACTGATCGCTGCCGCTATCGCCTGCGAGGTCGATCTCAGGCAGTATCAACGCGAATCGAGTCATGCCGAATCTCGTGAACCAGAAGAACCGGTGTCTGCAAGCGGATAATGCAGTCGCAGCAGCGTATTCGTCGAGACCGCGCATTCGCAAGCTGATCCGGCGCAACTCTTCCAGAATCTGACCACGCGCATCGTTGCATGCGGCATCGTCGATGTCGCCACGCTCGAAATCAGCCTCAAGACGATTCAGTTCTGAAGCGAGTGCGAGGCGCTCCTTGCCGAGCAGGTCCTCCACCCGACACCCCAGAGAGCGGGCGATCTAATAGAGCGCGCCGGCACCGATAAGTGGAATCGTCATCTTCTGACATCGACGACAGGATTGATTGACCCTCTTTAGAAATATGAACTTTGCCGTAAAGCATGAGTTATGACAAAAAATGTGACGACAGGTGCCGATGGCGCTGCCTTATCCGGACGGGCGGGCCGAATGGGTGTTCGTGTTCCAGGAATGACCCCGGCAATGCGGCGGATGTGGTTCTTCGACACATAACGTGATTACAACCAACACGACACGTTCCAAGCTCTAATCAGAGTTTCCCTTGCCGTCGTCTTCTTCTAGTTCGCTGCGATGCCGGCATCTCCCGCGTGGTCATATTCGACGTCGTGTATCAGCGTTTCCAGCAGTTTGTTCTTCGTAATCTGGCCAACCAATACGCCGGATTCGTCGACGACTGCGACCGGAAATCGAGTTCCGATCACAAGCGGGAATACGTCCAGGAGCGCAGCGTCTGGACTGGTGCTAACTGCCCGCTCGACCTGGTCTACCCAGTTACCACCGCCTCCGGTATCGTTCGCCGACTCTCTCAATGCATGCAGCCAGATCCTGCCGATCAGTTGCTGATCCGCATCGACCACGAAGCTCCCACGCTCATGCTCCTCGATCACCCTTTGAATGGTGAGCCGAAGGTCTGTCATGTCGGGTTGTATCGTGATCACGTTCGAATCCATGATGGACTTCGCGGTCAGGACCTTGGCGAGCGAGGCACCTTCAACGAAACTCTCGATGTACTCATCAGCCGGGTTAGTTACCAGTTCATTCGGCGTCGCGATCTGCACGATCTCGCCCTCGCGCATGATGGCAATGCGGTCCCCAAGAGTGAGCGCCTCGTCAAGGTCGTGGGTGACCATGATCGTCGTGTGTCCGATCTCCTCCTGCAAACGAGCGAACTCACGCTGCATTCTATTGCGAATCAGTGGATCCAGGCCTGAGAACGGTTCATCCATCAGCAAGAGTTGAGGGTCATTCGCCAGCGCACGTGCGACCCCAACCCGCTGTTGCATACCCCCGCTCAACGCGTTCGGGTACTCATCCTCCCACCCCTGGAGTCCCACTTGAGCGATGGCTTCGAAAACTCGCTCACGGCGTTGCTTCCGCGGGATGCCACGGACATACAGGCCAAACTCAACGTTTTCCATTACGGTTCTATGCGGTTGAAGTCCGTAGCGCTGGAAGACCATTGCCGTCTCACGCGACCGCAGTTGTCGAACCTCCTTGTCGCTCAGCTTCATAATATCCCGACCGTTGATCAGGACCTCACCCGTGACAGGTTCGATGAGTCGAATAATCGAGCGGAGCAGCGTCGACTTCCCGCAACCGGAGAGTCCCATAATGATGAAGAACTCACCTTGATGAACGACGAAAGAAGCGTCTCGCACGGCGACAAACGCCCCGGTTTGTCGCTGTATCTCGTCGCGTGAAATTCCTTGAGCGACCATCTCCAAAGCGTTTTGTTGGTTGCGGCGTCCACCGAACAGTTGAGAAACGTTCCGTACATCGAGCACAATATTCTGATTATTCATGACGCGATCCTCTTCAGGCTCTCGGGTTAAAGCAGTCGAACAATAATTGTAAGTTCACGTATGGCACTTGTTTGCGTTTTGCCATTCACCTGCATGATACGAACATTCTTGTCGCAGAACAGCCAATTCGAACCGCGTGATGCAACAAGGACGTGGCACTTGTGTACGGTTACAGCTGTGCTTCAGTGCAACAAACATCAAAAGGCACAGTTACTCTATAAGCAAAGAATGATTGAAGCAGAGACGCCGTCGCGGAGCGTGGTTGATCTGCGCCGGCGAGCAGCTCGCGGTGCTCAGCGTAGCCACCGTGTAGACATATTCTGGGATGGAGAACTATGCCTCGTCGGGTTGAGACGATGGGAGCGTAACTCTGCGATCTCTAAATTCGAAGAACAGCAAGAGTTCGCCCGAAATGACCGAGATATTCCCTCGGTTCAATTCGTCGATGACGATGACGGATCACCCTGCCTCAACCCTGCGCTGACGACAGCGCGTGATGGGTCACATTGAAATCTCCGCAAACTCGGAAGACCTGGTTCATGGGCGCACACGGTAGCAGCCACAAGGTCGCGTATAACCCGATGATGTTTGCGTGGTATTGACCTTGCGTCGAGGTGGAGTACGCAGTAACGCGTTCTAATCGAGCAACCAAGAAAGGATTGAGTGAACAATGAGTTGGACACCACAGCAACATGAAGACTACGATGCGCTGAAAGGCTACGACGTCTACAGCAGCGACAACGAGAAGATTGGCACTGTCCGTGAGATCTTTCATCCGCAGGAAGATATAACTACTGCGGTAGGGCGTCACTACTTCCGGGTCGAACCAGGTACGCTTGAAGGATTGTTCAAAGATGTCGATGAAGTCTTTGTGCCGGAAGGGCTCGTACAGCGGGTCGATCCAGAAAACGAGAGCGTAATTCTCGAGGTGCCAAAGAGCCAGTTGAACGAGCACGAGTTTGGCCGTCCAGCCGATATCGACTCGTTCCGGAGCAGCTAACGTCGATACAGAACAAAGAGTTACGACAACGATGCGGGCTGAGGGTTAATCCCCCGGCCCGTTGTTCATTCGCGAAGGAACCGTGATCCAATGAAACTCGGCAACTGATGTTGACTTCCGCGGAGATAACGGCCATATGGCGGCACCACCTCGACCTCGATTCTCCCCAGTTTCCCTCGTCCGAGCGCGTGGATGGGACAGAGTTGTCCTCCCCGCAGATTAACCCAACAACCTTCGCCTTTTACTAAGTACTGGTAGCGATGAAAACGAAGCTAGCTTGTTCTGGCCGCTGAAGGATCATGTCGTGGCGCGCTGACCTCGACCAGTGGCAGATGGTCGACAAATCTCTCCAAGTCCTCAGCCCCTCGGTCGAAATACTCCTCAGCTTCGAGGAACAGATCCTGGTCGTCGGTTTCTATCGCCTAGTTCATCAGTTCGATGCCGTCGGGCAGGTGCATCAAGGCAGCGACAAGGGACTGGTGGGCGAATCGACGGGCCGATAGTGGCTGACTGATCGCTCGTTACTTGACAAGGTTGGGGGGTAACTGGGGGTCAAGTTTCAGGTGCCTGTCCACCAAGCCCTGCGCTGTCGGCGCCGTAATCGTAATCTCTTACCCCACCGAGACGATAGATTCAGCTCGACGATCAGTTCGCTCAATACTCGGCGGTCAGCGAACTGAATGCGATAGGGAGAAAACACGCTGCTACAAGGTAGGCAGCCCGCGCGGGAAGGGATCGAATCGACGGCTTAATCGTCTGAAACTAGCTATATGGCCAAGTCGTTCGGTACATAGTAGAATCCATTCAACGAATGTGTGAACCATGTCGGTAGGCAATGTCTAGCAAGCATCAAAACCTATCAGCTCAACTTCCCACAGAATTTTCTAGAGTGCGAGCTCTAGCCGACGGATTCACCCCTTTCCGACTGGTGAGGGCGTGAAGAACCCCTGTTTCGTCAACTCTGAAAAGGCTCGCCATCCATTGGGGATGGTTAGTGCCGATGACTCTAGCGAGGAATACGCATGAAATTGAATGACCTGCCACTCGCCCTGTTCCTGGTTGCCGCATTCATATCCTTCGTCTTTTCCGTGACGCTCTGGTTTTTCGTTGACAAGGATACCGGCCTCTTTGTTGGTCTCTGGGTTCCGTCGATTCTTGCATTGGCAGCAGCGATTCGGAGGCCACGATGATCCTCGAAGTCTTCGTGGCACTTACTGGCATTATTGTATTCACAATTGTGTTGATCGCCGGATATCTCACCCTCTCTGCCTCCGAAGAGGGGGACGACGGCAACCGCCGCTAGAAGCTTGCGCCAGATAGATAGAGGCCAGCACGATCGCGAACACATCTGGTCTCAGCGAAGCGATCACTAAACAGGGGGAATGCAGAGCTGCGAACAGGCCCCCCTAGCCTGATGTTAACTAATAGCCTGCAACGATGCCCATTCTGCTGACGTTGCAATCGAAATTAGATATAGCAACGCTACTTTCAACCTCTATGATCCCGTCACCGCGTTGACGCCGCACCCCTGCCACACCATATGCTCCGAACCCGCAAGCCCACAGAGATATCCCTGAGGATCTGCAATCGTCGCCTTCGTTCGCGAACATGTCAGGTTGTCGCCGGTTCGAATTCTGTCTCCCGCTCTTAGAGAATATCCCCGTCTGGTGATTCCGGGTGGGGATGTCTTTGTGCCTTGGCGTTGCTTTTCTGGCTCGATCATGAGGTTGAGCGATTATCCAGTGAGACTAGCGCTCCTGTAGCGCGATATGACGATCAGAGCCTCACACTGGCATTCGTATTGCGCCCAGGGCTTCCATTCCGGTCCGAAGCCGGACGTTCGCATGCACCAGTGAATACTGACAAGGAGGCTACCTGTTGCGGATTGAAGAGAGCGTAGAGATTTCGCTGCCACCGGTAAGGGTTTACGAATTCATCGCAGACGTCAACAATCTCACCCGTTGCTCGGATGTGATAACCGAAGTCCACAACGCGCCAGATCGTGCTGTACAGGTCGGCGACACCTATACGACGAAAGCAACAGTGATGGGGCGCACCGTAACGACGGCTCATCGCGTTGTCACCGCTGATCCCCCAAACCGATTGGAGATGGATGGCAAGAACGGCACACTAAACCTGAAGGTTGTTATTGTGTTCGAGCCTTCGGACAGTGGAACGCGCGTCACGCAGATCGGTGAAGGTGAACTTGGTGGGGCGTTGCGATTCGTTCGACCTGTGGTTGAGCGGACCGTGCGGCAACAAGTTCGCGGTGATCTCGCAAACCTGAAACGCATTCTTGAAGAGCATAGTTCGTAGGCTGGATCTTCACTGCCATCATCTTGTATTGCAGATCAGTCCCTGAAGTACTCGGATTGCGTTGTTCAATGCCTACAGTGGGCCAGGCAAATCCGCCGCAAAATTGCGGATCGTTACCGTTGTCATACTCACCGAATCCATCCCGTCTGGTACTGTAGCGGTGCGTGGATTTCAGACGTGATCAAAGGGAGTGCTAATGAGCGCCAATACGGCCGGATTCGTTGTGGTAGACGTCTGGAAAGTGAAGCCGGGCAAGGAGGAGTCGATCAGGGAGGTGCTGGCGGCGGCGCACCGGAAGTTCTCGGAACGACCAGAGATTCTGTCGGTCGACTATTGCCTGGCGGGTGGCGACCCGAGCCGTTACCTCGTGGTATTCCGATACACCAGCGAGGAGGCCCGGGAAGCGTTCGTGCAGACTGAGGAGCTCAAGGTGACTATGCAGACGCTTCAGGATTACTGGGACCTCGACGATGTGTTCGTCAAAGGCCCAGCATCCGACCTTCCGCGGTTCGATTGATTACTCTTCGATCCACTCGATCTCGGGACAGCTTCCATCCAGCAGGAGGACGATGTCCCGGTCGCCCCAGTACTCAACCACTTCATCGCACCCGGACTGTTCGATCCCGCCATACATCGTCACCAGACCAGGCTGACGTCGCAAGAGCAAACGTTCAGTGATCGGCATCGAGAACTCGATAGTGATCTCTTCAGTCGTCTCGACGTGCAGATTCACCACGTACGCACCACCGGAACTCGCGTCCGGATCTTCAACAGCATCGACGGACGAGTCGAGCAGCGTGGCATTCTCCGGGAGATTTACATCGATCCAGTATCGCTGGAACCCCTCATAAAATGGGTCACCACCAGCGGCACCGGTATGTTCCAGCGAAATCGTCGCCGTAACATTTACCGAATCATCTTCATCATCCGGCTCGAAGTACAGGTCCATCGTAGGTTGCATGGCCAGACTGGTCTTCAGGCCTGTCACGTTGGCGAAAATTGTGGACAGAGTCGGCGTATCTGGTTGCGGTTCGAGCAGTCCCGCCCAATTCCGCTCCTCCAGGAACTGTTGGACATTCTCATCTTCATGGTACGCCTGCATGTCGCGTTGATCGAGACGATCGAACATCATCAAGACCGCAGGAATAAGGTCATCCCGATCACCCAGTGAGAGCTGGTCAATCAGCACCTCGCCGATCAGTTCGATGACCTCCTTGTGCCCCGTTTCTCCCTCGCCTGTCTCTCGCTGTACCCGGCGCTGTCGTTCAGACTCCTCCAGCAGGTTGTCTGACGTGATTGTTCGAGTCTCACCGTCGACTTCAACTTCAATTTCGCCAGCAACATCGATTAAATCCTGGAACGTTTCCGGCTGCACAGCCGCAACGCCGTGGAGTTCAGGCCAGCCGGACGCGTCAGCCATCTCAATCAGCATCGAGGCGGAGTCCGGGAAGTTCGGCCACCAGTTTGCGTCCTGGAACTGCAACTTGTCAGGCCGGACATACTCACTAATTGCCCACGGTGGCTCGATCTCATGCGAAGTCACCCGGGAATAGGCCCGACTTATATCGTACACATCCTGGAACTCGTAACTGGAGATCTGCCCGCGGTGAAGCTCGAGAACTGTGATCGTTCCAACGAAACCTCCGGTGGGTCTGAGTTCGGTTGGATTCTGGAAGAGCACCAGATAGCGGCGCTGTTCATCGATGCCGAGCGCCTCATACGCCATCTCTCGCTGCTGAGCCAGCTCGATCTGACTTCCAAAGTCTTCGATCATCTGGTCGATTCGGTAAAGGTTTCCCTGAACACGACCCGGTAGCTCCGATTCATCGATCTTGTCGCGCCTGGTTAGTGCTTCATCCATGATCAGGAGTGCTTCGTCGATTTCGGAATCTCGACGATGAATCACTTCGAGCCAGGTCTCCCCATCGTCCTGGGGATCGAAACGGAATCCCTGTTCGTCCAGCGCTGTCATCGATTCGTTGGCGATGTTGGCAATGATCTGGCCAGACTCGGCGAGAAGCGCGGCAACTTCCAGCATCTCCATCATGGATCGGTATCGTGCGGAACCGAACTCAGCTACACGGTCGAGCCCGAGCGGAAGACTCGATGCATCCTCCATACGTTCGACCCGCTGTGCCAGGGTAGCGAACTCACGTTCGAGCCATGCCATGTCTTCCGGATTGAGTTCATAGATCTCCCGTTCGCCGAGATACTCCTGAATGGAATCTATCTGCTCGAGTGTTTGTTCATACTCGTCATCCGCTGTTTGCACACGCCCACATCCAGCGACAAGAACCGCCAGAATAAGGACCGACACAACAAGAAAGCGCATTCGCGCAGCCGAGGGCAGGTGTTTGCTGAATAGCGGACTCTGACTCATTGACTGCATCCATCCTGGGGTTAACTCTGCAAATGATTACAAAGACGTACAATTCAACAAACGGGGTGGCGAGATTAAAACCCTTGCTTGACTGTAAATGATAACTCAACAGGCGACCATTGAGTTACGTGCGATTTCAGCGGTGCACAGAATTTGTGCTCACTCTTCGGCACCATCATCAGCCCACTCGATCTCCGGGCACTCGCCGTCGAGCAGGATCACGCGATCTTCCTCCCCCGTGAATTCCAGAGCTTCGTCGCATCCCGCCTGCTCGACACTTCCATACATCATCGTCAGGCCGGGCTGCCGCCGAAACAGCAGTCGATCGGTGTCTGGCATCGAGAAGCGGATCACGATCTCCTCGCGCTCACCAACCGGAAGGTTCACGATGTATGCCCCACCATCGCTGGCGTCAGGGTCTGAGGAAGGATCCGGCCTCGTCTGAACTACGGACGAGCCTTCCGGGAGGTCGAGATCAACCCACCAGCGCTGGAAGCCTTCGTAGAACGGATCGCCGTCTTCCTGACCCCGGTGTTCAAGAGCAACCGTCAGGATACCCTCGAGAATCCCGGCAGTGTCACTCTCCAGAATTTGCAGATTAATCGCCGGCTGCATCGCCAGACTCGTCTTCAGCCCGGTGATGTTCGCGAAGATGGAGGAGACCGTTGGCGTGTCCTGTTTCGGCCTGGCCAGGCCCGCCCAGTCGCGATCTTCAACGAACGCCTGAACATCTTCATCCCGATGGTAGACCTGCATATCGCGAATATCCAGACGATCAAACAGCAGGAACACCGACTCAATCAGGTCGTATCGATCACCGTCCGCCAGTTCATCGACAAGGATCTCGCTGATCAGCTCGATGACCTCTTTGTGGAGCGTCTCGGCATCGCCACCCTCACGCATGATCCGGCGCTGGCGCTCGGCTTCATCATGCAGGTTCTCCGAGGTGATCTCACGCATATCCCCATCGACATCAACGGTGATTGGCCCGGTAACCGCGATGAGATCCTGCACCGTTTCAGGCTGAACCGAGACGACTCCGTCCAGCTCCGGCCAGCCAGCGGCCTCGGCCATCTCCATGAGTAGCGTGGCTGATTCGGGAAAATGCGGCCACCAGTTGGCGTCCTGGAACTGGAGATGGTCCGACCGGATGTATTCGCGGATCGGCCACGGCGCTCGAACGCGGTGGTCGTCCTGATCGGCGTAATCCTCCGCCACCTCATAGACATCCAGGAACTCATACTCGGTGATCTGGCCCCGGTGCAGTTCGACTCGCGCCACTGTCCCGACAAACCCGCCTGTGGGACGAAGTTCCGCCGGATTCTGAAACAGTACCAGATAGCGAATCGGTTCTTCGGCACCCATTGTTGCGTAGGCCAGCGGAAAGTCCTCTGCCAGCTCGAGCTGTTCGTCGAACTGATCCATGACCTCGTCGATCTGCATCAGCCGGTCAACGATTCCCTGCCGGAGATACTCCTCATCGATCCGCTGTCGTTGTTCAGCTGCTTCATCGATCGTGCCCAGCGCCGCGAAGAGATCGTCTTCACGGTCATGAAGCACGTCAAGCCAGGTGACCGCATCGTTTTCAGGGTCATAGCGAATCCCGGTATCATCGAGTGCAGCGACTGCATCCTGGCCGATTTCAGATACGGTCTGGCCAGCCGTTGCGAGCATTCGACCCAGCTGGAGCGTTTCTACTCCAGCGGCATAGCGTGGTTCGATCCATGGGAGCCCTGATAAATGATTCTCCGCCCCGGCCGGCAACTCGCTCAAGCGCTCGATCTCATCAATCCGCTCCTCGAGCAATCGAAACTCGCTATTGAGCCAGGCCATGTCCTCGGCGGAGAGCGCGTAGATGTCATCCTGAAGGACCACATCATGGATCCCCGCTACTTGATCGACAACCGCATTGTATTCAGACTGAACGGCTCGCGCGCGCTGCACCACAATGATCGAAAACAGCACGAGAATGACCAGAACGAAGAGCACGATGAGCTTCCAGCCGAACAGCCGGTTGAGAAAGCCAGATAGGCTGCTGCGATCATGGGTCTCACTCATGGAGTGTGTATACCCTGTCAGGAAATTCGTATGCTGCCTGGACGACGAAACAACAGTTTCACTGCGATGAGACTCGTGGCCATAATTCTACAAGCTGGAGACCAGACAAGAGGCAACCGCACGGCTGGACAGCCACAATCACTGTAGTATGATGGCCGCAGACCAAAGGTTGACCCGCTGGAACCAGAAGTGATCCGGCAGTTCATAACACGATTTAGACGATACACATACGGCCCTGTCTGGCAGTGCAATGTGCATCGTATCCAGGAACCCGCGGACCGGCATGGGCCATTCGGACCACCGTCGCAGGTTTGAACCCTCGGGAAGGGAACACGACCATGATCAAGATTGCCGAGGTTTTGCCGCCTTCGCCAGCGCTCGTATGGAAGCTGGCGAGTCAGGCAGGTGTCTCCGAGGTTGTCGGCGGCCTCCCGTTCGATGATCCGATGAACGGATCTGATGAACCGTGGGACTATATGCCGCTGATGCGTATGAAGCAGCGCTACGAAGATGCCGGTTTCAATGTTGCCGTCATCGAAGCAAGGCCCCCGCTCAACAAAGCCAAGCGCGGCCAGGACGGTAGAGACGAAGAGATCGAGACAGCCTGCCGACTCCTCGAAAACATGGGTCGGCTTGGCATTCCGGTCTGGTGTTATGAGTGGATGGCCGACTTCAACTGGCTGCGAACCTCAACCGCCAAACTCTCCCGTGGTGGCTCGCTCGTCACCAGCTTCGATTTGTCGAAACTGGACCAGGCCCCCAACACCCCGGATGGTCCGATCTCTGAAGAAGAGCTCTGGGAGAATCTGGAGTATTTCCTTGAGAAGACTCTTCCGGTGGCGGAGAAGGCCGGCGTGGTTATGGCGATGCACCCGGATGATCCACCACTTTCCCCGGTTCGCGGTGTCGGCCGAATCATGAGCAGCATCGACAATTATCAACGGCTACTCGACATGAAGCCGAGCCCATCGAACGCAATCACTATGTGCCAGGGCAATTTCACGCTAATGACCGATGATCTGCCTGGCGCAATTCGCCATTTCGGCAACCAGGGCAAAATCGCATTCGTTCATTTCCGCGATGTTATCGGAGACAAAACGAACTTCGAGGAAGCCTGGCACGACGCCGGAAAGACCGACATGCTCGAGTGCATGCGCGCCTATCGCGATGTCGGCTTCGATGGTGTGTTGCGCCCGGATCACGTTCCGACGGTATCCGGCGACGCAAACAACCACGCAGGATACTCGGCTTATGGCCGACTCTACGCACTTGGCTATATCCGCGGTTTGCAGGAAGCTGTGTACCGCGAGAGCAACTAGTAAATGTCAGCAATTGCTGACCGGTAAATCGGATGCTCTGGGCAGCGCTGCCCGGGGCAAAGCTTGAGGAGAGCGATCAGTGAAGATCACCGACGTTCAGACAGCGGTAATCGAAGGCAACTTTGACTGGGTACTCGTCCGGATCACCACCGACGAGGGCGTTACCGGGCTTGGTGAAGCCTACTGGGGTGCCGGAGTTGAAGAGCTCATTCACAAAATGCGGCCGATTCTCATCGGCCAGAACGGCTTCGATATCGGACGACTCTACGAGAAGATGATCCGCGGTATGTCCGGTGCCGGATCTCTTGCCGGAGCAACCGTCACCGCGATCAGCGGCGTTGAGCTGGCACTCTGGGATCTCGTAGCCCGGAAACTGAACACGCCGATCTATAACCTGTTCGGCGGTCGCTTCCGCGACAAGATCCGGATCTACGCAGACTGCCACCACGGTGACGAACCGACTCCAGAATCGTGCGCCGAACGGGCCAGAGCGGTCGCTTCCGAAGGATTCACCGCCATCAAGTTCGACCTCGATGCCAAGAACCCGTACACCCGGGATATTTCCGATGATCCCGATCAGCGTCGGAACTGGTACGAGCCATACAACCGGACGATCGGCTCGATCGAGCGCGAGTACATGATTAATGTGGTCGCGGCGGTTCGCGATGCAGTTGGACCAGAGATGATGCTGGCGATGGACTGCCACTGGAAATTCGCAACCAGTGATGTGATTCAGCTGGCGAAGGGCCTCGAGAAGTATGACCTGCTCTGGCTGGAAGACCCGATTCCCCCGGAGAACATCGACGCTCAGCTCAAGGTCACCCAGGCCACCAGCACGCCGATCTGCACCGGTGAGAACCTCTATCGGAAGCACGGTTTCCGGGATCTGATCGAGAAGCAGGCGGCGGACATCATTGCTCCAGACATTCCAAAAATGGGCGGCTTGATGGAGGCCAAGAAGGTCGCCGACCATGCTGACATGTACTACATCCCGGTGGCGCCGCATAACGTGGCCAGCCCGGTTGGAACCGTGGCATCAGCTCACGTCTGCGCCGCGATGCAGAACTTCCTGGTCATGGAGTATCACGCCATCGATGTGCCGTGGTGGTCCGATCTGGTCACCGGCGACCCGGTGATCAAGGATGGGTTCATCTGGCTGGAAGATAAGCCAGGACACGGACTCGAACTCAACGAGGACGTCGCCCGGGCGCATCTCAAGCCAGGCTGCTCGTTCTTCGGAGAGTAAGTACGCACCCATGAATGGCATTACGGGTCGCATCATTTCGATGCGGCCCGTTCGTGTGAACATCCAGTAAGGAAAAGGAACCTGATCATGTCTGAGAACTCCGCGAACTGGCCCGAGCCATTCGTTGCTCCTGCGTGGGATCCTTGTCCCGCTCTGCCACCTGTACGAATAACCAATGTCAAAGCGATCTGCACCGCGCCGGACGGAATTCGTCTGGTGGTCGTCAAGATCGAAACCAACGAACCGGAGATCTATGGTCTGGGTTGCGCCACGTTTACCCAGCGACCGCTCACCGTGGTGACTGCTGTTGAGGAATACCTGAAGCCGTTTCTGATCGGCCGTGATCCCGACGATATCGAAGACATCTACCAGACCTCGTTCGTTAGCTCATACTGGCGAAGCGGCCCGGTGCTCAATAACGCACTCTCCGGCGTCGATATGGCGCTGTGGGACATCAAGGGCAAGCGCGCCGGTATGCCGGTCTATCAACTCCTCGGAGGAAAAGTCCGCAAGGGCGCCTGGCTCTATGCGCACGCCTCGGGCAGCGATGTCAAAGAGGTTGAGGAGAGCGTTCGCCACTATATGGAGCAGGGCTACCGCTACGTCCGGGCACAGATGGCGGTCCCGGGCATGTCCACGTATGGGGCAAAGGCGCCAGCCAGCGCCGGAAAGTCCGCTGGAACCCTCGATGTGCGGCAGCAACCATGGGAGCCGACAGCCTATACGGCCACTGTCCCGAAACTGTTCGACCACCTGCGGAACACCGTGGGCTGGGAAGTGGAGCTGCTGCACGACATCCACGAGCGCGTTCCACCGATTCAGGCGATCAATCTCGCCAAGGAGCTCGAACAATACAAGCTCTTCTTCCTGGAGGATCCATTCTCCCCGGAGGACATCGACTACTTCCCGCTCATGCGCCAACAGACTTCGACCCCGATCGCCATGGGTGAACTCTTCGTCAATCAGGCGGAATACGTTCCGCTGATTCGAGATCGGCTGATCGACTTCATCCGGGTGCACATCTCGGATATCGCGGGGATCAGCATGGCCCGGAAGATGGCCGCCTTCTGTGAGTTCTTTGGCGTTCGCACTGCGTGGCACGGCCCTGGAGATGTCTCCCCGGTTGGTCACGCCGCAAACCTGCATCTGGATTTGAACTGCTACAACTTCGGCATTCAGGAGGGCCACGAGTTCAAACAGAACACGAGAGAGGTTTTCCCGGGAACGCCGGAGGTCCGCGACGGCATGATGTGGTGCAACGAGAAGCCCGGTCTTGGCGTTGACATCGACGAAGCACTCGCCGCGAAGTTCCCATTCCCGGAGCACGCCCTGAACGGCGCCTGGCCACAGGTTCGCCGGCTGGACGGCACGGTCATCAAGCCGTAGCCTCGCCATTCAGTCAATTGCGAAGAACCCCGGGCCAGAACGGCTCGGGGTTCCTCGTTTAGTGGTTCACGGACGCTGACGAGTTACCAGTTCGTGTGCTGGCCATCTCGTCGTTTCCACATCGGCGGGTTCCAGAACTCAAACGGATGATCATCGACCTTGGACTCATCGAACGTCACACCCAGCCCTGGCTCGGTCGGCAATGGGAACGAGTCGCCCTCCAGTTCCGGGAATGTGGGGAACAGGTCACGCGGATAGGCTTCAGCATTGCGATGCTGATACTCCTGCTGCGCAAAGTTGTTGATCGATGCGGCAAGGTGAATCGTCGCCGCAGTGCAGACCGGTCCGAGCGGGTTGTGCGGCATCACATCGATATAGTGCGTCTCACACCAGCCAGCAATCTTCTTGGATTCAGTCAACCCACCAACGTTTGAGACGTCGATCCGGGCGAAATTCAGGATGCCGTCATCGATGAACGGCTGGAACTCCCACTTGTTAGAGAACTCCTCGCCGATGGCAAACGGAATCGGCGTCATCGTGCGCAACTGCTGATAGGCTCGCGGGTTCTGGGCTCGGATCGGTTCTTCAAGGAACATCAGATTGACGTCAGAGATCTTCTGGCAGAAGAGCGCCGCTTCAGCGACATTCAAACGGTGATGGAAATCGATCGACAGCCCGATTGCTGGTCCGACTTCCTTGCGAACCTCGTGAATCCAGTGTGCCGCGAGTTCCAGCGACTCCATCGGTTCGTAAATGACCTCGGTTCCGGTCGGCCAGTCGTCGCCACTCATTCCTGCGCCAAACCGGAGATACTTCCAGCCTTCGTCGACGGCCTTGCGAGCCTGTTCCACGACCTTCGGCCCCGTCAGCCCACCTGGAGTGGCAAACGCGGGAATTCGATCCCGGCAGGCACCGCCAAGAAGCTGATAGACCGGCACCCCGAGCGACTTGCCGAGGATGTCCCACAGCGCGATGTCGATCGCCGAGAGTGCCGCCCCGAAGACTTTGCCACCCTCGAAATACTGCGATCGATACAGCCGCTGCCAGTGGTGCTCGATCCGGTGGGGATCCTCACCGACTAGCAAACGCTCATAGTGCTGGACGGCACCGAGCTGGGCGAGTTCACGGCCCGACATTCCGCCTTCACCAACGCCGTAGATCCCGGCGTCGGTGTCGATCTTCACAATGAAGATATCCCGGTGCCCGACCTTGACCGGAAATCCCTTGACAGACGTAATCTTCATTCAGCACGCCCTTCCCTGCCTGCAGTTGCAGGCCAACCCAATGGTTCATCAACTATCACTTCGAAGTTCGATCTCTGTCTTGCTATACCATGACTCTGCAGACGGCACAATCGTTGCGTCCGTTCGAATTTCGATGTCAGGTCAGCGCCTTTACCTCAGCGGCTATCCGTTCACCTGCCCTGTGCGCATCGCTCGATTTCAACGCGCTGGCAATGATCCCGATCCCGCCACGGTGCATCAGCCCTTGCGACACCGCCACAGATGGATCGCCATCAATCAGCGAATTGATCAGCATGGAGATCGACTTCCCGGGATCTCCGGTGAAATGAGGATAGATCTCCAGCACGGGAAATCCACGCCCGCCCTCACCTGGTTCGTGCAACACCGCTTTCGATCGGGTTGAACTGAGATAGTCAGAAATGGTCAGGAGATCTTCCCGCTGGCGTCGAATCTCCTTCTCTTCATCTCCTTCGAGATACGCCCTCAGTGCCACCACCAGGCCGGCCACTTCCTCCTTGCCAACTTTCATCGGTCGCCCGAGCCCGTGATGCGGGGGGCCGGGTAGTCGCTGGCTGTTCAGATAGGTGTCCCGGAACGTCCAGGTTTCGGGATAGACGTCCATATCCTGGTGTTGCAGGGCAACCGACTCGATCAGATCTGACCGACCGACGAGGATTCCTGATGCCTGGGGGCCTCCGATCGCCTTGCCCCCACTGAACACAACGAGATCTGCCCCCAGCTCGACAAAGTGCCGCAGGTTCGACTTCGGCGGAAGTGCTGCCGCGGCATCTACGATTACTGGAATACCGTGCTTGCGACCGATCTCGACGAGTTCGGGGAGTTCGACGATCCCTTCCGCAGAACCAACCGAGTAGAACAGGGCGGCTGTTCGATCATTGATCGCCGCTTCAACCTGCCATCCCCAGGTGATACCCTGCCCCGGAAATCCTACGTAGCCGACGTCGATCAGTTTTGCGCCGGATACCCTCAGCGCATGTGAGTAGGCTGTAACGTGCGCCCGCTGCACCACGATCTCGTTCTTTAGCCCTGTCGTATCGGGGAGTTGATCCATCGCTGCTGGAGACAGACCCGCGATGCACGCCGCAGCCCCGACGGTCAGGCCGGCCGCGGCCCCGGCAGTGACGTATCCAGCCTCGGCGCCACAGACGTCTGCGAGATACGCACCAGCAGCCCGCTGGACATCTTCGATTCGAGCGCTATCCCTGCCAGCAGCGGCCATCGCATCAGTCACACGGGCACTTAGCGGCATTCCGCCAAGCCTGGTCAGTGGTCCGGCGCAGTTAATCACCGGTTCGATCCCGAGAATCTCTTTCAGGGACATCAGGGCTTTCTCCGTTCGAGACGATCGACTACCGATCACGTTCCTGTGTCTCCGCACCATACCGGAATTCGCCGGGACGGGAAAGCCCGACGATTACAGTAGCCACAGATTCATCGTAGACGATCCGCGATGCTGGGTTATGATGGCCACAGCTAGCGTTTAGACAGAAGTACAGAGGAAACAAGGGCTCGAACGGAGGATCGACGACATGAGCACAGTACTCGCAGGAACACGTTCAGGCGTCTATCGTGTCGATTCAGACGGACCAACGTTTCTTGGGCTCGACGGTGAACAAATCTCCGCGATGATGGTGGTTCAACGCAATAACCAGACATCACGAATCATTGCCGGCACCTACGAAAGTGGAATGTTCCGTTCCGATGATCACGGTAGGACTTGGCAGGAAGTAACAGACGGATTTACGTTGAGCTGTGTTCGATGGCTCGGCTCTGATCCGTTGAATACAGGTGCGTTGCTCGTCGGAACTGAACCTGGGCGAATTTTCCGCAGCTTCGATCAAGGAGAACGCTGGACGGAACTGAGCGGAATTCGCCAGATTCCGGGATACGAGAAATGGTATCTCCCCTACTCACCAAGGGCTGGCGCAGTTCGAAACATCTACTCGCCACCAGAATCCCGAACCTATTTCGCTTCGGTGGAAGTGGGAGGCCTGCTGATCAGTGACGACGAGGGAGAGTCATGGCGGTGCGAGTTTGTGGGGGTCGATTCAGACATTCATTATGTCACTGGCCACCCGGTCGAGAGACAGCTCCTGTTCGCCGCGCTCGGGTATGCCGGAATCGATCACTCGCCGAACGATTCCCCGGATCATCGGGGAGGTCTTGCACGCTCGACAGACGGTGGCCGCACCTGGACCAAGCTGTTTGGCGACTACACTCGTGGCGTGATCGTCCCGTCAAGCAATCCGGAAATCGTGCTCGCGGGCCCGTCTCCGTATGTAGGACGGCACGGCCGAATCGAGATTTCCCACGATCAGGGTTCAACATGGGAATCGGCTTCCACCGGGATCAAAACTCCAATGGAGGACATGGTGGAGTCGTTCCTGGAGACTCCTGATGGCCGCGTCTGGGCGATTTGCTCGGGTGGAACACTGCTGGAGTCGAAGACCGACGAGATACGCTGGTCACCTGTTCAAGGGACCGAGCAATTAGACGTCGACTCAGTCGCATTTCTGAACGACTGATTGATAGGTTGATCAACTGAATCAACCTGAGCACTCGATTGATTGAAAGGAGCTGGCAAAAGCCTATGTCGTGGTTCGAACTTCTGGATGAACTGTGCAGTATTCCCGGGCCGACTGGTCAGGAAGCCGAAGTCATGGAATGGTGCGAAAAGCGCTGGACGTCCGCGGTTGAGTCGATCGAACGATCGCCCACCGGCAACCTGTATGCGCGAGTCGGCGGTACAGGCCGGAAGGTGCTGATCCAGGCGCACGCCGACGAAATCGGATTCATGGTGCGCAGTATCGATGAGAATGGATTCCTTCACCTTGCCACCGCGCAGGTCATGGATGACCCGGCCAAGCGATTTCCCATCGGCCAACCTGCCCTGGTGCTGGGCCGCCACGGGCCAGTGGAAGGGTTGCTGGCCACGGCCACCGGGCACGTTCTCACCGAGGACCAGCGCAACAAAGCCGGGATGTCCTACCAGGATTTCTGGGTCGATATCGGGGCCAGTTCCAGGGAGAGCGCCGAATCACTCGGTGTCCATCCCGGCGCACGGGTGATCTGGAATCCTCCGATGCGGCAACTCGGCTCGAAGATCTACGGCAAAGCGATCGACGATCGCATGCTCATCGCCCTGATGACGAAGTTACTCGAAGACGGAGTTGCGGATTCGTTGAATTGCCAGTTGAGTTTCGCCGTGACCGTCCAGGAGGAGAACGGGCTGATCGGCGCCAATGCGTTGTTCCGTGACATGAAGCCGGATGTCGCCCTGGCCCTCGATGTCGGGCTGGCCGGAGACATCCCACTCGTGGCCGACACCACCATGCCAACTGGTCTCGGCAAGGGCCCAATCCTCGTCCACAAAGACGCATCAACCCACTATAGCCGTGAGATCATCTGGGAACTGGTCGACGTCGCAGAGGCCAACGGCATCCCGGTGCAACATGCGATCTTCGAACGATTCGGTAGCGACGGCGCGCAGTTCATCCGTCACGGAATTCCTGCGGTCCTGCTGGCCCCGCCGACTCGATACACGCACTCTCCGTTCGAAATGATCGAGGAATCAGACCTGGACGCGACCGTGGAACTCTTGCGACATTACGTCACGAAGTAGCAGCCCGCAAAACCCGACAGGAAGTCGACCAGAATTGGCGAAGGGAGCCATCTCATGACGCTGCGAATCGTAACCGGCGGAATCTCTCAGGAGACCAATACCTTTCAGTGGGAACCAACTTCCCTCGAAGATTTCCAGAAAGGCTCCAGTGCCATCCATCGGGGTCAGGGAATCCTCGATCTGGAAGGCACCGGAACCATTTACGGCGGAATCATCGCCGAGGCGAAGAAGCACGACGTCGAACTCATCCCGACGACATTCGGTCGATCAGTTCCCGGTGGACGGGTATCCCGCGAAGCGTTCGAGACGATGGCGGGCGAGATCGTTGACGGCATCAAGAACGCTGGAGAGATCGATGGCGTCCTGCTCGGCATCCACGGCGCAATGGCTCTGGAGCACGATCACGACGGCGAGGGCCCCCTTCTCAAGGCGATCCGTGATGTCGTCGGGCCGGATCTTCCGATCATCGCTCCGCTCGATCTGCACACCAATCTGTCCGAACAGATGATGGAACTTGCCACGGCCTTCGTCGGATACAAGGAGTATCCGCACATCGACACGCCAGAGACCGGCGCTCGCGCGATGGAGATGCTGGTTGAGACACTCCAGGGCAAGATCAAGCCAGTAATGCGACACGTGAAGGTCCCGGTCATCGCTCCGAACCAGTCGATGGTCACCACCTGGCAGTCACCACTGAAGACGATCATCGATCGTGCCCGGGAGATGGAGCAAGAAGCAGGCGTCGTCGCCGCAACCGTACTCGGCGGGTTCCCCTTCTCCGACGTTCCATACACCAGCATTTCGACAATCGTTGTCACCGATAACGATCCGGAACTCGCTCAGAAGTACGCCGAGGAGCTGGCCCAGATGGCCTGGGATCTCCGCGCAGACTTCGAGATCGATCCGGTGCCCGTGGACGACGCCATCCAGGAGGCCATGAACGGCCCAGAGGGAAGCGTTTATGTGCTGGCCGACATCTCCGATTCCGGAGCGAGCGGGACAGCCGGAGATGGCACCGCAATTCTCGCCGGACTGCTTCGCAACAACGCGAAAAGCGCGGCCGTCGCCCAGATCATGGACAAAGAAGCGGTGCAGACCTGCATCGAAGCCGGAGTCGGCAGTACGGTGACGCTCAACGTTGGTGGAAAGCATGATGGCCTGCACGGAGATCCTGTGGAAGTAACCGGCAAGGTCCGGCTGATCCACGAAGGCAGCTTCCTGATGGCCGGCCCGATGGGTGCCGGAACCGTTGCTGGACGAGGCAAGACGGTGGTTCTGGAGATCAACGGACGTGGCGGTATCGAGCTCCAGATCTCCGAACTGCGTGGTCATCCCAACGACCACAACTACTTCAGGGCCTTCGGAATAGAGCCAACGGAGCGGCGGATTCTGGTGCTCAAGAGTGCCGCCCACTTCCGAGCCGCCTTCGAACCGATCGCCACGAAGGTGATCGAGATCGATGCGCCCGGTATCAGTAGCCCGAAACTCGCCGAGCAGTTCGACTATAAGAACCTGCGCCGGCCGATGTATCCGCTCGAGAAGGATTTCGACTGGTCTCCGGCTCAGGCACGGTAGTCGATCAGGCAGGTATTCAAACGGTCAGAAAGGGGAATAGATGGCTACAGATACATCCACCGGGTACGTGCCCGGTGCAAACGAATGGAAGTCGGTCAGTCCGGAAGACGTCGGCATGAGCGCGGACGGTATCCAGGAGGCGATCCGGTTTCACACCGACGAAATCGGAACCTCACAGTTCAGGGATGGCCGGGAGATCCTTGGTGAGCTCGCCGGTCGAACAGACGCCGAGATGCCATCCGATGAGCCCTACGCAGGGGTGATAGGTCCCATCAAGCGACGTGGGCCGGAGAACGGCGCAATCCTGCGGCATGGCCACCTGGTGGCGGAGTGGGGCAACACCTGGCAGATCGATATGACCTATAGCGTTGCCAAGAGCTACCTGGCCACGATGGCAGGACTTGCACTCGATCGCGGGCTGATTCGCGACGTCAACGACCGTGTCGGTGACTACGTGGTCGATGGCAGCTTCGACAGCGAACACAACAGCCAGATCACCTGGAGACACCTGCTGCATCAATCGAGCGAGTGGGAAGGCACGCTCTGGGGCAAGCCCGACTGGTGCGATCGCCCCGAGATGCCGCCCGGATACTGGCATGAGCGTGAGCTTCAGACGCCTGGTAGTCGATACAAGTACAACGATGTCCGGGTCAATCTTCTGGCGCTCTGCCTTACTCACGTCTGGCGTCGTCCACTGGCGCAGGTGTGCAAGGAATTCATCATGGATCCGATTCAGGCCTCTCCAACCTGGCGCTGGAACGGGTATTTCAATTCATGGATCGAACTCGATGGTCTGCACATGCAGGTTGTCAGCGGTGGTTCTCACTGGGGCGGTGGTTTCTGGAGCCATACCCGGGATCATCTGCGCTTCGGGCTGCTCAACCTCCGACGCGGAAACTGGGGCGGTCAGCAACTCATCTCTGACGAGTGGTATCAGCAGGCACTGGCGCCGTCAGAGACGTTCAAGTCCTACGGGTACATGTGGTGGCTGAACACAGACAAGGATCAGATGCCCAGTGCTCCGGAGTCGGCGTTTGCCGCACGCGGAATGGGTGCCAACATCATTTACATCGACCCGGAGAACGATCTTGTGGCGATGACCCGTTGGATCGATTCCGAGCAGTTCGACGGCTTCGTCAAACGACTGCTCGCGTCCATCAAGTAGTCGGACACACGGCAAAAGTAGCAACAAAAAGCGCCGGAGCAATGCTCCGGCGCTTTCTTCGTTATCAGAGAACTGATTCAGAACGTTACGGTGCGACCGGTGGCACGTTGGCTCCGGACACCTTATCGGTAAACGCCTTGACGTCTTCCGATACGATCTGCGCCAGACGGGACTTCTGGGCGTCTAGCTGCTCGCTGAGGAGATTGAAGACCTCCTCGGCACCAGCAGTCGGACGGGCGTCGGATTCGTCGATCATCGACGTCAGCGACAGGAACTTCTCGCGAATCTTCGCTTCACCCGGCTGAGCAGCGCCAGCGTCCACCTGGGTCAACTCGGCTTCAACCGAGGCCAGCTTCTCCTTGAGTTCATCGGCAGCAGAGCGGACGCCGTCTGGATCGTCTCCAGCATCGGCTCGTTTGGCCCACTGTTCGACCTGCTCGCGGATCGACTTGATCTGATTGATCGCCTCGTTCGTGGAGGAAACCAGGTCACGGATGTTGCTCTTCATCTCGAACTGAGCCTGCAGATCTTCATCGCTGGACTTGAGCCGTGGATCTCGCAGAATCCGGAATGATTCCGTCATCGACTCGTCTCCAACAGTGAGGCGAACCTGATACTCACCCGGCGTCACGCGCGGGGAGACCGCTTCTTCGGCTCGCTGAATCCGCTTGTCTTTTCCGCCCTCAGAGTCGAGCGGTGTTGCACCCTTCGTCCGCAGATTCCAGAGGAACCGGTTGGAGCCCGCGTTGGCGGGTGCCCAAGGTGCTTCTTCGCTCTTGCTGGAGTAACTGTTTAGCTCGTTGCCGTCAGCGTCCAGGAACGTCAGCGTCACTTCTTCCTCTGGCTTATCACCGAGATAGTAGTGAACGATGACCCCATCCGGAGGGTTGTTTCCAGCGTCGAGGAACAATCGCTGATCCTGACCGGAAGCATCCTTCTTGAGACGGTAGGAGATCGTTATCGGGCCGTTCATCATGAAGTTGAGATCTTCTGGATCACTCGATGCGCCGAACGCACGGCCATAGAAGCGATACTTGTAGGTATCCCGTGGCTTGAACAGATGCGCGCTCTTGGATGCCAGATCATCCTGCATCTGCCGGAGCGGGCTAATGTCGTCCAGGATCCAGAACGATCGCCCATGCGTTGCCGCAACCAGGTCGCCATTCTTGACGATCAGGTCGTAGATCGGCACGATCGGCAGATTTGTATCCAGCCAGTGCCAGTTGCCGCCGTCATCGAGCGAGACGTACACGCCCAGCTCAGTGCCGACGAACAACAGGCCTCGGCGCTCCGGATCCTCGCGAATCGCCCGGGTGAAATCGTCATCCGGGATACCGTTGTTGATCCGCGTCCAGGTCTCACCGTAGTCATTGGTCTTGTAGAGATACGGACGGTTGTCGTCATGCTTGTACATCGTGGCTGCAATGTAGGCGGTTGCCGGATCATGTGGCGATGCCTCGATCATGCTGATCATCGCCCACTCTGGAAGGTCACCTGGAGTGATGTTCTTCCAGTTCTCGCCGCCATCACGGGAGATGTGCACCAGGCCATCGTCGGAGCCTGCCCAGTAGACACCCTGTTCATGTGGCGATTCCACGAAAGCGAAGATCGTGCAGTAGATCTCGGCACCACTGTTGTCAGCGGTAATCGGCCCACCGGAGTTCTGCAGCTTGTCCGGGTCGTTGCGAGTCAGATCCGGGCTGATCACCTGGTAGCTATGTCCGAGATCGGTCGACTTGTGGACATACTGCGATGCGATGAACATCGTCTTCGGATCGTGTGGCGAGAATTCGAGCGGGAACGTCCACTGGAATCGATACTTCAGATGGATCGCTCCGGCACCGAATCCATGAACTTCCGGCCACGCCGTGATGTTTCGGCGCTGATCCTCTTCCGGGTCCCAGTTGACCAGCCGGCCATGACCAAGTCCCGTGCCGATTCCGCCACCGAGCACCTTGTATGGTGCTTCTGGCTGAACCCGCATGTAGCCACTCTCGCCGCCACCGGGCTCGTAGTAGTTCTTCCAGCTGATCGCGCCTTCTGCGTCCGCCATCGGCAGGCGCATGGCGAAGTTGTCCTGCTGCGAACCGTAGATCCGGTATGGGAAGTGGTTGTCAGCTTCGACATGATAGAACTGCGCGGTCGGCTGGTTCATACAGGATGACCAGCTCTTGCCACCATCCAGCGAGACCACAGCACCGCCATCGTTACCTTCGATCATGCGGAGCGGGTTGTTCGGATCGACCCACAAATCGTGGTTGTCACCGTGTGGCGTCGGGATCTGCTTGAACGTCTTGCCGCCATCGATGGACTTCAGGAACTGCAGGTTACAGATATAGACGGTATCTGCGTCCTGCGGGTCGGCGTAGATGTGCATGTAGTACCACGGTCGCCGACCTACATCGAGATCATCGTTCTCACGACTCCAGGTAGCGCCGAAGTCATCGCTGCGATAGACGCCGGCGTCCTCGGCTTCGATCTGCGCATACACGCGACCAGCCTTGGCGCCAGACACCGCCACGCCAGACTTGCCCCAGATTCCCTTGGGAAGTCCTTCGTTGCGAGTTATGTCTTCCCAGGTATCGCCGCCGTCCATCGACCGCCACATACCCGAATCTTCGCCACCACTGACCGCACCGTGCGGCAGTCGCTGGCCTTGCCAGAAGGTCGCAAAGACGACCCTCGGGTTGCTCGGGTCCATCGAGATGTCGATAGCTCCAGCTTTGTCGCTCTTGTAGAGGACGTGCTCCCAGGTCTTGCCGCCATCGAGCGTCCGGTAGACACCACGGTCCTCGTTCTGGCCCCACGCATGGCCGAGTGCCGAGACGAAGACCACATCCGGGTTCGCCGGATGAATCTGGATCTCACCGATGTGACGGGTTGCTGCGAGGCCGACGTTTGCCCAGGTTCGGCCTCCGTCGGTCGACTTGTAGACACCGTCACCGTGCGAGATGTTACTCCGAATCGCCGTCTCACCGGTTCCGGCATAGATGACGTTCGGGTCCGAGTGCGAAACTGCGAGCGCACCTACGGCAGATGTCTTGAAAAACCCGTCGGTGACATTCTCCCAGTGAGAGCCTGCGTTCGTGGTTTTCCAGACGCCGCCAGCACAGGCGCCGAAATAGAAGGTTCCGAGTTCGGTTGGATGACCGGCAACAGCGACTGTTCGCCCGGCACGGTGTGGACCAACCAGTCTCCACTCGAGTGACTGGAATGCATTCGCGACCAAGTGTTCTGCTCCTTTCGGATCGGCGTATTCCCGCGAATAGCGCCCGAATCCGTAGCTGAAACGTTTGTTGTTCCTGACTGCCAATTGTTCACAGATCCGCCGGACTGTCAACGAATTCGCCCCGGAACAATTCACATGCGCTAGCCGTTGATAGAATCGAAGAGAAACGATCTCAACGCAACCCGGTTTCACTCAGCAGACTGGCAATCTTCGATTGAGAGTAGATCCGACCATGTCATCGAACGATCAGAAACGAGTCCTGATGCTGCTCTCTCCGCAGAGCTACCGGAACGCTGCATTTCTGAAAGCTGGAGAGCGACTCGGGCTGGACGTTATTCAGGTTGTCGATGTCCCGGAAGCGCTCGCCAGCGAATGGGGAATCAACAATGGCGTCGAGTTCCGGAAACCAGAGCAGGCCGAGCAGAAACTCATGGACAGACTCGGCAGCGATCCGGTCAATGCGGTGATTTCCCTCGACGATAGTGCGACATTACTCGCCTCGAAAGTCGCCCATCGACTGAACCTGCCGAGCAATGATCCAGAGGCTGCCCTGGCAGCTCGTGACAAGTGGGTCATGCGGCAGCGCCTTCACGATCACGGTGTTCCAGCCCCAATGGCCTGGCGACACGATCTCGATGCAGATCCTGCGACCATCGCGGTCGATGTCCGGTATCCGTGCGTGGTGAAGCCGAATCTCCTGTCCGGAAGCCGGGGGGTGATTCGTGCCAACGACCCCGACGAGTTCACCAAAGCGTTCGAGCGAACCCGGCAGATTCTGGTCTCTGAGGGATTTACCAACGAGACCGCCGGCATTCTGGTTGAGGACTATCTGCCAGGCATCGAGGTAGCACTCGAAGGAATTCTCACCGAGGGCAAGTTACAGGTGCTGGCGCTATTCGATAAGCCGGACCCGCTCGAAGGCCCGTTCTTCGAAGAGACGATCTATACGACGCCGTCTCGCCTCTCAGACGAGGAGCAGCAAGCAATCGCGACCTGCACTGAGGAAGCATCTGCAGCGCTCGGGCTCCGAACTGGCCCGGTCCATGCGGAGCTTCGTCTGAATGACATGGGGCCATGGATTATCGAGATCGCCGGTCGGTCGATCGGCGGCCTCTGTTCGACCATCCTCGAGTTCGGCACCGGGCAGTCGCTCGAAGAGTTGATCCTGCGCCACGCGATCGGTGAGCCAATCTCCGGCGCAGAACGCGGAGATGATGCGGTGGGCGTGATGATGATTCCGATACCGAAGGCCGGAATTCTCCGGGAAGTGTGCGGCGTCGAAGAGGCGAAGCAGGTTCCAGGAGTCACTGGGGTCGAGATCTCGGCTCCGATCAATCATTCGATCGTGCCGTTGCCCGAAGGGTCCAGTTATCTGGGATTCATCTTCGCAAAGGGCGATAATGTGGATGACGTAGAAGCGGCGTTGCGAACGGCACACAATGCCCTGGAATTCCGGATCAGCAGTCAGATTCGATTGACTGCCGACCCGGTGAGTCCGCCATCGCGATGAGACCAGCTATTTCTTTGCGGGAGCTGCACCCTTCGACGGGGCGCCACCCTTTGACGAGCCGCCAGCAGCAGCGCCAGCCGGCTGCCAGCCTTCGGGCATCTGGGAGCCTTCGCCGAAGAAGAACTCTTCCATATGCTCGCGCAACACCTTGCGATCGTTCGGATCGGCAGGATTCAGGGCGTAATGGTTGATCATGATCGTCTGATGCTCACGCCACATCTCCCACGCCTGTTCCGAAATCTCATTGAAGATGCGCTCTCCGAGCGGTCCTGGCACTGGCTGGCGTTCGAGTCCAGGCAATTCGCGTTGGAACTTGTTGCAGAAAACCATTCGTGCCATTGCATTATCCTCATCATGACTGAGCGAAAGTCTATTCGAAGCCTACGTGAGCACTCAACAGGCTGTCAATCTGCGTTTCGAACCGGAGGTGCCCGTTGAGTCGTTCAATCATCTTTTTCGGCATTCCCTGCTCGTTTGCCGATACGGTGCTGGCCGCGATCCTCGAGGCTGGTCACGATGTCCGCGCGCGAGTTGTTCCCGGAAATTCGCGAGTGCCGCAGCCGACTACCCGACTGAATCCGCCGGGGCGTTCAAAGTCCGCATCCTCTCTTCCGATCTCGGGAAGCGCCGCCACTGCCGGGAATGGTCATCCGGGTCAGTCAGACATTCCGGTCCTCCGGATCAATAATCACCAGGATCCCGGAACGCAGGAGTCGCTCGCTGAATTCGATGCAGACATCGCGATTGTCTGTTGCTACTCGGTGCGAATCCCTCAAACACTGATGACATCCACCCGACACGGTGGTCTGAACGTCCACCCCTCGCTGCTTCCACGTTTCCGGGGACCTGAGCCACTCTTCTGGACGTACCGCGAAGGAACCACAGAGTCTGGGGTCACGATTCATCAGCTCATCGATCAACTCGATGCCGGACCAATCGTCCGGCAGCATCACCTGGAGATTCCGATCGGGAAGTCCGGAGGCGAGCTCTGGCTAGAGTCGGCGGCAATTGGCGGGCAACTCGTCACCGAGATCCTTCAGGATCTTGAGACATCGCTGACCCACGCCCGAGCGCAACTAGGCGAAGGATCTTCCTATCAGAGCTGGCCAACGATGCAGGATCTCCAGATTGATCCGGCTGAATGGGAAGCCTGGCATGTGTTCCACTTCTGCCGAGGAGTAATCCCGCTGGGATACCAACCCGAGATTCTGACTGACGGAGCATACCGACGAGTCGTGGAAGCAGTCGATTTTGAGCGCCGAAACGATGAGAAGCGATCCGCCATTGACCTGGACGTTGAATCGGTCGAATGCCGCGACGGCCAGGTTCTGATCAAGCTAGCCTGACTCAGGTGTCTGTCCTGTTGATTTGATCTCGCCAGTAATCGAGCACCTCTCGAAGGGTCTGCGCTAACGGGATTTCGGACTGCCAGCCGGTCAGCTCTGTGAGGCGGCTCGAATCTCCCCGGAACTCCGGCACTTCGACCGGTCTCACCCGTTCAGGATCAACCCGTACTTCGATATCGTGCGTCGATTCGGCGATCAGCATGTCGAGCACATCCTGAATTCGCACCCCGACGCCGGAAGAGATGTTGAACACCTGACCGGCAAACGACTCCTCAGCCACCAGCTGATAGGCCCGCACCACGTCCCGCACATCCAGAAAGTCCCTGATCGGGTCGAGATTCCCTACCAGAACCACAGGATCGGCCAATCCAGCTTCTACTTCCGCAATCTGGCGAGCAAAGCTGGATACGACGAAGCGGTCTGTCTGTCCCGGCCCGACGTGGTTGAAGGGGCGAACCCGGACGATCTTCATCCCGTAGCTCGCGAAATACTGACCGGCATACAGATCCTGCGCCGCTTTACTGCTCGCGTACGGGTTGTTCGGGTTGAGTGGCTGTTGCTCGTTGATTGGGATCTGGCTCGGTGAGACTGCCCCGTAGATCTCGGCAGAACTGACTGACACGATCACCGGGTCGATCCCGGCGCTGCGGCACCCTTCAAGAAGATTGATCTGCCCTACTGCGTTTGCCACCAGGGTTTCCGCAGGAGCGGCGAAGGCACGCGGAATATGGGATTGTCCAGCCAGATGGTAGATGATCTCCGGCTGGTAGTGCTCGAGTGTCCGACGCGTCAGGTCCGCGTCGCGGAGATCGCAGACAAGCAGGCGGCCCCCTTCTATCGGGGACCGTTTCTGTGACGACAGTCCAACAATGTCGAACCCGCCGGCGTGTACCAGCTGTGCAACGAGGTGGCGGCCAACGAATCCACTGGCTCCAGTAATGAGCACGCGCGTCATGATGTCAGCCCGCCTGATCTTCCTGTTCCCGGTTTACAGTCCGGCTTCCTGTCGAAGGATATCCGCTTTATCGGTACGCTCCCACGGGAGATCGAGATCCGGGCGGCCAAAGTGACCATAAGCTGCAACCTGCTGGTAAATCGGTCGTCGCAGATCCAGATCACGGAGAATTGCGCCCGGCCGGAGATCGAAATGCTGAGCGATCAGAGTCTCGATCTTCTCTTCATCGATCCTGGCAGTACCGAACGCCTCGATGTGGATCGAGATTGGCTCGACGACACCGATCGCGTAAGAGACCTGAACCTCGAAGCGATCAGCCAGTCCTGCCGCAACCACGTTCTTTGCGACATACCGGGCCGCGTATGCGCCAGACCGATCGACCTTGGTCGGGTCTTTGCCGGAGAATGCGCCGCCACCGTGACGGGCAATCCCGCCATAGGTATCGACGATGATCTTGCGTCCGGTCAGTCCGGCGTCACTCATCGGTCCGCCGAGCATAAAGCTGCCGCTCGGGTTCACATACAGCTTGAGAGCGTCGTCGAGCATATCGGCCGGAACACAGTGGTGGACCACCGCCTCTTCCAGATCCTTGCGAATCCGGTCCTGCGTGACCTCACGATCATGCTGGGTTGACAGCACGATGGTCGGGACACGTCTGGCGATGCCGTGCTCATAGGCAACGGTCACCTGACTCTTGCCATCCGGGCGGAGATAGTCGAGTTCACCGGAATGCCGGAGGTCGGCCATCCGGCGGGTCATCTTGTGTGCCAGCGATATTGGCAGTGGCATCAACTCGGGGGTCTCGTTACAGGCGAACCCGATCATCATGCCCTGATCACCTGCACCGACTGACTCCGCGTCATCCTGCGATACCTTGCGAACACCCTGATTGATCTCCGGCGACTGTTCGTTGATCGCCGTCACAACGCCACAGGTTGCCGCGTCAAAACCATACTCTGCGCTGGTATAGCCGATGTCGCGCACCGTCTTGCGCACGATGCTTGGAATATCGATGTACGTTTCGGTGGTGATCTCACCGAAAACCAGAATCAACCCGGTGGTTGTCGACGTTTCACAGGCGACGTGCGCCTGCGGATCATGTCGGTAAATCTCATCCAGAACCGCATCTGAGATCTGATCACAGAGCTTGTCCGGGTGCCCCTCGGTCACTGACTCCGAGGTGAATAGCGTATGCGGAGACCGCATGAAACTGGTGGTCACGTACACATTCTCCTTTTTCGCACGTAAACGGGGCGGCTCAGATAGCCGCCCCGACCGTCCCGAACATTGCCGGGATTAGTGACGACCGATTTAGGTACCGGTCTGCCAGGACTGCAGGTAGTGTTCCTGCTCAGGCGTGAGCGTATCGATCTTCACACCCATAGCGTGCAGCTTGAGCGTGGCAATCTCCTGGTCGATCTCTTCCGGAACCCGATAAACGATGTTCTCGAGCTTGCCCTTTTCCTGGGCAAGGAATCGAGCGGCCATCGCCTGGTTCGCGAAACTCATGTCCATCACGCTGGCTGGGTGACCTTCGGCCGCCGCCAGGTTGATGAGTCGGCCTTCACCGAGAACGATCACGCCGCGATCGTCGTCGATCTTGAACTCGTCGACGAACGGGCGGAGGTTCTTGCGCTCCTTGGCCATTTCGGCAAGGCTGTCGAGGTTGATCTCGCTGTCGAAGTGACCAGCGTTGGCAACCATCGCGCCGTCCTTCATCTTGGCGAAGTGCTGCTTGTTGATCACGTCGATATCACCGGTTGCGGTGACGAAGATGTCGCCGATCGAGGCGGCGTCATCCATCGGCATGACCTGGAAGCCGTCCATTGCTGCTTCGAGAGCGCGGACAGCGTCGACTTCGGTAACCACAACCTTGGCGCCCATACCGGATGCGCGCATTGCGACGCCCTTGCCGCACCAGCCGTAGCCGGAGACGACAACCACGCGGCCGGCGATCAGGATGTTGGTCGCCCGCAGGATACCGTCGATCGTGCTCTGTCCGGTACCGTAGCGGTTATCGAAGAAGTGCTTGGTATCGGAGTCATTCACGGCCACAACCGGGAACTGCAGAATACCTTCACGCTCCATGGCACGCATTCGGATCACACCCGTGGTGGTCTCCTCAGTCGCGCCGAGCATGTCAGCGGCAATATCCAGTTTCTCCTTATGAATCGTGCTCACCACGTCTGCACCGTCGTCGATAACGATGTGTGGCTTGTGATCCAGCGCCTGATAAATGTGCTTGAAATAGGTCTCTTCGTCTTCACCCTTGATAGCAAAAACCTGGAAGCCGTCGGCGACCAGTGCGGCGGTCACGTCGTCCTGCGTGGAGAGCGGGTTGCTGGCGCAGATTGCGCAGTCAGCACCACCGGCACGCAGAGCATAGGCGAGGTTCGCCGTTTCGGTCGTTACGTGAACACAGGCCACCATGCGGACGCCTGCGAGTGGTTTTTCCTTCTCAAAACGCTGACGAATCAGGTCCAGGACCGGCATCTCTCGAGCCGCCCAGGCGATCCGCTTCCTGCCATCTTCAGCAAGATTAATATCTTTGATGTCATAACGTTCGGCAACAGTGCCGCTCATCCAAAACACCCTTTCTCATAAAACGAATAAAATATCTGGAACCGGCGCTACCCTGGCAGGTCAGAACAGGGAATCTTCTACCGTTCCCGAATAAACTCTCGCAAACTTCGCACCACCCCCGACGCTCTGACCACCGAACTTCCGGCCAAATCCGCCGAGCCGATGACGGGACCTGCATATTGAGTTGTCAGCATATGACTATAGCAAACAGCGGGAAGCCCCTCAACTCGAGGGACTAGAAATCTACTCCGCCCCGATCTCCCGGGCGACCTTCACCACAGCATCAATCGGGACATCCTGACGCACCGTGACAGAACCAGGAGCCACCGGAAGAATCCAGGTCAGGCGGTTGTGGATCGCCTTCTTGTCCCGCGCCATTCGCTCCAGCACAACATCCAGGTCACCGTCGAATTTCTGAGGAATACCTGCTCCATCTAGCAGATTATCCTGTCGGTCGACCAGATCCTGATCACACATCCCGAGATGTTTGCTCAACCGTGCAGCGGCACGAAGGCCCAGCCCGACCGCTTCACCGTGGATATACCGGTACTCGGCCGCCTCCATGGCATGACCCATCGTGTGGCCGAGATTCAGCAACCAGCGATGACCGGATTCTCGCTCATCCTGCCGGACGACTTCAGCTTTAATGTTGATGTTCCAGGCGACCACATCCGCGAGGGTTTCCGCCGAAATCCGGCATGGATTGCCACCAAGACCTTCCAGCGCTTCAAGCAATCCGGCCGAAGGCGCACCGGTTGCGCTGCGTTCGATCATGCCGTGTTTGATCACTTCGGCCCAGCCCGCACACAATTCACGCTGCGGCAACGTCTCCAATAGGTTAGTGTCTGCGATCACAAGTTGAGGCTGGTAGAACGCGCCGATCAGGTTCTTGCCCAACTCGTGATTCACGCCGGTCTTGCCGCCGACGCTGCTATCCACCATCGCCAGGAGACTGGTCGGAATCTGAACCAGGTTGATACCACGGAGAACGATCGAGGCGGCAAACCCGGCGAGATCGCCGACGACCCCACCGCCGAGGGCAACCAGAATGTCCCGTCGATTCACCCGACCACGAATCATCCAGTCGAGAAGCTCTTCAACGGACCTCAGCGACTTCGATACCTCTCCCGGATCAACGGCGTACACCTCGGTGGTGAAACCTTCGTCCTGCAGCTGTCGACGCATGGGACTGGCCCAGTGTTGCTGGATATTGTTATCGGTAACCAGCCAGATCCGCTGCGCCTCTGGCCAGCGACTCCGAATCAACTGGGCCGCAAACTTGCTGATTCCGGCACCTGCGTAGATATCAGAACGCCCTGCAGGCACCTCGATTGATGTCACCGGAACCAGTCCGGTCTCAGACACGCGACGGACCGAACGGACGATCTCTCGCACGATCTGGTCTGGCGTCTTCCTGTCGGTCTCGATTTCGATATCGGCCCGGTCGTAGAGCGGTTTGCGCCGACTCCACAGTTCGGTGAGGCGCTGTTCCGGGTCGTCACCCTGAAGCAGTGGGCGAACATCTTCCGGATCGCCCTGTTCGGCTGATTGCAATCGGTTGACGATCTCTTCGGTAGATGCCCGGAGATGGATGATGACCGCCCCTGGACGCATACAGGCCCAGTTCGCTTCATCGAGAACCGCGCCACCTCCGGTGGCAACGACGACCTCTTCACGCAGGCAAGCAGACTTGATAACGTCCCTCTCCACCGAGCGAAACGTCGATTCTCCGAACTCGCGGAAAACGTCCGGGATAGGCATGTTGAATCGCTGGGTGATCTCCTGATCGGTATCAACCCATGAATAGCCAATCTCGCGAGCGACCAGCGGGGCAAGGCTCGACTTTCCGGTACCGCTCAGACCAATCAGGATGACTCGTTTCACCACAATTCTCGATTCTGTTTCCCAAGGGTTCCAAATTCGTCCGATTTCCTCTAGCCTAGCATGAGACCCACGAAATCGCTGTGTTCAAAGCGTTACAAGACTATTTCACTCCGGTTGTTATACTATCGGCGTCCGTTTCATCAACAAGGACGCCGAAGCTACGCGATTTAGACCAACGCATCGAGGGAAGCAACTCAATCATGGAACGAATACTCATCGCCGACGACGACGCAGCAATCAGAGCGATGCTTCGCGAGTTTCTCGAAGATGAAGACTATGACATCGAGGAATCCGAGAACGGCACCGAGGTACTGACTGCCTTCAATGGCGACGATCCGCCTGACCTGGTGCTGATGGATGTCCGGATGCCGGACAAGAACGGCATCGAGGTTCTGCGCGAGGCCGGGGATAAGGTCGAAGGACAACTGCCCTTCATCATCATGACCGCCTACGGCACGTCCAACGTGGCGATCGAGGCGATGCAGCTTGGTGCCTACGATTACATCACCAAGCCATTCGATCTGGAAGACGTGCTGCACAATGTTCGCCGCTTTTTCGATCATCAGGCCCTGCTGAAGCAGGTCCAGGGGATGCGGAACCCTGCGGGTGAACAGGATCCGAATGACACGATGATCGGCAACAGTGGCCCCATGCAAGAGGTCTACAAGACGATCGGCCGGGTGGCGCGCTCCGACTCCACGGTTCTCATCACCGGTGAGACAGGGACCGGTAAAGAACTGGTTGCGGCGATCCTCCACAAGAGTTCGTCATACTCCGGCGGCCCGATGGTCAAGGTGAACTGTGCCGCGTTGCCCGAGACACTGCTCGAGAGCGAACTCTTCGGACACGAGAAAGGGTCGTTCACCGGCGCGGTCAATCAGCGCAAGGGCCGTTTCGAGACCGCCAACAAGGGGACGATCTTTCTTGATGAGATCGGCGAGATGACACTCTCGACACAGAAAAAGCTGCTGCGTGTACTCCAGGAGCGAGAGTTCGAACGCGTCGGTGGCAACGTGTCGGTGAAGGTCGACACCCGTGTCATCGCTGCAACCAACAAGAATCTGGCACATGAAGTTCGCGAGGGACGTTTCCGGGAAGACCTGTTCTACCGGCTCAACGTCATCTCGATGTATCTTCCGCCACTTCGAGAGCGAACCGACGATATACCGCGACTGGTTGAGCATTTCCTGCACAAGCATCGTTACAACCCGGGCGCGCCACCAGCCAGAATCTCGCCACAGGCGCTGGATTCACTGATGGACCACAACTGGCCCGGCAATGTGCGAGAACTTGAAAACATTATCGAGCGAGCGGTGGTGCTGGCGCAGGGGACCGTCATCGGTGAGGATCACATCCGCTTCTCTTCGGCAGATCAGCGCCAGTTCGTCGATATCGCCGAGCGTGTCCGCAAGGGAACGCCGATTACCGAAGTGTTGCAGGAAGTTGAGCGCAAGATGCTCATCGAGGCGATTGGTCAGTCAAGTGGGGATCGCGTTGCCGCAGCGGCACTCCTGGGAATCCAGCTCAGCGAGCTCCAGACCAAGCTCGAAGAGTTCGGGGTCGCCGGCGATCCGGAAGCAGTAAACGCCTCATAGTCATGGCCGGGCATTTGACCCGGCCACGCTTCATATCTTCACCAAATCACTATTTCGAGACTGAAACCCCAGTGGCGGGGCGGCCACCGGAGAGCGACGCCTCCTCTGGCGGGACTCCCTCTCGTTCCGCACGTGTCAGCACGGATACCCCACGCTCGTAGAGGCGCTGCATGTCTTCCGCGCCGATTTCATAACCACACTCGTAGTAGGCGCGCGCTGCCTGTCCGATCGCATAGGTACCGGCATAGGCAATGGCCACTTTCGGCACTGCGCCCAGGGCAACTGGCAACACGGCCGCCGCCTGGCGAGCGGTGGTTCTCCACAGAAAACCTGCCCCCACCACGGGCAGCAGCTCAGAGTAGATTCGCCATCGATCGTCCAGATCACGATCATAGATTGCGGCGAGACGATACATCATCATGAGCTGGTTCTTCGTAAGAACCACCAGATCTGCGCCAGCTGCGAACAGGGTTCCAACCAGGGGAACCATCGCCGGGATATTTGATAGTGCCGCGAATTGGGCGTTGACTCGGGAAGTATCGGCCACGATCTCGGTCGTTGCCGCCGAACGCATCGGCTCAATATAGCGACCAAACGCAACTGAACGATCCCTGCACACATCACAGATAACTCGCTGGATCCTTGAGGCGTCTGGCGTTTCGCTCTCTGCCGAAACGTCAACCTCGATCAGGCGCATTTCTTCATCGGCCCGGCGAAATCGATTCACCCAGTCCCGGGTCAGGGCAGGTTCCAGTTCACCAATCGAGATAATCGCATCGTAGGCCAGCGGGTCGACCGTGGTGTCCGAGTTGTCCATCAGTTCAACGAACGGGTGAGCATCATCACCAAAAATGGCGCGCAGCCATTCATTCCCGTCAGCCGGATCCCGGGCAACAACGAGAAACCTTGGCGGGATCATCGCCTCGTGTCGAATCTCCGAGAAACTCAGCTCTCGAACGATTCCAAAAAAATCACTCATCTTCATAGTCGGATCTCAATCCTTCCGGTGCCGGGACTGGGCATGTCGAGCTGGTTGCGCGAGTGACCGGCAAGCAATTAGTCGTCGGTCAATCCAGCGCAAGACACGCGCCAGTCTCAGAGAGGGGCTTCACGCATTCGCCTGTTGCACTCGGACTAAGAGAGCGGAATAACGTCAACAATCATCCCGGCATGAGCCTGGTCGATCGATTCCGGCAACACGAACAGGCAGTTGGCGCGGGTGATGGATGTCAATACGCCAGACCCCTGCGTGGGAACGGCCTGAACAACGAGCTCGCCAGCCTCATCGCGGAACACACCGCGCACGAAATGGCGCCGGTTTCCTCGATTTTCGTGATCGTGGAGGAGTCGAGCTCGCTTTGTCTCGACGGGATGGTAGGTCAATCCCCGGAGCTTGTGAATCGCTGGTACCGCGAACTGCAGGAAAGCCACGAATGCGGCGACTGGATTGCCGGGGAGCCCGATCAGGGGCGTATTGCCGAGATGACCAAAGGCCATCGGTTTACCGGGCTTGATACGAACCTGCCAGAGATCGATGTGGCCGTCGGTGTTGAGGACGTCTTTGACCACATCATAGTCGCCGATAGAGACGCCACCTGAGGTGATGATCAGGTCATAATCTGCCGCAGCAGCCAGACGATTGCGGATATCCTCCGCCGTATCCCGGGCAATCCCGATCACCTCTGGGACTCCGCCAGCTTCACGCACCAGTCCGGCGATCAGTGGATTGTTGCTGTTGCGAATCTGGCCCGGTGAGATCGGGTCTCCCGGCTCGGCGACCTCATCGCCTGTCGCCAGAATAGCGACTCTCGGGCGAGGGGTCGCATTGACCTTCGGGAGATTCACTGCGGCAAGTACACCGGCAAGGGCGGGAGAGATGATGTCACCCCCATGGCCGACGATCTGTCCCGGCTGGATATCTTCACCAGCTTCCCGAACGTTGGCACCTGCGCCTGGATCCTTGAAGATTTTCACGGTAAGGCTGCCGGGCACGTTGTCGTCAGGAACACCGGGATCGTTGGTTTCTTCGAAACGGACCACTGTATCGGCGCCATCAGGCATGACGGCACCGGTCATGATGCGAATCGCCTGGCGGGGTTCGACCACGCGATCAGGCACTGCTCCTGCGGGCAAGTTGGCGATTACGTCCAGTTCGACCGGGGAATCCCAGCTGGCTTCAGCCAGATCAGCGGCACGTACAGCGTAGCCGTCCATCGCGGAATTGCGAAATGGCGGCACGGGATCACTGGCAACCACGTCTTGAGCGAGGACGAGCCCATGGCAATCATTGATCGCCACGGGCCCGGGAGCAATTGCCTTAATGCTCGACACGATCTGCTCGCGTGCCTCATCGACTGAGAGCATCGCATCGAGATTCTGCCATGGGCGGTATTCACCCGCTGGCGTGCTGTCGCGTCCGGCTCGATCGTCGGACATTCGCGTCAGCCATCCTGTCTAGAGGTTTGCCATCGCGTCCACGAGCTCGCGGACGGCATCAGCTGAGTGGTTGAGCGCCTTGCGTTCATCGTCCGACAGCTCGATCTCGATAATCTCCTTGACGCCACCAGCGCCGATTTTGATCGGCACACCGACGTAAAGGTCGTTGATCCCATACTCACCAGTCAGGAAGGTGCTGCACGGGAGAATCCGGTTCTGATCCAGCAAGACGGCCTCGACCATCTCGACGGTGGATGCCGCCGGCGCATAGTAGGCGCTGGTACCGAGCAAACGAACGATCTCGCCACCACCATCGCGGGTGCGGTCGACGATCTCCTCGATTCGCTCCGCGGAGATCCACTTGGTGATCGGAATCCCGGCCACGGTTGAATAGCGCGGCAGCGGAACCATAGTGTCACCGTGTCCGCCAAGCACGAATGCGTTGACATCTTTTGGCGAGACATCGAGCTCCATCGCGATGAAGGCGCGGAATCGGGCCGAGTCCAGAACACCGGCCTGTCCCAGCACACGCTCGGACGGGAATCCGCTCTTCTCGAGTGCGGCATGGCACATGGCATCGAGCGGGTTCGTTACCACAATGATCACGGCGTCCGGAGAATGCTTCACCGCTTCTTCGGTCACGCTATGCACAATGTTCTTGTTGATCCGCAGCAGATCATCTCGGCTCATACCTGGCTTGCGAGGCGAGCCCGACGTGATAACGACTACGTCCGAACCGGCCGTGGCGGCATAATCGTTGGCACCGACCATCTTAATGTCGTAGCCGACTACTGGCCCGGCCTGGGCCAGGTCCAGCGCCTTGCCCTGGGGCATGTCTTCAACAATATCGACGAGCACGACATCGGCGATGTTCTTCGCCGCCAGATACTGAGCGGTCGTTGCGCCAACCATTCCCGCGCCTACGACGGTCACTTTCGATCGCATATTGACTCCCATCGAGAATCGAATCGAGCAGTTCTCACTCGGATTTCAGTGCATGTCCCGGGCCCCGGAACAATAGCTCCTGTGCGGCCGGGCTCAGTCTATCTGCCCGCGATAATAGCACACGCTGGATGAGACGGGACGATGCTTGACACCGGGAGAAGCCCGCCGCTATAATCAGCCCTGCTCGCACGGCGAGTAAGTATGCCGAGGTGGCGGAATAGGCAGACGCGCTAGCTTGAGGGGCTAGTGCCCTTCACGGGCGTAAGGGTTCGAGTCCCTTCCTCGGCACGAAAGACCGTTGCAGCACGGGCGATTAGCTCAGCTGGAAGAGCGCCACGTTTACACCGTGGAAGTCAGAGGTTCGAGCCCTCTATCGCCCACGAAACGCGGCGCAACGGTCAAACCCGAATCGCCGCAAACGTAAATGGCTGGATAGCTCAGTAGGTAGAGCACCGCACTGAAAATGCGGGTGTCCCCAGTTCGAATCTGGGTCCAGCCACCAGCAATCTCAACCGCCTGATCACATAGGATCAGGCTTTTTTGTGCCCAGAACACCGAGATCTGAATAACATACGCAGAAAGCCGGGACACGAATGTCCCGGCTTGTGTCGTCGGTCGAGAAGACTGGCTGAGCGACTAATCGGTCACCGCAATGTCGATCGGCGGCCGGTACTTGGCGCAGGTGGCCAGTGCCTCGTGGATGTCACTGGTGAAGAAGTTCTCAATCAATTCTTCATCAGTGATTGGTCGCTGATCAAGGTCTGGCAGCGCCTCGTGCATCAACACGTGGTCAAACCGCGGGCCCCACTTCCGGGCGCCGAGCCGCGCAGTGGTCGAGCAGTTATCGACCATGTGGGCAACACCTTTGGCGTGCATATACGGGTTGAGTGAGTCCACAGCCTCGATGATCGACTCGTTGGCGATCTCCGAGTACGGATGGCCGTTCTTCTTCAACACATCGACCTGAGCCATCATTGTGGCGATATACACGCCAGCAGTGACCGGGTTGATCGGGAACTCATCATCAGTGCGGGCGGCCCGAACCTTCTCGCCGACCTGCCACATCGCGCTGCCCTCGATCTTGCCCATCGGATGGGTTGTCAATCGATTGCTACTGAGAATGATGCTTCTGATTTCGTTGCCGGACTCCACCTCTTCGTAGATCTCGGTCAGTACCGCGTATGCCGGGCGATAGGCTGCTGAGTAGGCGTGTCGGAACTGCATCTTGCCGCGGTCATCCAGCTTTTCGTAAACCGCGGTGATTCCGTCCCGTGAGATCGTCTTGCTGATCGGTCCGGTGATCGCTTCGACCGAGTCCCGGAACGCTTCTTCAGGTGACGAGCCCTTGGCGATGAAGTAGCGATAGAGCGTTTCCACTACCCCGTGGACGGCCCCGAGAAGGATGCCGCGCTCGCCGAAGATGTCTGAGGTGTACTCCGACGTCAGCGTCGTCTCGAACGTGGCCGGTGAACCCAGGCCAACTGCCCAGCCGAGAGCGTAGTCGACTGCCTTGCCATTGACATCCTGCTCGATCGCAACGCTGGCATTGATGCCGGAACCCTGCTCGTACAGACGTCGAACGGATCGTCCCATACCCTTCGGGCAGACACCGATGACGTTGATGTTGTCCGGCAGCGATTCGCCTTGGGACTTCAGATGCCCAATCAGAAATCCGTGGGACAGACCCAGCGTCGAGCCTGGCTTCATCGCTTTGAAAATCTTGTCGTACAGCGCGGCCAGCGCAGCATCGGCGATAAGAAGCAACGTGAGGTCGGATGACTTGATCACGTCGAACATCTCACCCAGTGTGCCGTTCTCCCGGGTAAACCCGGCAGCTTCGGCAGACGGAATCGAGGTGGAGTTCTCGCGAAGTCCTACCACCACCTTGATGTCGGTGCCGGCCAGCGATTCGCGGAGGTTTTGCGCCTGAGCCGGCCCCTGAGCTGACCAGCCAATGACACCGATCTGCTTGATGCCGTCGAAGGCCTCTGGCAGTTTCGGCAGAAGTTCTCGTCCCCCACGGAGTACGTACTCCTGATTCTCACCGAGTTGAACTGGCTCCAGTTCGAACACTTTGGAGTTCTGAATCACGCCCATGTATTGTTCCTTTCCCATCCATCTACTCTCGAACCTGAACCGGCCCGATTGATCAATCTATCATGCACGAAACGCCTCATACGTAAAGCCCGTGTCGATACGCCTTGACACGGGGAAAACCATCACGTATTCTAATCCCGACCAATCAAGTCGGGATTATGGATTGGCGCTGAATCGCAACGCCGGCCGGCGAGAACAGGCGAACAGCACACGGATCAACCCTCACATGCCGGGAATCCGAATTGGGCTCCCTGGAAAGGCCAACGGAACTCTCCATGAGAATCAACCCACGCTTCTCTCGACGCCGGTTGGTACGAACGATGGCGGGCGGCGCTCTCGTGTTCGGTGCGATTCCGATTCTGGGTGCTTGCACCACCCAATCAAACCGCACGGACGATGACGCCGCCACCGAACCTGCAGCAGATGATAGCACGGATGACGCAGCAGTTGAGGAAGCAGACGATACAGAGGCGAGCGATGACACTGCCGCCGCTAACGGTGAGTCGATCGGCGGGCAGGTCACGGTCTACTCCGGCCGAGGGCAGGATCTGGTTCAACCGATTCTCGATCGCTTTTCCGAGCAGACCGGCATCGAGGTTCGAGTTCGCTACGGAGACACGGCCGAGATGGCAGCCGCAATCCTTGAAGAGGGCTCGAACTCACCCGCAGACATCTACTACGGACAGGATGCCGGCGCACTTGGTGCGCTCGCCCTCAACGGTATGACTCGCCAGATCCCGCAATCTTCGCTGGATCTCGTTGACTCACGTTTTCGCTCTCCGGACGGGCACTGGGTCGGTTCCAGCGGTCGGGCACGAACGGTTATCTACGATACCGACCAGTTCGATGAAGGCGATCTGCCAGGGTCGATACTGGATTATGCCGATCCTCAGTGGGAGAATATGCTCGGCTGGGCGCCGACGAATGGCTCGTTCCAGGCCTGGGTAACCGCGCTCCGGATTCTCGAAGGTGAAGACGTCGCCCGCGAATGGCTCGAAGATATCCACGCACTGAATCCACTGGTGTACGAGGGCAATACGCCGATCGTCACCGCAGCGATGGCAGGCGAGGTACCGGCGGGATTCGTGAACCACTACTATCTCTACCGCTTCCAGGCTGAAGAGGGTGGCGATGTCGGAGCCGAGAACTACTTCTTCCGGGATGGTGACATCGGCGGCCTGATAAACGTTGCAGGCATGGCGATTCTGGAACCGTCTCGAAACGTCGAGCAGGCAGAGATGCTCGTGGAGTTCATGCTCCAGGACGAAGCACAGGAATACTTTGCAACCGAAACGTTCGAGTACCCGCTGGCAGGTAACATTGACCCTGCAGCCGAGATTCCGGGTCTCGATGAACTGGAAACGCCGGATATCGACCTGTCGAACCTCGAAGATCTCGAGGGCACGCTCGCACTGCTTCAAGAGGTGGGACTGATCTAGGTGACATCGGGCGGGGCACACCGCAACGAGCAGCGTTCTCGATTCGGGCAATTACGCTCGATTCTCGCAGCACCACTTGGTGGGGCGCCGGCGGCCATTTGGCTCCCGGCGCTCGCCATTGTCTCGTTGATGATCGTTCCGCTCCTCTATCTGGTAATTCGCTCCACTGGTGGAGACGCAAGCTGGTTCGAGCAAATCTTTCGAGAACGCACGTTCAACCTCCTGCAGAACACAGTCTTCCTTACCCTCGCCGTCACCTTCTCCTCCGTGGCAGTCGCTCTTCCACTCGCCTGGCTGACAACGCGGACTGACCTTCCCTGGCGCCGGTTCTGGTCGATCGTGACTCCACTGCCACTGGTAATTCCCAGCTATGTCGGAGCGTTCACCGTCATTGCCTTTCTCGGGCCACGCGGGATGCTGCAGGGATGGCTGGAGCCGGTGTTCGGAATCGAACGTTTGCCGGAGATCTACGGGTTCGCTGGGGCCTGGCTAACTCTCACGCTATTCGCCTTCCCCTACGTGCTCCTGTCGCTGCGCGCGGCGATGAACGGGCTTGATCCAGCGCTCGAGGAATCATCGCGGTCGATGGGTTTCGGCGCCATTACTACCTTCTTTTATGTCACGTTACCGAATCTTCGCCCGGCTATCGCTGCCGGATCTCTTCTGATCGCGCTGTACGTCATCAGTGACTTCGGCGCCGTCTCGCTCATGCAGTACGACACGTTTACCCGGGGAATCTACAACCAGTATCGCGGGGCTTTCGATCGGAGCACCGCAGCAACACTGGCGCTCGTGCTGGTGGCACTCACCGCAATCATTCTGTTAGCCGAAAGCTGGATGCGCGGCAGAGCGCGCTACTACCGCAGTTCCGCAGGCGTAACACGTCCATCGAAACGGCATGAACTCGGCAGATGGAAGTATCCAGCGGTGGGCTACTGTATCGCCGTCAGCACAGTCGCGCTGATCATGCCGCTCTTCGTCATCGGTTTCTGGCTGCAGCGCGGGCTCAGGGCCGGAGAGCCGCTCGTGCTCGTCTGGGACGCCGCATTCAATTCGGGGATGGTCTCGCTACTGGCGGCGCTCGCGGCACTGGTGATGGCAACACCGATCGTGATCTTTTCAGTGCGCTATCCAACCTGGCTGAGTTATCTGTGTGAACGTCTGTCATATATGGGGTTCGCACTTCCGGGGATCGTGGTAGCGCTGGCGTTCGTCTTTTTCGGTGCGAACTACCTTACCCCGCTCTACCAGACACTCGGCATGTTGATCCTCGCCTATGTTGTGCTGTTTCTGCCGCAGGCTGTGGGAATCATGCGATCGGCGTTGCTGCAGATCAATCCGCACATCGAGGAGGCCGCCAAGAGTCTTGGTTCATCATCCTCCGGGGTCTGGTTCAAGATCACGGGACCGCTCATTCGTTCCGGAATGGTCAGCGGTGGGCTTCTCGTGTTCCTGACGGTGATGAAAGAGCTTCCAGCCACAATTCTTCTGCACCCGATCGGCTTCGACACGCTGCCCATGCGGATCTGGAATGCCACACTGGAAGGGTTCTGGGCACGAGCTGCCGCGCCATCACTCTTGCTGATCCTCGTAGCAGCAATTCCGATGATCTTGCTCGCCATCAACGAGGACCGCAGAGACCGTCAGAGCCGTTAGATCTCGCGGAACCTTTAGGCAAAAGTTCAATCCCTATGCAAACAGTCGGGATTGCTGCTACACTTTGTTCGAGCATTGACCAGCCCGTCACACAGGGCAGGGAGCCCAGAATATGAAAGATCACATCGTACTATCGCAGGTTTCCAAATCGTTCGCCAACGCGGATGAACCTGCAGTACGGGACGTCACGATTTCGATCGACCAGGGTGAAATCGTGGCGCTGCTCGGACCGTCTGGTTGCGGAAAAACTACCTCATTACGACTCATCGCCGGCTTCGAAAAGCCAGATACCGGCAGCGTGAGCATCGCCGGCCGAATCGTTGCCGATCACGAAGGCTTCGTTCAGCCGGAGAATCGCGGAGTCGGCATGGTCTTCCAGGACTATGCGTTGTTCCCGCATCTCAACGTCCGGGACAACATCTCCTTCGGGCTCCGCAAGTGGGACAGAAAACGCCGAAAAGAGCGTGTCGAGGAGCTGATCGAACTCAGCGGACTCTCCGAGCTGGAAGACCGCTATCCGCATCAGCTTTCCGGTGGGCAGCAGCAGCGGGTGGCAATGGCCAGAGCGCTGGCACCGGAGCCACATGTTCTCCTGCTCGACGAACCATTTTCCAACCTCGACACCGAGCTCCGATTCCAGATGCGTGCCGAAGTGCGCAACCTTCTGAAGCAAGTGAACACCACCGCCATTCTGGTGACGCATGATCAGCAGGAAGCCATGATGATGGCTGATCGGATGGCCGTCATGCTCGACGGCCGAGTCGAGCAGATCGACGCACCAGATATCATTTACCATTATCCGGCGACCCGGGCGGTCGCCAAATTTGTGGGACAGGGCACGTTTGTCCCGGCGACTGTTGCGGGAAGCGTCGCCGAATCTGACCTTGGGAGCTTCGAGCTCGAGCGAGATAGCGCTGCTGAAAAGGTCGATCTGTTGCTTCGCCCGCGTGATGTCACCCTGGAAGTTGATCCAGACGGTATCGCCTACGTCGTCTCCCGAACATTCCAGGGGGCAGAGTTCACCTATCTGGTGCAGCTTCCCTGTGGTGTCCAGTTGATCTCGAATCAGCCGTCGCACGTCGACGTATCACCGGGCGCGCGTGTTCGGGTTCGTTGCAACCGGGTGCGTCTGGCGGCCTATGACCAGTACGCCCAGGTGGCGATGACCTCGCCGCCACCGATGATAGCCCCACCGTTGCTTTCGGATCTGAGCACGTCGAGTATCGCGCCAGCTCCAGCGACAGAAGCCGACGAAACCCAGTCCTCCGGGCATGGAAATTACGACTGAGACTGAGGTATCCGGCCCATAACAACTTGAATGGCAGCGAAACGAGCCCAGCCAGATTGGCCGGGCTCGCTGCATTTGCTGAATCGTTGATCGCTACTCTTCGGTGCCCTCGTACTGCTTCTTGATGTCCTCGAGCACTGAAGGATCAGTCAGTGTCGTGGTATCCCCGACAACACGTCCTTCGGCAACATCCCGGAGCAGACGTCGCATGATCTTGGCGCTTCTCGTCTTGGGAAGCTCAGCAGTGAAGTAGATGCGATCCGGTCGGGCAATCGGGCCGATCTTGTCGGCAACGTGCTGCCGCAACTCTTCGGCGAGATCCCAGGTTGCTTCAACGTTTCCTCGCGGGGTCACGAACGCAGCGACAGCCTGCCCCTTGAGGTCGTGGGAAACACCGATAACGGCAGCCTCCGCAACCGATGGGTGGCTTACCAGGGCGCTCTCCAGCTCCATCGTGCCGAGCCGGTGTCCAGCGATGTTCAGCACATCGTCCACGCGGCCCATGAGCCAGTAGTAGCCGTCTTCATCTCGCCGTGCGCCGTCGCCGGTGAAATAGACATCCGGTGTGAACTTGCTGAAATACTGTTCCACGTAGCGATCGTCATCTCCCCAGACGGTTCGGGAAATCGCAGGCCAGGGTTTGCGAATAATCAGAAACCCGCCCTGCCCAAGCGGTACCGATTCACCTTGCGCGTCAACGACATCTGGTTCGATACCCGGGAACGGATGAGACGCTGATCCAGGTTTCATGGTCGTAATACCGGGCAACCCGCCGATCATGACGGCACCGGTCTCCGTCTGCCACCACGTATCGACCACGGGTGTCTCGTTGCGTCCGATATGCTCTCGATACCAGATCCAGGCTTCCGGGTTGATCGGTTCTCCAACGGTGCCTAGCAGACGGATCGAGGAGAGATCATGCCGCTCGACGTGTTCGGCACCCCATCGCATGAAGCCACGGATTGCCGTCGGTGCCGAGTAGAGTACTGTTACAGCCCGACGCTCCACGATATCCCAGAAACGGTCTTTGTCGGGGTAATCCGGGGCACCCTCGTACATGACTGTGGTGGCACCGTTGGCCAGTGGCCCGTAGACGATATAGCTGTGGCCAGTAACCCAGCCGATGTCGGCGGTACACCAGTAGATATCTTCGTCCTTGAGATCGAGTACCCACTTCGACGTCAGATAGGCTCCCACCAGATAGCCTCCAGTGGTGTGCAGCAGTCCCTTCGGCTTCCCGGTCGTGCCGGACGTATATAGGATATAGAGCGGATGCTCGGAATCGAGCTGCTCCGGCTCGCAGTACCCGCCGTTGCCGGCCTGAATCGCATCGTGCCACCAGACGTCCCGGCCAGTTCGCATACGTACTGGATGAACGTGGCGACCCAGTCGCTGAACAACGACCATCTTTTCAACGTTGGGAGTGTTCTCAACTGCACGATCGGCGTTATCTTTCAGCGGGACCACTGAGCCGCGCCGGTATCCACCATCGGAGGTGACCACGACCTTGGCACCGCAATCGTTGATCCGGTCAGCCAGTGAATCCGGGCTGAACCCGCCGAAAACTACCGAATGTGGCGCGCCGATTCGGGCGCACGCCAGCATCGTGATCGGGAGCTCGGGAATCATTGGGAGATAGATCGCCACCCGGTCGCCTTTTTCGACTCCGAGTCGCTTGAGCATGTTCGCGGCCTGATTGACTTCGCGATAGAGATCCTGGTAGGTGAGGATGCGCTCATCGCCCGGTTCACCCTCCCAGATGATCGCGGCCTTGGTTCGGCGCCAGCCCTTGATATGTCGATCAACACAGTTGTAGGAGACGTTCAGCTTGCCGCCATCGAACCACTTGACCCACGGCGGGTTCCAGTCCATCACCGTGTTCCACTTCTCGTACCAGTCAAGTTCCCCGGCTATTTCCGCCCAGAATCCCTCGGGATCCTCACTGGCGCGCCGGTAAACATCGGGATCATTAATATTGGCGGCGCTGGTGAATGACGCGGATGGCTCATATGTTCGTGTCTCATTGAGCAATCCTTCGATCGTTCCACCCTGTTCTTCTGACATCGTGGCTCCTTTCCCGGTACTCCCTGGTCATCATTATCAAACAGCTATTGTCGATCAGTTCATCAAACGCATCAGGGCTCCCACCCGTTTTCTCCGCATCATCCTAACCGAGAACCAGGCTCAGGCAAACCTTCTGCAGATCTTCACCGGGGATCATGGTACTCGGGCTGATCCGATGGATTGAACGCCCGGTCGAAACTCATCCAGATCGTTTTTGAGAACGGATAGAAGAACATCGGGAAGAAAATCGTAAACGCTACCCCGCCGATAATCATCTGGGCCACCGGCGGATCGGACCATGTCAGAATGAACGTCAGGACCATCAGAGAAATAAAGATCAGCTCCGTCATGATGATATTGGCGCCCATCGCTCCGGTCCAGTAGCCCTCTTCTCGCTCGAATTGCAGCGCGCAACCGGGGCAACGCGGTCGCAAAGTGAACCAGCGTTGAAACAATCCCCGCTGACCGCACCGGGGACATGCCTTCGTCCAGCCCCTCCAGGCGAGTCTGAGGGTCCGTCGGAACGACACTTCTCTGGAATCATCCACATCAGTGTTCTGGCTCATCACTGCTGGTCTCTGGCTCCCAACTGGTCAATATCTCTTACGCAATTGCATCATACTGCGACAGAATGTAGACCGCCGAATAATGGCCGCCAAAGAGCCTCTTGCGCGAGACTTTATTCTGCCTTAAGGTTTCACGGGATTTTCCTGACCATCAGATGTGTGAGTGGGAGTACACTTCGGCGGTAGTACGCAGGTTTCGAACTCAACTCCGCCCAGCGTGCATCAGGAACACGAAAACGCAGAGACGTGACGTAGTATTTCGTGACAGTCCGCACCAGTAAGTGTAGGATAGTCGCGACTTGCTCCTGACCGGACAGCGCGCCCGGTTGGCGGATACGAGGGAGACGGAACAGGGAGGATCATGGCGGACTTGATTCGCTGCAGACGTGGGATAGTACTCGGTACTCTCGCCCCCTTGCTTACTTTGGTGCTTGCCGGGTGTAGCGGGATTACCGGAGGCGAGGTCCAGTCTGCGAACGAACTCGCTGGCGACAACGCCCGTTCGATCTGGAACCTGTTTGTTCCGATCTTCTGGCTGTCTGTCGTTATTTTCGTGCTGGTCCAGGGCGCGCTGATTTACGCGGTAATCAAATTCCGCGCCAAAGAGGGCGATCCGATCCCGGCACAGCTCCACGGAAACACGAAAGTCGAGGTTGCCTGGACAATTGCTCCGGCAATCATTCTTGCCGTTATTCTGGTTCCCACGATCACCACAATCGCCAGTCTGGCCGAGGAACCTGATGACCCCTACGTTGTCGACGTCGTTGGACATCAGTGGTGGTGGGAGTTTGAGTACGAGGATGAAGGCTTCAAGACCGGAAATGTCATGCACATTCCGGTGGATCAGCCCGTCGAGGTCAGAATGACCGCTTCTGACGTGATTCACAGCTTCTATGCTCCTAACCTGTTCGGTAAGCAGGACCTTATTCCTGGCAGAACCACCCATATCTACTTCACTGCTGAAGAGACCGGCGAGTTCTACGGCCAGTGCTACGAGTTCTGTGGGGTGCAGCATGCAAACATGCACTTCCGGATCATGGTTCATGAACAGGACGAGTTCGACGAATGGATCGCTTCACAGCAAGAAGGAGCGATCGAACCTGAGCCTGACACCATCGAAGCTGAGGGCAAGGAAGTCTTCTTCCAGCAGGGAGCAGCCTGCCACGCCTGCCATGCAATCGACGGTGCGGTGGCCGAAGATGGCACAGAGGCAGTCGCTGAAGTTGGCCCGAACCTCACGAACCTTGGCGATAGACCGATTCTCGGTGCAGGGTCTCTGGAAAACACGCCAGAGAACCTGCGGGACTGGATCCGTGATCCGCACGAGTCCAAGCCGGGCAACGAGATGCCAGCGTTCTCCGAAAGCCAGATCAGCGACGAAGATCTCGACGCGCTGGTGGCCTACCTGAGCAGCTTGCGATAAGGGGGCGATGAAAATGACTCACACTGCAAATCGCGAGTTTACTGGGTATCGTGCGGCACAGTTGCGGGCCGTCAGTCGCGGAAAAGGGGACCGCTAGATGGCACAGGCAGTAGCAGCAAACGAAGAGCAGATGGACCGATGGGCAGTGATCTGGGACTGGATCACGACATCTGACCACAAGAAGATCGGCCTGCTCTATTTCTGGACTTCTATGGCGTTCTTCTTCGTCGGTGGATTCCTGGCACTCGGTGTCCGGAGTCAGCTGGCTGTCCCGAACAGCACGATGTTGAGTCCCGAGGTCTACAACCAGTTCTTCACCATGCACGCGCTGGTGATGATCTTCCTGGCGCTTATGCCGATGAGTGCAGCGTTCTTCAACTACATCATTCCCCTGCAGATCGGCGCACGGGACGTCGCATTCCCGCGTCTGAACTCATTCAGCTACTGGGTGTATCTGTTCGGTGGACTCCTGCTCTGCAGCGGGTTCCTGTTCGGTGCAGCTCCAGACATCGGCTGGACAGGCTACGCCACGCTCTCCAGTGCGCAATATACGCCAGGACAGAGTGGTGATTTCTACGTCATGGGTCTGCAGGTACTCGGTATCTCCACACTCGCGGCAGGCCTCAACTTCTTCGTGACGATTCTCAATATGCGCGCACCGGGCATGTCCCTGATGCGCATGCCGATGTTCGTCTGGATGTCGTTGATCACTTTCGTGTTGATCATGCTCGCGTTCCCGTCACTGACGATTGCGCTCTTCGCGCTGATGATGGACCGGAATTTCGATACGGTCTTCTTCAGCCCGACCGATGGAAGCGTGGTCATGTGGCAACACCTCTTCTGGATCTTCGGTCATCCTGAGGTGTACATCCTGATTCTCCCGTCGTTCGGGATTATCTCCGAAGTGTTACCGACGTTCTCCCGGAAGCCTCTTTTCGGGTACTCGTTCGTGGTGTTCTCCGGTATCGCTATCGGATTCCTCGGGTTCGGGGTGTGGGTCCATCATATGTTCACCGTCGGCCTGGGGCCGATTCCGAACATGGTGTTCTCGAGCGTAACGATGCTGATCGCGATCCCGACCGGTGTGAAGATCCTCAACTGGCTGGCAACCCTCTGGGGGGGATCGATCCGACTCACCACGGCGATGTTGTTTGCAGTTGCCTTCGTCGGTATGTTCACCATTGGTGGCATCAGTGGCGTCATGCACGCCGCCGTACCAATCGACTACTGGCAGCATGACACCTACTTCGTCGTCGCTCATCTCCACTACGTGCTGTTCGGTGGAACGATGTTCGGCCTCATTGCGGGAATCTACTACTGGTTCCCGAAGATGTACGGCCGATACATGAGTGAGGGTCTCGGACGGATCCATTTCTGGCTGACATTGATCGGGTTCAACCTGACGTTCTTCCCGATGCACTTTCTCGGCGTGGACGGTATGCCCCGGCGTATCTACACGTATCCGTCTGACTACGGGTACGAGCTCTGGAACATGGTGGCAACAATCGGTGCCTACGTGCTCGGTCTGGGTATGGCGCTCATGGTGTTCAACCTGATCAAGTCGATCCGCTCCGGCGCTCCGGCCCCGGCAGACGCCTGGGACGGCCGCACAATCGAGTGGACAACGACGTCGCCGCCGGCCAAGCACAACTTCGATCACATTCCGCAGATTCGTGCTCGCGACGATTTCTGGGATGAGAAGTACAACCGTAAAGAGGAAAAAGACAAGCCAGCAGACGAGCACATCCATCTGCCGCCTGGCTCGTACATTCCATTGCTGCTCTCATTCGGCCTTCTGCTGATGGGCGCAGGTGTGATCTTCACACTCTGGCTCAGTCTCATCGGTGGGATTGTCACGACGGTCGCGCTGTTCGCGTGGGCCTTCGAACCGAACGATTAGTGCGAACGGGCGCAGGAGAAGGGAAACGAATCCGTGGCAGCTGACCATCACGCCGGTCACGACGAGCACGCGACAACGACCGGTACGTCGCACAATAAGTTGATGATGTGGGCGTTCCTGGCGTCTGACTGTATGTTCTTCGGAACCCTCGTCATGATGTACATGGTCTACCGGCCGGATATGGCCGAACTCGGTGGACTTGGGCCGAACGATCTGCTGGACATTCCGTTCTCGTCCCTGATGACGTTCGTGCTGCTGATGAGTAGTCTCGCGTTCGTGCTTGGACTCTCGGCTCTTCAGCGAGGTAACCACAAGGGAATGCGGATCTGGCTGTCGACGACAGCGTTCATGGGTCTGCTCTTCCTTGGCGGTGAGTTCTTCGAGTACATGAAGTTCTGGGATGAGGGCCTGAAGCTCGGCACCAACATCTTCGGCACTGCCTACTTCGTCACCACGGGATTCCACAAGATTCACGTGGCAATCGGAGTGATCTGGCTGATCGGTTTGGTGGCGATGTCTTACCGGGGACAACTCGGAACCCATCAATCGGAAAAGGTTGAGATTGCCGGTCTCTACTGGCACTTTGTCGATATCGTATGGATTGTGATCTTCACCTTCGTCTTCCTGGTTCCGTACCGGTAAGCGCGAGATGGAGGGTGGACCTGCAATGCAGAGAAGCAGTAGCGACCAGAGGATGGCCGGGATGAAGTACACGATGACGGCGAGCATCGGGAATCAGGGAGTGGCATGATGTCAGAGCATACAGAAGACGCACATCATCCATCAGATCGCACGTATCTCAAAGTAGGCTCACTGCTGTTTATTCTGACGGCAGTCGAAATCGCGCTCTACTTCGTTGAAGATGCATTCGAATCAGACTGGAGCCTGTACGCGCTGATCGCTTCACTGATTTTCCTGTCGTCGATCAAGTTCGTCCTCGTGGTGATGTACTACATGCACCTCAAGTGGGACGACAGAATGTTCACCTGGTTCTTCCTTGCCGGTATGTTCATGGCGGCCGTTATTATATTGGTGATGATGGCGGTCTACCGGTACTACTAGGTCGATGATTCACTGTCATGGCGATCGAGCACGATAACTGGGCAAGACGCGGCTGCACTGGCCGCGTCTTGTTGTTGTAAACGGGGCTTGTGAAGTAGTTCACATTTTGTGTATACAGAAGGCTGAAGGGAAGGATTCGAATCCGGGTATCTGATGGGAGGGATCTGCCAGCGATTGGCGGATCAATGTGGAGGAACTGGGAGAGGGGTATTCGTGCCGAATGACAATTCCGATACAGTGCTCATAGCGATGATCCTGGCCACCGTTGCCGGTAGTGCCGCGATCATCTATGGCGCTTTTCTGGCCAAATGGGTCATGGATCAACCGACTGGCAACGATCGTATGCGCCAGATTGCAGCCGCAATCCAGGAAGGCGCAGAAGCGTACATGTATCGACAGTTCTCCATGGTTGCCATTGTGGCCGTGGTGATCACGATTGCGCTGGCGATATTTCTGAATATCTCCACTGCGGTCGGATTCGTACTGGGTGCTGTCGCATCAGCCATCGCCGGGATCTTCGGTATGGCGGTCGCGGTTCGCTCCAACATTCGAACCGCTGAAGCCGGAAGACGCGGACTTGGCGCGGCACTGCTGGTTGCGTTCCGCGGTGGCACCGTAACCGGTCTCTTCGTAGTCGGTCTCGCGCTCCTTTCCGTTACAATCTTTTACTGGATCACGCGAGACGTGACCGCACTGGTCGGACTCGCTTTCGGTGGTTCACTGATTTCGGTCTTTGCCCGCATCGGCGGTGGCATCTTCACGAAGGCCGCTGACGTCGGCGCTGACCTCGTCGGTAAGGTTGAAGCCGGAATTCCCGAAGACGACCCCCGAAACCCGGCTGTCATCGCGGACAACGTGGGTGACAACGTCGGTGACTGCGCCGGTATGGCCGCCGACCTGTTCGAGACGTACGCGGTGACCGCAATCGCCGCGATGCTTCTCGGCAGCCTGGTGTTCGATTCCGAACTGGCTGTGATCTTCCCGCTGGTAATCGGCGCTGCGTCGATTATCGCCTCGATCGTCGGTACGTTCTTCGTCAAACTGGACGCCAGCGAATCGATTATGCGGGCTCTCTACAAGGGTCTCGGCGTTAGCATGGTTCTCGGTGTTGTGGCGTTTCTTCCGGTCACCTGGTGGCTCATGGGAGACAACCCGGTCATCGGAGACGGCGCGGTCTCATTGTTCGGCCTCTCGTTCGAAGCGTCAGTAACTACCAAGCTCTACCTTTCCGCATTGCTCGGTGTGCTGGTGACGCTTGGCGTGGTGATCTTCACCGAGTACTACACCTCTGAGAGATTTGCCCCGGTGAAGCAGATCGCTGAAGCATCCGAGAGCGGTCACGGCACTAACATCATCGCCGGTCTGGCGATCTCGATGCGCTCTACGCTCACGCCGATCGTCATGATTGCCCTGGCGATCTACATTGCCTACAATCTCACCTCCTCACCAGAGAACATGACGGTTGGACTCTACGGTATCGCCGTTGCCGCAATGTCGATGCTATCCATGGCCGGCATCATCGTGGCGATCGACTCCTTCGGGCCAATCACAGACAACGCCGGTGGCATCGCTGAGATGGCGGAAATGCCCTCCGAGGTGCGCGAAGTCACCGATCCGCTGGACGCTGTCGGCAACACAACCAAGGCAGTCACCAAGGCATACGCAATCGGCTCAGCCGGTCTCGCGGCACTGGTACTGTTCGCCTCGTACTTCCTCGAAATTGCCGAAGATATCGTCTTCGACCTCGCCAATCCGGCGGTTCTCATCGGATTGTTCGCTGGTGGTGCCCTTCCGTTCTTCTTCGGCGGACTGCTGATGGACGCAGTCGGGAAAGCTGCGGCTTCGGTGGTTGAAGAGGTCCGACGTCAGTTCCGGGAAGTCCCAGGCATCATGGAAGGCACCGGACGACCGGAGTACGGCACCGCAGTCGACATCGTGACCCGGCAAGCGCTCCGAGAGATGCTTCTGCCAGCGCTTCTTCCAGTTGCTACGCCGGTAATCATCGGTCTGACGCTCGGTAAGGAAGCCCTCGGCGGTGTGCTGATCGGTTCGATCGTGACCGGTCTCTTCGTGGCGATCTCGATGGTCACCGGTGGTGGTGCCTGGGATAACGCCAAGAAGCTGATCGAGTCGGGCGCACACGGTGGCAAGAACAGTCCGGCACATCAGGCTGCCGTCACTGGTGACACCGTTGGTGATCCGTACAAGGACACCGCAGGACCGGCGATCAACCCGATGATCAAGGTCGTCAACGTTGTGGCGATTCTGATGGTCTTCGCAATGGGCTGGCACGAACTCTAGTTCGAACAGCCAGATTCAAACGCGAACAAGAGCGGGGTGACCACTCATGGTCACCCCGCTACTCTTTCGCCCTGGAGGAGCCGTCAAGTTGGCTAGCTGTGCTTCGCGACGAACGCATCCAGCTCAGCCCGGGTTGGCTGAGACGGCTGAGCACCTGGCCGTTGAACTGCAAAGCTGCCAGTCATGACTGCGATCCGAGCGGCTGACGCAACGTCCTGGCCCTCGTCGAGCGCCATCGCAAACGCCCCAACGGTTGCGTCGCCGGCACCGGTCGTATCCACTACATCGACGTCTGGAGCCGGAATGTGCTCACATGAATCGGCGTCACAGATTACCGCTCCATCACCACCGAGTGTCACGAAGACAACCTCTGGTCCACGCGCCAGCAGGTCACGAGCAGCATCTTCTGCCTGGTCGAGCGAGACTGGCTTGATTCCCAGCAACTGACCGGCTTCGATCTCATTAACGACCAGAATATCGATCAGATTCAGCAGGTCAGCGGTTCCAGTGACATACGGAGCGGTATTGACGATGGAGCGCGCGCTATGACTCCGGCACTGTTCCAGCGACTGCTTCACGGTTTCGAACGGCAGTTCGAATTGCAGTAACACCAGATCGCCGGCACTCAGCAAATCGGGAAGTTCATGGCGAACATCATCCGGACTGACGGTTCCATTAGCACCGGGGACGATGACGATCTGGTTCTGTCCGCTGGCGTCAACCTGAATCAGCGCCACGCCACCAGGGGACTGGGAACGGATCATCACCGGAGAGATGTCGACTCCGGCATCTTTGAGGTCTGCCAGCCGTTCGGAGCTGTTCGCATCGTCCCCCACCGCTCCGATCATCTTCACGTTGCCGTTGAGACGTGCCGCCGCAGCCGCCTGGTTGGCACCCTTTCCTCCGGCGTAGGTCGCGAACTCGTCTCCATACACCGTTTCCCCGGGAATCGGAAACGATTCGACGCGAACCACCAGGTCAGTGTTAATACTGCCTACCGCGATAATCGCCATCTGCGCACTTCCTTCAAAAAAACGGCTCTCCGGTTGTGTTCAGCCGGAGAGCCGTCGTCGCGAATCAAACTAGTCGTCGCGCCGATTCGGTTTCCGGCGCCAGCGCTGGAGCACGGCGTACTTGACGAACACGCCTCTCAGCCGCAGCCAGGCCGCTCGGGCACGGGTGATCTCCGGCGATGCCAGACTCTGATTACCGTAGCGTTCCTTCACGTAGATCTCAGCCAGATAATCAGCATCGGTGCGACTACCGGGAATCGTCGAACCGATTGAACGCGCGTACTCGAACGGCGTCATCGATTCACGGGCCGTGATTCCGGTCCAGGCCGCGCCTCGCTGGAGCCTGGTGTAGAACTGACCAGCTGGAGACTGTCCACTCAGGCCTCGCAGCCAGTAGTAGCTGAACACGCCCACAAAAGCCAGCAGCACAAGGGCAATTCCACGCATCACCCACTGTGTGGCGGTTGTTGATTCCTGCGCTCCACCTGCCAGATCGCCACCACCAGCGCCCGGTGCAAACTCTTCCTCGAAGTAGTCGAGGCGATCCTGTGGCATCTCGCCACCAAGCGCCGGATCCATCGTCAGATCATCCTGGAGATCCGGATCATCCTGGCTCGAACCACGGCTGATCGTCGACTGAGATGGAGTTGGCTCGAAATCGACCCAGCCATATTCCGGAAAATAGACTTCAACCCAGGCGTGCGCGTTCCGATCGCGATAGATTGCACCGTTGAAGTCTTCGTCGTATGCCGCCGGGAAGTACCCCACCGTCACGCGAGCGGGAACATCCAGCATCCGGAGCATCTGCGCCATCGCCGTTGCGTAGTAGGTGCAGTAGCCTTCCTGGCTCTCGAAAATGAAGTACTCGAGGAAGTCTGTATCCTCCGGCGGAATCGAGATTTGCTCGCTGTACTCCAGATTGTCACGCAACCAGTCCTCGATGGCCGACGCTTTCTCATACGGCGAATCGAGGCCGTCCGTTATGTCAAATGCAAGCTCTTCAACTCGTGTGCTGTAGTCGTCCGGCACCTGCATGTACCGACTGGATATCTCAACTGGATAGGCTTGCGACGCGCCCGAGAGTTCTTCGGATGTGGCTTCACTCACCAGTGAGGTCACCTCGTACACATCCCCACTCCGGATGTCGGATGCGTAAACCGCTTCAACATCGTTGAAAACGGGCAACGGGCCAGAGAACACCAGTGAGTCGACAGTCAGGTCGTCATTCAAGAGTACATCGGTCTCAACACGTCGTTCTTCGAGTTCTTCCTGGCGCTCCTGAATTTCTTCGAGCGCTTCGCGGGAATCGTCATCCAGAAGATCGACAGGAAGATCCCTGGCCGACTGGAGTTCGCCAGAATCTGAGTCGGAGCCGGCCTGCGGTGTAGCTTGATCGTCGGCTGTCGCTGACTGCTCCGCGCCGTCCTCCAGTTGGAATTCCGCGTCCTTGAGCAACTGGACCAGATTCCAGAGGTCGGGCGGAGTATTGCCTTCCTCTGCCGAGCCGATATCAACTGACTGCTGATCATAGGTGTACCAGGCAGTCTGGATTCGCGTATCGACACTGACCGATGAAGCTTCTCCACCGGCAAGAACAATATTTCCTTGTGGCCTCAGCACCTCGACCTGATGGGTTCGTTCCCGGGTGGATTGACGAGATGAATCCGGGATTGGGAACGGTTGCTCCGCGTCGATACTGATCAACGGCGGAGAGCTATTCTCTTCATCATCGGTCTCGTAGGTATCCTCGAACGTGGATTCCCAGCCAGTGCCCGTGTAATGGTCGTATCGATGAGCAACAAGGTACGGAGATTCACTCCCCTGAACGAAGACGACTGGTTCCTCACTGAGCCGGAGCGAGCCGCCGAGCTGGAACTCGTTGTCGAAGCTCGCGAACCCGCCTACTCCACCACCGCCACTGCCGCCACGACCAGGGAGCACGTTTCCAAAGCGATCCGAAAACGCTTCTTCTACCCGATCCCACGGAGCGGTCGCAGAGTTCAGCGCAGCAACCGCGCGATCGGTCTGCGGAGAGAACGGAACCATCCAGGCGCCAATAATCAGGATTGCCGCCAGGTAAGACGCAGTCCAGAATCCACGAGCAGTTAGCGAATGTGGATAGGGAACGCCCTGTTTTCTCCACGTCGACTCGCGCTGGACGAAATTGAAGCGCATCAGAAGGAGGATCGCCGCGAACAGGTAAAGCACCAGAACAAACGTTGAGACCGTCCGGGCATACCCAAGGTTGAGCAATACGATGATGCCGGGCAGAAGAATCGTGACCCAGATCCAGCCGGATCGGAACACAAACCAGATCGATGCGTAGGCCAGAACCCAGAGCATCGCGGACATCATGAGAATAAACAGGTAGAGATCGTCAGCAGATTCGCCACCGCGCATTGTGGCGTACCAGCTCTCCCATCGTCCCCAGAGCCAGTTCAGTTTGTCCCAGCGGGAGCCAAGCGCGTCGCTCAGAAATGTCGTCATCTGAAAGAAAACGACGATCACCCCGATGACGAAAGCTGTTGCGTGTGCCGCGATGGGCGGCAATTGCTTCATGTGAGCCAGCAGGATGCCGACAAACAGCCCGATAATCGTAATCGGGGTCAGAATATGCAGTCCCTCGGCCCATTCGGCCTGTTGGACCGAAAGCGTCGCAGTGAATACCAGCAATGCAACGAGCCAGAAAGTTGTCCAACCGTGTTCGAGGCGAAAACGATGCATGAGTAGAACTTCCTCCAGCACTTCTGGTTATGAGAACCCCGGAATCGACTCGTTCGGGGCAGCTGATCAGACCGCGTGGGCCTGATACGCCGGTCCCTGACTGGCAAGCGCGTTGTTGATATCGTCGCCATGCTTCACAAGATAGGTCGGCACGCCAGTCGCTGCCAGGTCACTTACCACCATAAGACTACTAGCTGAGCCGTCGAACGTGCTCGGTTCGATAGTGATGGCAACGCAGCGGACGCCTCTCACTACCAGCTGCATGACGGACTGCACCCAGCGGTCATCCGTCGATGGTGAAATGATGACCACCGTGCTATTCCGGTCGAAGCGTGCCGATTCCGTCAGCAGGCGTTCGGCGAGCGGAGAATGACCATCAGCCTGCATGACGGCTAGCTGCTCAAGAATCTTCGTCATCTGACGCGGCCCTCGATCAGCCGGGACTATATCGTGATGAGCGTTGTTGTAGATCATGCCTACGTTGCGTGTCTGCTCCAGGAAGTGATTGGCCAGCGACGAGGCGATCGTCACCGAGTACTCGGTGGTCGAATCGAGCCAGAACTCAACCGGCAATGCACCGCCCGGATTGTTGATCATCGAACGTGCCTGCATCGTCTGCGGAATACTGGCAGTCACGTGGTGTCGCATGTCCATATCCACAACGATCCAGACGTCAGATGTCGGATCGAGCTCGAACTCTTTGACCATCAGCTGGCCGGTTCTCGCCGTCGACTTCCACGAGATGCGATTGAAGCTATCTCCGGGGAGATACTGCCGAACGCCAGACGCGTTCGGAGTCAGAAACTGGGTTCTGCGCTGGGTTGCGTTTCCCCCAGGAAGATCTCCAACCGGGAGTCGGAACCCGGTAAGGTCGATCACTGCCGGATACACGATCAATTCCTTGACATCCGGAACGATCTCTTCAATCGGAAAAAGCCCGAATGGATCTCCCGAACGGAGTGACATCGGGCCAATCTGGAAACGCCCGCGACGAGAACACCAGGTTTCCACTTTCCAGCGGTTGGCATCCTGCGGGCCAAGGTTGACTACGCGACTGATCTGATGCCCGGGCATATCGGAATGGTCGATCGCTTCGACCCACAGCTTCGGGAATCGGCTCGCGTTTCTGATTCGAACTCGTTCTTCCAGCGCCTGACCCACTTGTGCCCGATTCGATTTCGTCTCCCGGGTTACCTGCAGTCCGCGCAAACTGAATCTACTCCAGACAAAGCTGACGACCAGCAACCCGGTAAGGACGAAGAACAGATTATCGAGCACACTCCAGGTGTTGATCTCGGAGAGAATCAGTATTCCGATAATCAGTGCAAGGAGTTTGAGCCAATTCACGATCTCTGGCCGATTTCCCTCCAGCCACGTGCAGGTTGGCGCGCGCCATCGGATCGTGGCGACTGCGCACCCGGAATCGGAATCGAGGCCAGGATCTCACGAACGACGATCCGGCTATCAACGTTCTTCATCCGTGCAGACGGGCTGACGATAATGCGATGCGAGAGCGCTGCCTCTGCCAGTTCCTTGATGTCGTCGGGAATCACGTAGTCGCGGCCGTGCATTGCTGCCCAGGCACGAGTGGTGTTGTAGAGAGCCAGTGATCCACGCGGACCGGCTCCAAGATACACATCATCGTGCTGCCGCGTTGCTTCGGTAACGGAGACGATGTACTCCTTGAGCGAGTCATCGACATGGACATCCTTCGCCTGTTTCTGGGCTTCGATCAGATCCTCAACGGAAATCACTTGCTCCAGCCTGTCCAGCGGGTGCATAGTGTGCTGTCGCTGCAGAATCTCAACTTCACCCTGGTGAGTTGGGTACCCCAGGGACAGACGAATCAGAAAGCGGTCCAGCTGCGCTTCCGGCAGCGGGAACGTCCCTTCGTACTCGATCGGGTTCTCAGTGGCCAGAACAACGAACGGATCAGGCAGCGCATAGCTCACGCCGTCGACCGTGATCTGGGCCTCTTCCATTGCTTCGAGCAGGGAAGACTGTGTCTTTGGTGTTGCCCGGTTGATTTCGTCTGCAAGGACGATCTGCGCAACCACAGGTCCGGCGCGAAACTCGAACTCGCCGTTTTTCTGGTTATAAACGCTGACGCCGGTAACGTCGCTTGGAAGAAGGTCGGGGGTGAACTGAATACGCTTGAAACTGCACCCGACACTCCTGGCGATCGCTTTGGCAAGGACCGTCTTTCCGACGCCCGGGACGTCTTCAACCAGTACGTGACCTCGACAGAGGAGCGCCACCATTACCAGCTGAACCTCGCGGCGTTTACCTACGATGACGCGTTCAACATTCTCGACCATACGTTCCGACAGTGACTGGACGGCTTCCATACCGCTCCCCTCTTGCACGAATACGGTGTTCCGCCCGGCTGGAACCGGAATACAGACAGGATGTCAGCGCAAACGGAATCCCGGAACATCTCTTGTCGGCAGTACTTCCATCACGAGCAACCGGAGATTGAGCGTCTCTGCTTTGTCTGATTCGCCGATGAACTCAGCGTCCCGATTATCTGTGCTGGAATTTCGTACCACTTGCATTATATCAACCAGCCTGATGGGAAACGCATTCCAGGACCGTCGTTGAGACCGACCCAGGGCAATCGTCACTTCACATCAGACCCACGCGAGATGTCTTGGCTCTATAATCAGTCACTGATTCAGGAAAGGAGCTCGCCGATGCCCGATGCATCGAAAACAACCGGGAAGACGCTGATGCTTGTAGACGGGCACGGCCTCGCCTATCGCGCCTACCATGCAATGCCCGAGAGCATGGCGACGGCCAGTGGAGAACCGACCAACGCAGTATTCGGTTTTACCTCCATGCTTCTGGACGCGATTCGAGATCATGCACCCGACTACATTATCGTCAGCTTCGACGTCGGCAAGACGTTCCGACACGAAGCGTTCGAAGAATACAAGGCGCATCGAGCCCCGATGCCGGACGATCTCCGCACCCAGATCGATCGCATGTACACCGTGCTCGAAGCGATGAACATTCCGGTCTACACCAAAGACGGGTTCGAGGCTGATGACGTTATCGGCACGATTGCGCGAATGGCCGGGGAAAGTTGCGATGAGGTCCTGATCGTCACCGGTGACAGTGATCTCCTGCAACTCGCCGATGGCAAGGCCAAGATTCTTCTCCCTGGACGTCCCAGATTCAGCGATTTCCGACTCTTCGATCGAGATCGGGTCATCGAACGCTACGGATTCGTTCCTGAAAGAATCCCCGAGTTCAAGGCACTGGTAGGTGATACCTCGGACAATATCCCAGGCGTCCCGGGTGTCGGCGAGAAAACCGCCAGGAACCTCATGGAGACGTACCCGGATCTGGAGACACTTCGGGACAATCTAGACGACGTCAAGCCGCCCCGGGCGCAGAATTCTCTGAAAGAGAACTTTGAGATCGCAATACAGGGACGGGAACTGGCCACCATCGTCAGGGATGTCGAGCTCGACCTCGACCTGGATCGCTGTGTGGTCACCGACTTTGATCGTGATGAAGTCGTTCGGGTATTTCGCGAGCTGGAGTTCCGAACATTGCTGGAGCGGCTTCCGGACGTTGTAAAGGCACAGCCAGAGGCGCCGAAAGAAGAGAGTGTCCGGACGATCGTCACCAGTAAGCAGGAACTCGATGAGTTCATCGAATCGGCAAAGACGGCTGATGCGCTCGCCGTAGACGTGGAAACGGACTCCACAAAGGCTTCATCAGCCCGTCTGGTAGGAATTGCCGTGGCAACTGGCCCGACCACAAGCTTCTACATCCCGGTGGGCCATTCCAGCAACGGCCGCAAGCAGCTGGACGAATCCGCAGTACACAAGATCCTCGCACCGATTCTGGAACATGACGACACGAAGCTCTACGCCCACAACGCCAAGTACGACGCCGTGGTGCTCGAGAGGCATGGCTATTCGCTCCCCCGCTTCACATTCGACACCATGATCGCGGCCTACATTCTGGGGGAGAATTCCCTTGGACTGAAAGAACTCGCCTTCACCCGGCTCGGCATCGAGATGCAGGAGATCACTTCGCTGATCGGAAAGGGCAAGAGCCAGATCACGATGGATCTCACCGACATGGCCGAAGCTGGCGACTATGCCTGTGCCGATGTCGAATCAACCTGGCAGCTCAAGAGCCTGCTCGATCCGGAGCTGGAGCAACAGAAGCAGTCAGACCTCTTCTACGACATCGAGATGCCGCTCATCGACGTGTTGATCGAGATGGAAAAAACCGGGATTGCGCTCGATGTCGAACTGCTGCAGACCGTCTCGAAGCAGCTCACCGGTGAGATTGGCGAGCTCGAGAAAGAGATCTATGGCCACGCTGGGCAGACGTTCAACATCAACTCACCACGTCAGATGGCCAACGTGCTGTTCGAAGAGCTCAAACTTCCGGCCGGCCGAAAGACCAAGACCGGGTACTCCGTCAATCAGGAGGTGCTCGAAAACCTTCGAGATGCCCACGATATCGTGCCGCTGATCCTCGAGTACCGGCAACTCCAGAAGCTCAAGTCGACCTATGTCGATGCGCTTCCGAATCAGGTCAATCCCGAGACGGGGCGAGTTCATACGTCCTTCAACCAGACCGTCGCCGCCACGGGACGGCTCAGTTCCACCGATCCAAACCTGCAGAACATCCCGGTTCGCTCCGGAATCGGGCGGACTGTCCGACGGGCGTTCATCCCGGATAACAATCCGGACACCTGCCCATTCGACGAACCAGCCACGTTCCTCGCCGCCGACTACAGCCAGGTCGAACTGCGGCTGATGGCGCACTTCTCCGAAGATCAGACGCTGCTCAAAGCGTTCCAGGCTGGACAGGACATTCACGCGGCCACGGCTGCGGATGTGTTCGGCGTCAAGCTGGAAGATGTCTCGTCAGACATGCGCCGAATCGCCAAAACCGTCAACTTCGGGATCATGTACGGGATGCAGGCCTACGGCCTGTCCCGGGATACCGGCATGCCGCGTGCAGAAGCCCAGCAGTTCATCGACACCTACTTTGAGCGATTCCCTGGAGTCCGGAGCTACCTCGACAACACGATCGAGCTAGCCAAGGATCAGGGGTATATCTCGACACTCTTCGGTCGACGGCGATACGTTGGCGATATCAACGCATCCAACTTCAACCGGCGGACCGGAGCCGAGCGAATTGCGATCAACATGCCGCTGCAAGGCACAGCCGCAGACATCATGAAGATCGCCATGATTCGTATGCAGCGTGAGCTGAGGGAGAAGAAATTCAAGGCCCGGATGATCCTGCAGGTTCATGACGAGCTACTGTTCGAGGTTCCCGAATCCGAAGTGAAGAAGCTGGCCGCTGCGGTGAAGGATGTTATGGAGAACGTCACCGAACTCCAGGTGCCGCTGGTGACCGAAGTATCCGTGGGTGCAAACTGGGAGGAACTAGAGCCGATCTGACTCAACCTTGGTGATACTCGCTTGCTCTACCCGCATGAATTAGGGTAGAATGCCGATGTTGCACTAGTGTAGTTTGCAACCAGTGAAGGACGGAGCAGGATGCCGATTTACGAGTACGCATGTGATACCTGCCAGACGACATTCGAGCGTAAGCAGAAATTCAGCGAAGATCCGGTTCGGAGCTGCCCAGACTGTGGCAATGATGTCCGGCGAGTGCTGTACCCGGCAGGGATCATTTTCAAGGGTTCTGGCTTCTATGTGACCGACAATCGAGCGTCGAATAGTGCCAGTACCAGCAGCAGTTCGAACAGTGGAAGTTCATCGAACGGCTCATCGAGTTCATCCGAGAGCACATCAGACAGCGCAAAGCCGACGAGCAACACGTCGACTGCAGCTGATACCTAGAGGCGAGATCAGGCGAAAGCAATGCTTGCTATGTCAGGAATCCAGACGTCGAACAACTGCATTTGTATCACCGCCGCTGTCCTCGCCTGAGGCGAGCGATATCGGCACGCCGTGTGATGGCAGTTGAGTTTCGACAGGATTGCGGTAGCGAATGAATCGCCAGCTCCGGAGTGAGAACACAACTCAGCACCTGAATTCAACGGTGGGTAACGATCCCTATTTGTCGTTCCCACCGTGTTTCGTGCCCGGAATGTGGGATGCTCATCGCAGGTCCATCGAACCAGCTAGCCTGATAACTGGGTGCGGATCTGGCTGTAACCCTCGTTGTCGCCAGACAACCTGAATCTTCCGAAGAATTCGAGTTCCAGCCAGTTATTCCGCCCGTCAGGAAAGGATCAACCCGATGACCATCCTCATCAGCAACACAATGTCCGGCAAGAAGGAGACGTTCGAAACGATCGAACCGGGCAAAGTTCGCATGTACGTGTGCGGTCCGACCGTCTACTCAGAAGCACACATCGGTCACGCAATGTCGGCAATGGCCTTCGATGTGATCCGCCGATATCTCGAGTATCGCGGATATCAGGTCATTCACGCCCAGAACTTCACCGACATCGACGACAAGATCATCAATCGTGCGCGGGATCTGGGTATATCTCCAGACCAGCTAGCCGAGGACATGATTCTGGAGTGGATAGCGCAGACCGCCAGGCTGAACATCAAACCAGCGACAATCTATCCCCGGGCCACACAGGAAGTCGATACTATCATCGAACTGATCTCGTCCCTGATCGAAAAGGGCACTGCCTACCATGTCCCCGGGGGCGACGTGTATTTCCGGGTTGACCGCTTTGAGAACTACGGCAAGCTCTCCCACCGGAAACTCGACGACATGATCGCCGGGTCACGCATTGATGTGGACGAAAACAAAGAGCACCCGATGGATTTCGTGCTCTGGAAAGCGGCCAAAGAGGGTGAACCGGCCTGGGAATCACCGTGGGTCCCCGGGAGGCCGGGCTGGCATATCGAGTGCAGCGCAATGATCCAGCGTCACCTGGGCGGGCAGATCGACATCCACGGTGGCGGCTCGGATCTCATCTTCCCGCATCACGAAAACGAGATCACTCAGTCCGAATCCGCGAACTGCGGCTGCGCGCTCGCTCGCTACTGGGTGCATAACGGTATGCTGGAGCTTCGCGGCCAGAAGATGAGCAAGTCCGAAGGGAACCTCGTCACCATCCGAGAGCTTCTCGACATGGGCGGCGGCGAAATCTTCCGATTTATGGTGCTTGGGTCGCACTACCGCTCACCCATGGCGTTCGGCGAGGACACCTACGAGGCGGCGAAACGTGGGCTCGATCGATTGATCGGCGCCGTTCGGGATCTGGACCGTCGCGAAGTTCCGCCGAGCAGACCGGATCATCCGCTAGCCGACGCCGCCGACGAAGCCAGGGCAAAGTTCGAAACAGCGATGGATGACGACTTCAACACCCCGGAAGCACTGGCAGCACTCTTCGATTTCGGGCGAATAATCAACCGGGAGCGAGACCAGGACGGCGCGACTCCCGAGCTGCGGTACGCTCAGGCGCAACTGCAGGATCTCGCCGCGGTACTGGGGCTGAAACTTCGGAAACCCGAGACGACGGCGATCGATAGCGCACCATTCATCGATCTCCTCGTCGATATCCGCACTCAACTTCGCTCGGCAAAGCAATTCGAACTGGCAGATCAAGTGCGAGATCAGCTCGCCGAACGGGGCATTATCATCGAAGACTTCCCATCCGGAAGTAGCTGGCGGGCAGGATCATGAGCCGACCAAAACAGCAACGACCACATGAGCGCAGGGAGTTCATCTACGGAATAAACCCGGTTGTCGAAACGCTCCGTGGACGGCGACGTCATCATCGAATCTATGTTCGCCGGGAGCGCCAGGATGATCAGCGGGTGTCCGGGATTGTGGACATGGCCACGTCAATCGGCGTTGCGGTCGAGCCGGTAGACCAGGCTCGCCTCGATTCGATGTGTGATGGCGGCAATCATCAGGGAGTCGTCCTCGAAACTGGACCGTTTCAATACATTGAACTTGACGAGATGATCGCCAGAGCCGACGGTCGAGCCATTCTCATCCTCGATCACCTGCAGGATCCACAGAATCTGGCGACGCTGATTCGGTCTGCAGCGGCGATCGGCATTGGCGGAGTCGTAGTGCAGAGCGATCGATCGGTTCAGGTAACGCCGGCCGTCGTCCGATCATCAGCTGGGCTGGTAGAGCACGTTCCGGTCTGCCTCGAGAACAATACCCGACGTGCCATCGACTACCTGAAGGAAAATGGCTACTGGGCGGTGGCGGTCGAGTCCACTGACGACGCGGAGGACATCTATGTTGCAGACATTCCAACGCCCATCGCACTGGTGATCGGCTCGGAAGAGCGCGGCACTGCGCCGAACGTATTGAAGGCGTGCGACCTCACGGTGGTTATTCCAATGCCCGGGCGAGTGGAGTCGCTGAATGCGGCGGTTGCCGGATCAGTTGCCCTGTTTGAGATCTACCGAAGGATGACGTATGAAGATTCCTGACGATAGTTCCTGAGGACCTTCAATACCGCGCAGACGATTGAAACGAGGCCTGTACAGCGGTATAGTAAGGGTTGCTGAGCCAGGCGGCTACGGTTCGTAGTTGCTTGCGTTCATTCACGACAATCAGTTGACGAACGGTCGACCGCGATAGCGGTGTAGGAAGGCGTTAGTTGCATGAAGGTCATCCTTCTCCAGGATGTGCCCAACGTTGGAGAGTCCGGCTCGATTCAGAATGTTTCTGACGGGTTCGCACGGAACTACCTCATTCCACAGGGACTCGCCGAAATGGGCACGCCAGGACGCGTAAAACAGGCAGAACAGCGCATTAATGCGGCGCAGCGCAAGATCGAGCGCCAGGAAGAAGAAATGCGCGAATTCGCTGAGCGCATCGAAGGCACCCGCGTTGAGATCGAAGCTCGAGTCGGCCAGCAGGGTCGTCTCTACGGCTCGATCACCGCACCGGAAATCGCCAGCGCAGTTGGCTCTGCGCTCGGTGAAGATATCGATCGCCGCAAGGTTGAAATGGGTGATCCGATCCGGACGGTCGGAGAACACACCGTTCAGGTTCACCTTGTTGGTCGCCTTCGCCCGTCGGTCACAGTACTGGTCAAGCCAAGTGCTGATTCCGACCCGCAAGAAGAGAAGGCGGACGACACTGCGTCCGCTGAGGATGCCGCTGACGCTGAAGAATCAGTTGAGCAGGAATCCACCGCCAACAGTGAATCCTGATCACGCCCGAGAGGCACACTAACGTGGTCGACCTCGATATCGCCACAAAAGAACCACCGCATAGTCTTGATGCGGAGTTTTCGGTTCTTGGAAGTCTGCTGATTGACCGCGATGCGATTATTCGTGTCGCGGCCTTTCTTAAGTACGATGACTTCTATAGATCCGGAAACGGCCATATCTATCAGGCTATCCTCGACCTGTACAACAGACGCGAGCCGCCGGACTTCGTCACTGTGGTTGACGAACTCGAGCGGCGAGATCTGCTGGAGCAGGTTGGTGGCATCAGCTATCTCACCGAACTGATCAATGCGGTTCCCACGGCGGTCCACGTTGAGTATTACGGCCGGATCGTCGAGCGAACCTCGACGCTTCGCCGGTTGATCCAGGCCGGAACCGAGATAGCCAACATCGGGTTCGATGACTCGACAGATGTCGAAGAAGCGCTCGACAAGGCGGAGCAGCAGTTGTTTGGCGTGTCGCAACGCCGGACCACCCGCGATTTTGTCTCGATCAGTCAGGTACTCGAAGGCTATTTCGATAAGCTCGATTTCCTGCAGCAACATCGTGGCGAGGTTATGGGTGTCCCGTCCGGATACGCCGATGTGGACAAGCTCACCGGTGGCATGCAGCGATCAGACCTGATCATTCTGGCGGCTCGCCCTTCGATCGGAAAGACTGCGCTTCAGCTGGGGTTTGCCCACAATGCCGCGGTCAAGGCCGGAAAGTCTGTAGCGATCTTCAGTCTGGAGATGTCCGCCGAACAACTGGTGCAGCGACTTCTCTCCATGGAGACGGGCGTCGATGCCCAGCGATTGCGCCTCGGGTACATCGATGATGCCGAGTGGGAGCAGATTTCGCGTGCCTTCGGGCGGCTGGCCGAGGCGAACATTTTTATCGACGATACGCCCGGCATCAGTGTCATGGAAGTCCGGAGTAAAGCCCGACGCCTGATGGCTGAGCACGGGCTCGATTTCGTGATCGTTGACTATCTCCAGCTCATGCAGGGGCGCCGCTCAGAGAACCGTGTTCAGGAGATCTCGGACATCTCTCGCGGTCTCAAAGGACTGGCCCGTGAGCTCGATGTTCCGGTTCTGGCGCTATCTCAGCTCTCCCGTGCGGTTGAATCTCGTGCCGACCACCGGCCGATGCTCTCTGACCTTCGGGAAAGTGGCAGTATTGAGCAGGACGCGGATATCGTCATGTTCATCTACCGTGAGGATGCCTACGACCCTGAGACCGAGAAGAAGGGCATCGCGGAGTTGATCGTTGCCAAGCACCGCAACGGACCTACCGATACGGTTCACCTCCGATTCTTCGCCCGTCAGGCGCGGTTTGCCGATCTCGAGCTCTATCGCGAGCCGGATATTTCGTAAACTTCCCAGAGAAGCATACGCACGACAATTGCGTTTCCGGGCCGGAGGACTATCGGACCCGGGCCACTGCATCATCACTGGAGCTTGGGACTTATGTCAGGCATTGGACAGCCCGAACAATCAATTTCGATCCCTGCCTGGTTTCTGCGCGATGTTGCTCCGCGAATTCGCGACATCGCCGAGCTTCAGGTCATGCTCGCGATCTTTCGTCTGCAACGAGACCCAGATGAGTGGTCAACACCGGTTTCCGAGTTCGATCTGCTCGAGGACGAACATCTGCGTTCCGCACTGCGACGAGATGGTGCAGTCCAGCCACCCGACGCACAGATCAGGCGCGGAGTGGAACTGGCGGTGACGCGAGCGATACTCGTGCAACTCGACGTTGATCGCGATCAGGGGGAGCCAGAGCGGTGGTATCTGGTTAGTACGGAAGCGAATCGGGTCCGACTGGAACGCTACCGCAATGGTTCATTGCACCTGCCGGTTCGAGCGGACGAGGCACACGCGCAGACGAGTGTTGAACCTGCCCGACCGGGGATCTTTCGACTCTACGAGCAGAATATTGGTCTGGTAACCCCGATCATCGCAGATCGACTGGTTGAAGCGATGGAACTCTATCCACGTTCATGGATTGAAGAAGCCATCGAAGCAGCGGTAAGCTACAACCGGAGAAACTGGCGATACATTCAACGAATTCTTGAAACCTGGGCCACTGAGGGACGAAGCCATGAAACGAATCGGCGACATCAATCCAGCTCCGCAGATCTCGACCCGGAAAAACACCTCTCCGGAGAGTACGCCGCAGTTTTCCGTCGCCGACGACGAGAGTAGCTGCCCTGTCTGCGGTGGAGCAGGATACGTGCGAATGGATGCCCCGGTTGGGCATCCCAATTTCGGGCGCCTGATTCCTTGCGATTGCAAGATTGAAGAGCAGGAAGGAAAATGGCGCCGCGAATACGAAGAGATGAGCAACCTGGAACGCCTGGAAGACTGGACGTTCGATGCGTTCGATCCAGCAGTCCCGGGTATTCGGGAAGCGTATGAGGTCTGCCTCGAGTACAGCGAGAATCCAGACGGCTGGCTCTATCTCGTCGGTGGGTACGGATGCGGCAAGACGCATCTCGCAGCCGCGGTTGCCAATGCTCTGTTGACACATCAGCGAATGCGAGTCATCTTCGTGGTTGTTCCGGATCTCCTTGACCACCTGCGATCGACCTTCGCACCGGACCAGCCACACTCGTACGACAGCCGATTTCAGGCAGTTCGCAACGCAGACCTTCTCGTTCTGGACGATCTCGGAACTGAGAACGCCACGCCGTGGGCCAGAGAAAAGCTCTATCAGCTGATGAACCACCGGTACAACAATCGGCGGCCAACGATCATTACCTCGAATCGGAACATGGACGAACTTGATGGCCGGATCGCATCCCGCCTGAGCGACGGGCGTATCTGTCAGGCGCTGTTCATCCGAGCTGGAGATTTTCGTGTGCGGCGTACACGAATGATGAACAGGTAGCGTGTGTTCGGCTTGCGTTCGTTTCGCCTACACCGGATAGCGACTTCAGTACTACAGGATTGCGTGCCCTGTCAAACTATACTCTCAACTAGTGATCGGGCCAGCATGAGAGTGGATCTACCGTGCCCGACTCCTGAGAGTCCCAGTTCTGAAACCCTGAGGGCATGAGTGTGACCGCTTCCAGCCACCTGACAATGACTGATGCCGCCGCGCTGGATAACATCGTCTTCCTGAGCCCATTGCCGGGTGTTTCGAGCCTGCCAGCCCACTCCCGCAGTCTCATCCGCGAGTCAGACTCTGACATCAAATCACAGCGGCTGGAAAGTGCGCTCGATGCATGTCTGGCGGTTAACGCCAGCGAACCTGAGTATGTGCCAGGATTCATTCGAACCGCTGAACTCCTCATCGCCACCCGTCGACGTGACTCAGCTCGACGGCTGCTCAAAACGATCCAGCTCCGGGAAGACCTTGCCGGCCACTCAGCCTATACGCTGGAGCTCAAGCGCATACAGAGCCATGTCGAGAAAGATGTCGAACAGGCCTTTCAGCTTGCCCAGCAGTTGCTGGAGGACCCGGCGGGTCGATCGGTCATTCCCTACGTTCCCGCGGCAATCGAAGAATTGCACATTGCGGAGCGCAGAGATGATTCTCTCGGTCTGGCGCTCGCCTGGGTTGAGAAAGAACCTGGCTCGCCAATTGCCCTTTGCTACCTGGTACGTTCTTACCTATACCGGCAAGACGGACAATCCGCCAGCCAGGTGATTCGCCGGTATCGCGAAGCGTTCGATGCCGATCGAGACTGGCCCGAAAACATCGTAGTTTCCGCGCTCATCTCTATCGCATCTGACGACATCGAACCGAAATGGATGACGGCAGGCCACGTCTGCGCGGCACTGCGATCCGGAACCGTGAATTATGATCGAGTCACGGATGTGCTGGAGTTTCTGGTTCCCGCAATCCCATCGCCTCAACGTGCTCTGCTGTATGCCGGGCTTCTGGCACTCAACGCGGGAGATCATACCGAGGCGACAGCTCTATTCCAGACAACTCCAGCAGAGACTCCAGTCGAGAGCTTTCTGCGCAACATCGGACTGGTGCGCACTGCGACGAATAGCGACGACTCACGCGCTCGATTTACTGCGTTGAGAGAGAGCTGGCAATGCCTGCGTGATCCACAGGTCGAGGCACTGGCGGAATCGAGCGAGATTTTCGACCCTGCGCCAACGCGGATCAATCTCGGACTTGCAATTGCCCGGTCGTTGCAGGAAAACGAAGCCTATTCCGACGCACTGCGCTTCATCGAAGATCTGACCAGGCAAGGAGTCGAAGACACCAATGTGCTTCGTTTGCGAGCCGAATTGCTCGGTCAGGCCGGTTCCCGCTCGGACGCACTCAATGCCCTGGAAGAGCTCGTCCAGCGGCAGGAATCGTCCCGAAAATATGCTGACGCCATCGATACTCTGGAGTCCATGATTCGTCTGGTGCCCGGAAATATCCGGTTGCGGGCTCGAATCGTTGACAACTGCCTCAAGATCGGGAGCTTCGACAAAGCGATCGAGCAACTGGTTATGCAAGGTCGCCTGCTCCACAAAGCCGGTCGACTGTCCGAAGCTGAACCACCGATTCACCGGGCGATCGAAATCGCAACGATGACCAGCGACTGGGACAATGTCCATAAACTGCATCGACTCCTGATCAGCTTCGCTCCAGATGAAACGCGTATGAGGCACGCCGCAGTCGCCACTTACGTGCAATATGGCAGAACGAATGAGGCGATGGATCAACTGCGTGAGATCGTCCGCATTTCGCGAAAGCAAAACGAAATGGACGAGGCGATCGCTGCATCTCATCAGATGCTTGCACTCGATCCTGAAGACCCTGCTACCTATCATCAACTGGGCGAGCTCCTGGTCTCGATTCAGGAGTACCACCAGGCGGATCGAGTGTATCGACGCCTGGCCAGACTCGCTCCAGACGACAACGCTGTCAAGGCCAAGCGCTCCGCCATCGCGGCGCTTACCCGGGCCCGTCAACCGCTGCAGTAACGTTCGACAGCGCCCGGTCCGCACTTCGCCCCGTGTTACAATTAATTGGCCCAAATCTGGGTGAACCAAGCGCACTCGGGATGACACGATGCCAGAACTCCCCTGGATATTCACTCGCCTCGATCTCAGAGCAATTGTCGATATCATGGCAGTTGCACTGATTATCTTTGGCGTACTCTGGATTGCCCGGGGAAATCGAGCGACGCAGCTGATTCGTGGGCTGGCTATCCTGATCGTGGTCGTTGTCGGGGTTGCCAATATCTTCAACCTCGCCGCGTTGAACTGGATTCTCGGTCATGCGGTGCCAGCATTGATCATTGCCGTGCCGATCATCTTTCAGCCTGAGCTTCGGCGGGGGCTGGAACAGCTCGGCAGGATGTTCCCCGATATGTTCGGGGGCTCCCGACAGTTGCCGCAACTCGAACGTGCGGTAGAAGAGATCACCCGTGCTTCGGCACAGCTCTCACGACTGCGATTCGGTGGACTCATGGTTATCGAACGAGATACCGGTCTGCAGGAATACATCGATCGCGGTGTTCAGCTGGATGCCGTGATCACTCGCCAGCTTCTGATCAGTATCTTCTATCCAAACACCCCGCTTCACGACGGCGCCGCGATCGTCCGGCAGGACCGCGTGCTTGCTGCCTCGTGCGTTCTCCCGCTTAGCGACAACGTGGCCACTGGCGGCCAACTCGGAACCCGACATCGTGCGGCGATCGGCATCACGGAAGAATCAGACGCGATCGTGATCATCGTCTCTGAGGAGACCGGCCAGATCTCGGTGGCTCATAGCGCTGGGCGACTGGTTCGCAACCTGGACCAGGAGCGACTGCGTCGTGTGTTGCGCGCACTCCTCAAGATTGATCAACGTGATCGCTCCGAACGCCCGGGTCGTCGCCGGCAATCGCAGGAATCGCCACCTGATCAACAGGTCGAGGCCGGCGTATGAGTGCCTCCAGCACGGCGATCACCCAGCGAGCTCGACAGGCATCCCATAGCGTGCGTCGATTCTTCGATGCGGGAAACCTCTTTCGGTTCCTGGTCTCGATCCTCCTTGCCTTCGGGCTCTGGGCACTCGTGACCTATCAGAACGACCCTGAGACCACCCGGGTTATGGGAGGAATATCCGTAACAGTGGACGACATTGCATCAGACTTCGAGCTCGTTGGAGACCCGCCGACGGTCGACATCACGATCCAGGGCCCACAGAGCATCATTACCACACTCGAGAGGGAGCAAATCTCAGCAGTCGCGGACATGGAAGACGTCGAATCTGCGGGCGTCCACGACGTAGACGTCGAGATCGAAGCTCCGGCCGATGTTCGTGTGCGTGATGTGGTTCCGGAAACGGTGAGTGTAGAGATCGATCGTATAGTCGAAGTTGATGGGACGCCGATATCGGTGATCGATCCGGTTGACGTTCCGACAGGACTGGCGGTGGACTCGATCGAAATCCAGCCTGACACAGTTATCATCAACGGTCCGGCGCGAGCTGTTCAGCAAGTCGAGGAAGCTCTCGTAGAGCTTCAGATCGCAGGGCGAACGACAACATTCGTTGTCCAGGTGGAGCCACTGCCGGTCGATGGGAACGGTGATCCGGTTGAAGGAGTGTCGGTGCTTCCGTCTGAAGTCTCCGTCACTGTCAGCTTCGAAGAGAGCCGTGACACGGAGAGATCGATTGCGATCAACTGGCGCGACAGTAACACGGAATTTGCTGAGTAGTGACCGTTCGCGACTGAACATGACTTAGCGGTCAGTGGTCACGAACGAGACATCAGCCAGGTTTCAACGTGTTTGAATCACCCGGCATACTGAAGGTGGAATCTGGTGCAGATTCAGCAGCATCAGCTGGAGCGAGATTCAACCTGGTGAGTGAGCAGGATAGCGTCTGCGACCTCTCGCATAGATTTTCGAGAATCCATGCTCGTTCGGCGCATGCGGTTGAATGCCTCGGCCTCTGTAAGCCCGTGGACTTCCATCAACGTACCCTTGGCTCGCTCGATGACCTTGCGAGCTTCGAGCTTCTCACGCAGTTCTCCAACCTCTGACTCCATACCCTTCATCTCGTGGAAGCGAGACAGTGCCAGCTCGATCACCGGCATGAGCTCACTTTCACGGAAGGGTTTCACCAGATAGCCCGAGACACCCGCATTCTTGGCGCGGCCAATCAGTGCCTTCTCGCTGTACGCAGTCAGCAGGACAACCGGGGCGAGGCCCTCATCGGTGACATACCCTGCCGCCTCGATACCATCCATCGATGGCATCTTGATATCGAGAATCACGAGATCTGGCTGAAGTTTGCGGGCAAGTTCCAGCGCTCTCTGGCCGTCACTGGCTTCGCCAACAACATCATAGCCAAGTTGAGTCAGGATCTCTCGAAGATCCATCCGGATGATCGACTCATCGTCTGCAATCACAATACGTGGACGACGTTCTGCGTCAACCATACCGTGTCACCTAACTCCGCTAGCTACGAATACGGTGCCAGAAACGACTGGATTTCGAGGTAAAGAGGGTGAATCGAATTGGTCGGGGCGAGAGGATTTGAACCTCCGACCGCCGGTCCCCCAGACCGGTGCGCTACCGGGCTGCGCCACGCCCCGCTATTTGGAGAAAGTATAGCATAGCGTCCGAACGGCCCTCAATGATGTCGAGGGGCCCGACGCTGCGCCGGGCCCGCTCGATCAATCAACGAGTCAGAACTACTTGAGTTCGACCGTGGCGCCAGCCTCTTCGAGGCGAGCCTTGGCAGCGTCTGCTTCTTCTTTGTTGACGCCTTCTTTGATCGCCTTCGGAGCGGCTTCGACCATGTCCTTGGCTTCCTTCAGTCCGAGCTGGGTCAGCTCGCGGACAGCCTTAATGACCTGGATCTTCTGAGCGCCGATGTCGGTCAGGACAACGTCGAACTCGGACTGCTCTTCGGCAGCCTCGGCAGCTTCAGCAGCCGGTGCAGCGGCGGCGGCAGCCGGAGCGGCCGCGGTCACGCCGAAGCGATCTTCGAGTTCCTTCACGAGCTCAGACAGCTCGAGAACCGTCATCTGCTCGATCGTCTGAATCAGCTCTTCCATCTTCTCCTGGCCAAGTGCCATTGGTGTTAGTCCTTTCAACCTGCGGGTTCAAATTACGCCTGCATCACAGTCAGGCAATCAATAAAGCGGAACGGTGATGCGGGCTACGCGCCGCCGTTTTCTTCCAGCTGCGAGGCACGAGCCTGCAGCACATACGCCAGAGAGCGGATCGGTCCGGAGAGTACTCCGACCATTCCTGCGAGCGGCGCATTCAGACCACCGACAACCTTTGCCAGCAGCTCTTCGCGGCTCGGCAGCATAGCGAGGCGTTCAACCTCGTCAGCTGTCACCAGCGCGCCGTTCAGCACACCTGCCCGAATCTCGAGAATCCGCGACGTCCGGACGAATTCCCGGGTCGCTTTCGCTGGACCAACCGGATCGTCTCCCGTTGTGGTCACGATCGCCGTGGGACCTTCGAGATACTCTCGAATGTGGCTCATGTCGGCATTATCTGCCGCGATGCCCGTCAGCGTGTTCTTCACCACCCGGAAGCTTGCCTGGTTGTCGCGCAGATTCGTGCGAAACGACTGCATGCTCGCCACTGACAAACCACGATAGTGTGTCAGAATCGTCAGCGACGATGATTTCAGCAACTCCGTAAGCTCTTCGACTTCCTGCATTTTCTTTGGTGTTGGCACGTCTTCACCCCCTTTCCTCAAAATTCTGAATCCGCTGAAAACAGAAAACCCTTGCGCCAGGGGCGCAAGGGTTGGAAATTCAACGCATGATCGTTGAGAGTTTCGTCATCCTTGATCGCCTCGGCTGGAAATTAAGCCACTGGCTCCAGCGGTCTATAGCGAACGAATTCGATTGTCAGCTTCAAGTCGGCCTAGGCAGCGCTTGCTGATTGCCCAATAGCCTGTTGCGCGAGCGCAACATCGACCGGAATGCCAGGACCCATTGTACTCGTGAGCGTAATGCTCCGGCAATAGATGCCCTTGACGCCTTCTGGCTTCTCGCGGAACACGGTATCGATGACCGCGAGGAAGTTCTCGAGGATCTGCTGTTCCTCGAAGCTCTTCTTCCCAAGCTCGACATGCAGGAGACCGGTCCGGTCGTTCCGGAACTCGATACGACCACCCTTGAGCTCGTTGATCACGCGTGGAAGGTCTTCTACCTCCCGAACGACCGTGCCAGAGCGCGGGTTCGGCATCAGACCACGTCGACCAAGGATTCGGCCAAGACCACCGACCTTGCTCATCTGATCAGCAACGGCGATAGCGGCATCGAATTCGAGCCAGCCATCCTGAATTTTCTGCACCAGGTCGTCGTTGCCCACATAGTCAGCACCGGCGTCCTGAGCAACCTTCTCGGCTTCACCAGCCGCAAAGACGAGCACGCGCGTGGTCTTACCCGTGCCATGTGGCAGGGAAACCGAGGTGCGCAGCTGCTGATCAGCCTGCCGGGGATCAATCCCGAGACGGAAATGAGCTTCGATGGTTTCGTCGAAGTTGGCAAACGCGGTCTTCTTGACCAGTTCGGCTGCCTCTTCGGGCGAATACAGCTTGCCCTCTTCGATGTGCTTCAGCGCTTCAATATACTTCTTGCCACGTTTCGGCATGTCTTCTCGCTCCCTCCGTGGTGCAAGCGGGCCGCAACCCTCCCACGTTCACAAACATCTACGAGTTCAGCGCGCTGAACCTAATCAACGATCTTGACGCCCATGCTGCGGGCGGTACCTTCGATCTGCAGCATCGCGCCCTCAATGTCGACTGCGTTGATATCCGGCATCTTGGCTTCCGCGATCTCGCGAATCTGATCACGAGAGACCTGGCCGGCGGTCTCAGTCTTGACGTTAGTTGCACCTTTATCGATGCCCGCGGCCTGGCGAATCATCTCGGCAGCCGGCGGCGTCTTGGTAATGAACGTGAACGAGCGATCCTCGAACACCGTAATCACAACCGGAACGACCTGACCTGCCATGTCAGCGGTGCGCTCGTTGTACTCCTTGCAGAAGTTCATGATCGCAACACCGTGCTGACCGAGCGCCGGACCGATCGGCGGTGCTGGCGTCGCCTTACCAGCCGGAATCTGCAACTTGATGTAGGCACGAATTTTCTTGGCCAACTGTCTTACCTCCCTGTGGTCCGAGCGGGAACTGAATTCCCTCCCACGTCTATCTCACGAAAACCCTCAACATGATTCACGGACAACGTGTCCGGATCAGGTTTCTTTTTCTACCTGCAGGAAATCGAGTGTCACCGGTGTCTCGCGTCCAAAGAAGGAGACGAGAACCTTGACCTTCCCGCGTTCGTGGTCAATGTCATCAACAGTCCCACGGAAATCGCTGAATGGACCGTCGATAATGCTCACCGTATCGTCCAGCTGCAGCGTGACCGAAACCTTCGGAGCCTCGGCGTGCATGCCCTTAAGGATCTTGTCGACCTCATCCTGCGCAAGCGGGCTGGGTCGAGCAGTCGTTCCCACAAACCCGGTGACACCGGGCGTGTTACGAACCACGCTCCAGGACTCATCGCTCATCTCCATGCGAACCAGCACATAGCCGGGGAACACCTTGCGCTGCACGCTGTGGCGCTGCCCCGCCTTGATCTCGACCTCTTCCTGCGTCGGAACGACGACTTCGAAGATCTGATCGAGCATGTCCATTGATTCGACACGGTGAGCGAGATTCTGTTTGACTTTGTTCTCGTAACCAGAATAGGTGTGTACAACGTACCAGTCGCCCGGGAGCTCTTCGACCTCAGTCTCAGTGGCACCCTCAGACTCTTCGCTACCGGATTCATCCGTCAGCACGCTGCCTGTTAGTTCTTCACGACGGCGTTGCGCTAGCCGGTCGCGGAGTGATCGTGCCATTGTTGCCTCCTAAAACGCTCGAAGCGCTTCCCACAGTCGGACAAACAGTGCATCGACTCCGCCGAGAAGGGCACCAAGAACTGTCGCGAGAGCGATAACCACGATCGTCAAGTTGCGTGTCGTCTCACGATCAGGCCAGGTAACCTTCTTGATCTCATTCTTGGTATCGCGGAACAGCTGCTTGAGACTCGCCAGACGTGAGGGTGACTCGCGTTCCGATGCTTTTCCCTTGGACTTCGTCCTGGTCGACATGTGGCCTTCCTTCTGGCAGTAACGGTTCAAGCACCGCCAGTTTCTCGCTGATTAATCGATACCCGGTCACAAAACAATGGGGCATGCCAGCGGCGCTGCCCCATGATGACTCGTTTGGCTTTCACGCCACCCTTAGACAATGTCATCGACACTGTTACGAAAGAGGGCAGGGCCGACAGGACTCGAACCCGCAACCTGCGGTTTTGGAGACCGCTGCTCTACCAAATTGAGCTACGACCCTCTGCTACTTACCGTTGTCAGAACTGGCTACCGCGTCTCCCGATGCACCTGGTGTGTCCGGCAACGCGGGCAGAACTTCTTCAGTTCGATTCGGCTGGAGTCATTCCGCCGGTTCTTCTCGCTTGTGTAGTTCCGCTCCCGACACTCAGTACATTCCATCGTAATGACGTGTCGGTCAGCTCTGCCCTTCTTCGCCATGATACCACATCCTCTTTACGGCGCGAAACCGTCGATAGCCAGTTCAGAACAGCAATTCTACTCGATAATCTTGGTCACGACACCGGCACCAACGGTTCGGCCACCTTCACGAATCGCGAACCGCAGTC